>CAZPIN010000088.1:0-59447 GCA_964586735.1 uncultured Rhodobacterales bacterium | reverse complement strand
AGACGGTTTGGGTGTTGCTTCAAAGGGTGAATCGGGCTGTTTGATGTGGTGTGAATGGCGCTCGCCGGGCGAATTGCCGGCCCGGCGGAGTTTGACTCGGTCTCCTGCCTTGCTCCATGACCTGCCGGAAGGCCATTCCGCTGTCAGATCAGTGAAAAATCTCCATTTTTCGCCATACTCGCCACCAGTGAATCTGGCGCCCATGGCAGAGGACAACGTTACGATCACCGTTTCGTCAACTTCAGCGAGATTGTCCCCGGCAACGTCAATCACGATCTCTTTCGTCGTCTCGGTCGCCGTGAACTGAATCGGAGAAGCCAAGGTGTGCATGTAGTCGGTGGTGTCGGTCGCCGTACCCGTGATGGCGTAGGCTATGCTGGCGGGCAGGTCCGTGGGACCCGTCTTCGTCATCATGAAGCGTAACTCCGTCGTATCTCCCGAATCGCCCTCGTCTACGGTTGGCGAGGAAATGGTGATCACGGGCTCCATGTCGTCGTTGGTGATGGTGGTTGTGGAGGATGGGTCCGCTACCAGCGCGAGTCCGTCGCTTGGACTGTTCAGCGTCACCGTGATCGTTTCGTCCTCTTCGAAGGTCGTGTCGCCGTTGATCGTAACGTCGATGTTCTGCGCAGTGGCAGTCGTGAAGGTCAGCGTACCAGTGGCACTTGTGACGGTGTAGTCCGTACCAGCCGTCCCCGTGGACGTAATCTCGTACTGGACAGTTTCAGAAGCATCCGGCGCCTTGCTTGGCGCCACGGCAAAACTCAGCGTTGTCGTCCCCGAATTGCCCTCGTTTACGGACATTGGAGATGACACGTCGACCGTGGGAACGATTGCATACCCCCTCACTTGCATCTTGAACACCCGATCATCTTGCGTATCCCACCTATCAGTGCTTATCGTATAGTCCAAGAATTCGTCGTCGAGGGTCCAGCCAGTTGCGACCCCGGCATCGGGACTGGTGACTTGGAAACCCGCCCTGCTCCATTGAAACCCCTGAAGAGCGCTGGAATAAGGGGAATCTTGCGCGACGACGATGTAGTACTTGGTGTCTTTGGCCAGGGTGACGGTTCCTGACGCCGTAAAGGTGTTCAGACCTGTAACGATATTGGCTGGGTTAGTGAGCGTGGTAAATACGGTACTGCTTGGAATGATGTTGCTCGGGTCAGATCTGTCCTCCACCCTCAAGGTGACGACCATATCTGTATCTGTGTCGAAGTCGGTAAGGGCATTAGCGTGAAGTACAATGCTGCTGAGTCTGTAGCCGTCATTATTGCTTCCGGTCGTAAACCCCTGGGCATAAGATATTGTCCTTGACGGCGTGCGGCCACCTGAGCTCGATTTTGCCGTAGTGCTGATAAGGGCTGTGACGGTCTGCGCCTCTGCCGCGCTAGGCAGAAGCGATGCAGCCGCAGCAGCAGCCACCAAGGCCGCAGCCGCTCCGAGGCGGCATCCTGTCGCAGCCATTCTCCAGGCAGCCATGCAGCGGGACGCCCAGCTGGCTTCTGGCCGTCGGGACGACATGCCGCCGCTTCTCCGGCGGCTCATGTTGCCGCTCCTCTGGCTGTCCGGCTTTGCCGACGGTTTCCTGCATGCCCTCTCCACCTCACCACCTGGGGGGGGGGCTGGTTTAGATGGTCGCTGCTGCGACCGTATATCTCTGTGCTGCTCATTGGCTGCCTCCAGTTTGCGTTTGCTGGGATTCTACTGCTGCCTGGTGATCAGGTCTATTCTCAAAACCGCTGCCCACGTGTGGCCTGTCTCCGGAGCGAGACATCACTCCCGCAGGCTTCCGCCCGCAGCGGTACAGAGGTGCGCTTGGATCATTGACTGATTCGCAGGTCAGCCTGGACACTGTCCGCCACGAACGCCATGCCTACAGCATCAGCGGCTGGCGGCTTTCCCGTCATCGCCTTCGCGGTTTCATGATGGGGCTTGCATGCTTGTTCCCGCTCGACATGGGCAATCTTGGCCACGCTGGGGCAGGCCCCTAAAACCACATTCTGCGCAGAATATGGTTGCGGTCGACGAAATGGTGCTTCAGGGCGGCCGCCAGATGCACCAGCACCAGCGCGGCCAGCAGCTTTCCGCCAACGTCGTGAACCGTGCGAAAGCGCATCTCCAGCGCCTTCTCCCCCGGCACGAACGGGTCAGGCAGCGCAAACAGCCCGAATACCTGGTTGGGTATCTGGTACAGATCCTGGTTGATCGAGGCCGAAGCGTACAGCCAGCCCGATACGGGCATGACGACCATCAGTACGTACAGCAGGACGTGGGATACCTGCGACGCCCGCACCTGCCACCGCGGCACTTCCGGCGGAAGCGTCGGCGCGCCCGCATACCAGCGCCAGACCAGGCGCAGGGCGACCAGGCAAAAGGCCACGAAGCCGAACGACTTGTGTATCTGGGTCAGGTCGAACGCCCGGTAGATGTCGTCGACGAAATGGCTGATGTACTGGCCCATTGCCAGCAGGCCAATCACCAGCACCGCCATGACCCAGTGAAACAGCTTCGAGGGCAGGCCCCAGTAGTCGGCAGTGTTGCGCCGGGTCATGGCCACAGCCTCGTCATCGAGGCGATATCTCAAGGGAAATAACCACCGGTATCACCGTGCCAATGCCCGGCGCGAAGGCGGTGGAGCCGTAGCGGGTGCGGTCGATCTCGCCGGTGGCTTCAAAGCCGTACACCGTCTTGCCGCGCATGTCCCCAACGCGGTTCAGGGTGACTTCAAACGTCTCCACTTGGGTGACGCCGAGCATGGTGAGGTTGCCGATCAGCCACACCAGATTCTCACCAACCGGTTCAATTGCGATGGACTCAAACACGATCTGCGGATGGCTGCGTACGTCGAGGATGTCCGCCCTGCGGATATGGTCGTCGCGAGCCTTCCAGTTGGTGTCCACGCTGTCCACCTCGATGCGGAACACGACGCTCGACGAATCGACATCCTCCGGGTCGAACATGATGTCCGCGTCGAACTCGCGAAACTGCCCGTAGACGTCGCTGAAGCCCAGATGCGAAATCCGGAAGTTCACCGATGCGTGGCTCTTGTCGATGACATAGGCTTCTGGCGCGGCAAGCGCCGGCGCCGCCAACATCCCCATCGCAAGCGCAGCAACCCGCGCCAGCGGCTTCCAGGTTCCGCCCAAACCGGCGGATCCGCCTGTTCCAAGATGTGGTCCGTACATGGCTGTCGCCTCCGTGTTCGCCGCCGGCAGGCACGCTACCGGGTCGGCACTGGTTCCTCTCCGCGGTAATCATAGAAACCGCGCTGCGTTTTGCACCCAAGCCAGCCGGCCTCGACGTACTTCACCAGCAGCGGACATGGACGGTACTTGGTGTCCGACAGGCCGGCATGCAGGGCGTTCATGATGGCAAGGCAGGTGTCGAGGCCGATGAAGTCCGCCAGCTGGAACGGCCCCATGGGATGGCGGGCGCCAAGGCGCAGGGCCAGGTCGATTCCGTCCACCGTGCCCACTCCCTCATAGAGGGTGTAGACCGCCTCGTTGATCATGGGCACGAGCACCCGGTTGACGATGAAGCCCGGAAAGTCTTCGGCGGTGGTGACGGTCTTGCCCAGTCTCTCGACCACCCCGCGCACCGCGACGAAGGTGTCCTCGTCGGTGGCGATGCCGCGGATCAGCTCCACCAGCTCCATCACCTGGGGCGGGTTCATGAAGTGCACCCCCATGAACCGCTCCGGACGCCTGGTGACGGCGGCGAGACGGGTTACCGAAATCGTCGACGTGTTGGTGGCGAGGATGGCGTCGTCCTTCGCCACTTCGGACAGCTTCTGGATGACGCCGACCTTCACCGACTCGTCCTCGACGACGGATTCGATTATCAGGTCGCAATCGCCAAAGGCGTCCAGGCCGGCGACAAACTCGATGCGCGCCAGCGCCGCCTCGCGATCCGCGTCGGTAACCCGCTTCTTGGCCACCTGCCGCTCGAGGCTGGCGGCGATCGTCTCGAGGGCAAGGGCAGCGGCGTCGGGGTTCGAATCGTGCAGCACCACCTTGTGGCCGCCCAGCGCGAACACATAGGCAATGCCGCTGCCCATGGTGCCGACGCCCACCACTCCGACTTTGTCAATGCTCATCGCGCAATCCAAGGCGGCCTGCAGGCCATGCGGCCCGCTTTGCTGCACTGCACAATAGCCCTCCTGGGCGCGATTGGCAAGGGACGCCGTCCCGCCTGTCCCGGGTATCGGGCCGTCTTCTTAGGAGTCGAGCGCTCCAAGGGCCTCGTCAAAGGCCGGCACCGCCTCGAACAGATCCGCCACCAGGCCGTAGTCGGCGACTTGGAAGATGGGCGCGTCGGGGTCCTTGTTGATGGCGACGATCACCTTGGAGTCCTTCATGCCCGCCAGATGCTGGATGGCCCCGGAGATGCCCACCGCGATGTACAGGTCCGGCGCCACTACCTTGCCGGTCTGTCCCACCTGCATGTCGTTGGGGGCGTAGCCCGCGTCGACCGCCGCCCGGGACGCGCCAACCGCCGCCTTGAGCTTGTCGGCCACCGACTCGAGGATGGCGAAGTTCTCGCCCGCTCCCATGCCGCGCCCGCCTGAAATTACCACCCGCGCCGAGGTCAGCTCCGGGCGGTCCGTGGTCTGCGACTCGATGCCCACGAAACTCGACAGCCCCGGGTCGGCCACCGCCTCCACCGTCTCCACCGAAGCGGATCCGGTCTCCGCCGCCGCGTCGAATGCGGTGGCCCGCACCGTGACCACCTTCTTGGCCTCCTTGGAACGCACCCGCTGCATCGCGTTGCCGGCGTAGATGGGACGCTCGAATTCGTCCGCCCCGGCCACCTGGGTGATGTCGGAGACGATCATGGTGTCGAGCAGTCCGGCCACCCTTGCCATGACGTTCTTGCCGCTGGCGGTCGCCGGCGCCACCAGATGCGTGTAGCCCTCCGCCATCGAGACGATCAGGTCCGCAAGCGGCTCCGCCATGGCGCTGCCATAGGAGGGGGCTTCGGCCAGCGCCACTTTGCCCACGCCATCCAGCTTGGCGGCGGCTTCGGCGACGGCGCCGCATCCCTCGCCGGCGACCAGTACGGTTACGTCGTCCGCCATCGCCCTGGCGGCGGTGACGGTTTTGGCGGTGGCCTCGTTGAGCGAGGCGTTGTCGTGTTCGGCAAGTATCAGCACGGCCATGGCTACAGCACTCCCGCTTCGTTATGCAGTTTGTCCACCAGCTCCGCCACGTCGCCCACCAGCACGCCGGCCTTGCGCTCCGGCGGCTCGTCGACTCCCAGCACCTCCAGCCGCGGCGTCACGTCCACGCCGTAGTCGGCGGGGGTGGTGGTTTCCAGCGGCTTCTTCTTGGCGCCGATGATGTTGGGCAGCGTCGCGTAGCGCGGCTCGTTGAGCCTAAGGTCGACCGAGATCACCGTCGGCAGCGGCACCCGCACGGCCTGCAGTCCGCCGTCCACCTCCCGCGTGACCGAAGCCGCGCCGTCGGCAATCTCCACCTTGGAGGCGAAGGTCGCCTGGCCCCACCCCAGCACCGCCGCCAGCATCTGGGCGGTGGCGTTGCAGTCGTTGTCGATCGCCTGCTTGCCCAGCAGGGCCAGCGTCGACCCCTCCTTCTCGACGATTTTGGCGAGGATCTTGGCCACCGCCAAAGGCTCGATGTCGTCCTCGGGGTTCTCGGTCGCCTCGACCAGAATGCCGCGGTCGGCTCCCATGGCAAGAGCGACGCGGATGGTTTCCTGAGCCTTGGCGACGCCGACGCTGACGGCGATCACCTCCTCCGCCACGCCGGCCTCGCGCAGGCGCAGCGCCTGCTCGACGGCGATCTCGTCGAACGGGTTCATCGACATCTTGACGTTGGCCAGCTCGACGCCGGTGCGGTCCGACTTGACCCGCACCTTGACGTTGTAGTCGATCACCCGCTTGACGGGCACGATGACCTTCATGGGACCTCCAGCAGAGTTGGTTGAAATTGCCGCCCGCCCGAATCACCTGCAAACCAGCCCGGCGGGCGGGCGCACACTATCCCCGTCATGCCGCCCGCGTCAATCGCCCGGCGCGGACTCCTCCTTCTGCCCGCGGCTCGCGCCAGGCACCCAGAGCACGTCATTGCTGCCATCTCCGTTGGCAACGCGGGCGGCAACAAACAGCCAGTCGGACAGGCGGTTCAGGTAGCGAAGCACCGGGCCGCCCACCTCGTCCGCTTCCGCCAGCGCAACCACCCGTCGCTCGGCGCGGCGGCTGACGACGCGGGCCTGGTGCAGCGCCGCCGCCAGCTCGCTGCCTCCCGGCAGCACGAACGACTTCAGGGGAGCGAGCGATTCGTTCATGGCGTCGATTTCTGCCTCGAGCCGCTCCACCTGGCTGTCGTCGATTCGCAGCCGTCCCTCCTCCTCCGGCTCCGGCGGCACGCACAGGTCGGCGCCCAGATCAAACAAATCGTTCTGGATGCGGGCAATCGCCGCGGCTATCTCGCCCTCGGCGCGCAGCGCCGCCAGCCCCAAGGCGGCGTTGGTCTCGTCTACGGTGCCGTACGCCTCTACCCTGGCCGCTGTTTTCGCCACCCGGCTGCCGTCGCCAAGGGCCGTGTCGCCGCCGTCGCCCGTACGCGTGTAGATGCGGTTGAGCACCACCATGTTACGTCTCCCCTAGTCCAGGCTTTTCCAGGCCAGCGCCGCCAGCAGCGCCAGCACCGCGACGGCCTGCATGACGACCCGCAGGCGCATCAGTTTGTTCGAGCGATGCGGATCATGGCGCCCGAAAGCAAACCGCCCCACGCCAAAGGCCAGCACAATCAAGACGGCCAGCACGCCGCCGACGGCAAGGTACGCCATTACCGCCGCCGCCCGCTCATCGATTCGCCAGCACCCGGTCCAGGGCCCGCGTCGGCAGCAGGCGGCGCAGCGCCCCCATCAGATAGGTCGGGTAGGTGACGTAGTAGCGCGCCCGCGGCGACGGGCTTTCGATGGCATGCATCAGTTTCCTGGCAACCGCCTCGGGCGGCAGGGTGTGGGGTGAATCGGGACGCGTTTCGGCCGGACGCTGGCGCCAGTCCTCGTAGACGGCACTGAACGCGGAGTCCTCGGGATGGTCCATCCAGCGGCGGAACTGGTCCTGCGCGTTGATGCCGAAACGGGTGGCGATGGGGCCGGGCTCGATCAGGGCCACATGGATGCCGGTGCCGCGCAGCTCGATTCGCATCGTGTCGCTCAGCCCCTCCAGCGCGTATTTGGTGGCGTTGTAAGAGCCGCGCATGGGCAGCGCGACGAAGCCCAGTACCGAAGAGCACTGGACGATGCGGCCGGATCCCTGGCGGCGCATGACGGGAATGATCCGCCGCGTCAGGTCATGCCAGCCAAAAAGATTGGCCTCGAAATTGGCCCGCAGGGCGTCCGTAGGAATGTCTTCGACGGCTCCCGGCACCGCGTAGGCGCCGTTGTTGAACAAAGCGTCCAGCCGGCCTCCGGTGCGCTCCAGAGTCTCGTCCACCGCGGTGGCGATGGTATGGAGCTCCTCGTAGTCCAGTACAAAACTCTCGAAACCTTCTTCCTTAAGCCGGGCGCAGTCGGCCGGCTTGCGGCATGTGGCGAATATCCTCCAGCCCCGCTCGCGAGCCATGCGGGCGGAAGCCAGGCCGATGCCCGACGAGCAGCCAGTGATCAGCAGCGTCGAAGGTGCGGAACCAGCCATCAGCGGAACGCCAGCCGGAAAACCGCGCGAAGCATGGACGCGCCTGCAGTCATGGAAACGTCTCCCGTTAAATGCGGCAGCCTGCCGCGCCTACAGCCGCCGGTGGCGGGCGACTGGCAGTTTGGTGCGCACCCGTGCAAGGTACTCGAAGTCCAGGTCCGCCGCGATCCAGCCTACCGTATCGGAGGCAAGGGCGACGATCTTGCCCCAAGGATCGACTACAAGCGACTCGCCATTGCAGGGACGCTCGCCCTCCGGCGTGGGATGGCGGCCGATTTGGGCGGGGGCAAGAAGATAGCACTGGGTCTCGATGGCGCGGGCGCGGCACAGAGTCTGCCAGTGCGCCTTGCCGGTCTCCCATGTGAAGGCTGCGGGCACGGTGAGTATCTCGGCTCCCATCGCCGCCTGGCGGAGATAGAGCTCGGCGAAGCGCAGGTCGTAGCAGACCGACATGCCGATGGTGCGGCTCTCGAACTCGTAGACGACGGCATCCGACCCGGCGGTGATCTGGTCCGACTCGCGGTAGACCCTGCCCGAAGGCGTCTCCACGTCGAAGAGGTGGATCTTGCGATAGCGGCCAAGCTCGCTGCCGTCACGGCCAAAGGCGACGCCGGTGTTATGGAGACGGTCGCCGTCGCGCTCGAACATCGAACCGACATGCAGGCCAACTTCAAGGTCGCGGGCGAGAGCGGAAAGCCGCCCGTAAGCCTCGCCGCCCGGGTAGGTCTCGCCGGCCTCCAGCCGCTGTTCGGGACTGCCGCCAATGAACGTCGAGTACTCTGGAGTAACGACGAGGTCGGGCTTGGCCTCGCGGACCGCTTCGCGCAGCAGGCGCTCAAGGACCGCCAACGCGTCGGACTTGTCGTCGCGGGTGTTCATCTGAATGAGGGCTACCCTCATGGCGTTCGCTCCTGTCTGGACCGCTTGCCCTCGCTGGCCGTCCGCAGCCTGAAAACTCTACAGGAATCCGTATGGCCGCGCCCGCCTTCAATGACCGGCGACTGCCGCCAGCGAATGCGGAATCCGGGGCGTATAGAGCCAACTCGGTACTGGCGCGGCATCGGCGGACGAAGCGCTGCCCAATCCCGATACCGGGACAGTGGCGGCTTAGAATCCTACAGCGGCCTTCAGTCCAACCTTGTGCTCCGGAATCTCGCCGAAACTGCGCTCACCATGTACGCCCAGCCGGAACAGGCCAAGTACCGGGCCCTCCGGGCGAATCCCCGCGCCAAGCCGCAGAAGAAGGTCCGCTTCGCTGGCCTCGGCCTCGCCATAGGACGTCAGCAGTGCCCGGTCCCGCAGCGCTGGATAGCCGTGGCCGAGGCGCGCCGTGAGCGCTGCGCCGGCTTCGTCAGTAGCTTCGCTGCCAAGTCCGTCGTCCGCGCTCCACATGGACGAAGACGGAGTCGTGTAGGGGGCGTTGTAGGCAGGCTCCAGTGACAGATGGAATCCCCTGCCCGCGACGCCCGGGTCGAACTCCAGCCCAAGCCCGAAGCCAGTCTCGCTGAACTCGCTCTGCTCATGGTAGAGAAGCAGGCCGCCCCTGACGGTCAGCCTGAAATCGCCGCTTTGACTGGCAATTCCCAGCTGGCCCGCTATGTCGACGCCCATGCCCTCCCCTCCGTTGCCACCATCCTGGCGCGCGCCAATTTCAAACTGACGGTCAAGCCGGGCGCCGCTGGCCTGCGTCACTGAGGACATCCCCTCCATGGCAAGCCGGAGTCTCGTGGACTCGGAACTGGTTTCCTCCAGCAGCCTTCCGCCGCTGACCCCGTCCGCCGATATCTCCGCGGAGTAGAAATCAGCCTTTATGGCAATGTCCAGGCTGCCCATCTGCGCAGCCCGACCGCGCAGGCCCAAACCGGTGAGAGTGGTGGAGATGTCAGTTTCCACGGCGTCCGCCACGGAGTCGTCAATCTCCGCCGACCCAGAGCCGACTCCATAGGCGCCCCACAGGCTGACTACGCTGGAAGGCTTTAGGAGAAGATAGGGCGTAACGCCCGTGATGCCTGACTTGACCTCGCCCTTGCCCATAGTTGAATCCGCAAACGCAAAGTCAGCCGAACCAGAGGCGCTGCTAAGGGCAACGCCCGCCAGCGCTCCCTCCGAAAGCCGGTAATCGAACCCGATCGCAGCTGAAGTCAGGCTGCCATCGCTTGCAATGCCGGGAGCGGCATCGCGCACGCCCTTGAACGACCTGTAGTCGCCCCTTCCCCAAACGACAAAGCGACCGCCGACGCCGCCTGTCGCGTCAAGCGGCACTGCGAAACTGGTACGCTCCTTGAGGCCGCGGCTGTTGGGGAGATTGGCCCACTGTCGATAGGCTTTGAAACCATTGCCAGAAGCGTCGCGGCCGTACCCGTCAAGCGAAGCGTCGCCAGGTACAATCGCCTCGACACCAAATAGGCGGGCAACCTCCTTGGCGACCTGTGCCGCGTCCTCGCCTGACTGAAACGCCTCCGTTTCCAGCCGACGCCCCCCAACAACCGCGCTTGCCTGGCTCCCCCCACCATTCATGGCGTCGGCCCGGCTCCAGATCAGGTCGATCATGCCCGCGGAATACGCGCGGCCCAGTCCAGAAAGCGCATGGGCAAGGGCGCTGGAGCGCTGTTCGCCATCCGCGTCGTCGTTGCGTACGACAATCTCTCCCGCCGAAACCGTGGTGCTCGCTCCTCCCTGCTGCCCCGCGCCGCTATCCGCCGCTCTTATTTCGGGGGCCGGGGTTCTGGCGGTGATTCCGCCGACCACTTCGGGTTCGCCTAGCTCCAGCACCAGCACCCGATCGGAATTGACGTCGTCATCGCCCGAAACGTCGATTGATGGCAGTTCGTCTGGAGTTTCGCTGTTTGCGGGAAAATGCAGCGTTCCGCTGGGCGGCGGGCCTATGAAAATTGATCTCCGCGCGCCCGGCCCAGAGGATGCCACCCCGGTGCTAATGGTGGCAGAGTCGGCAATCTCATAGGGTACATTTACCGCATAGGGCAGCGTCGGCCTCATTCTCACGTCGAACGTAACCGTCTGGATGTCATCTGCCGTACCTTCGTCAACTTCCTGCGATTCAACCGAAATTACGGCAGGGCTTTCGCTGCGGATCGTACCTACGGCCCTCCGCAATGCAGGATTGGCAGAAATTACGGCGCCGCCACCCGTTGGATTCTGCAGCGTGACAACTACAGTTTCACTGTCGTCGGCCACAAAGTCGTCAACCGTGGCCACGGTGATTTCCCGCGATGTGGTATTTACAGGGAAGATCAATGGACTGACAGGATTGACCGTGTAGTCGCTTGTGGCAGACGCGCTGCCGCTCAATGCAAAAGGCACGCTGACCTGCACCGTGCTGCTGCGGCTCAGGGTGACCGTAAACACAAGGTCATCGCCCTCGTCCACCTCCGCAGAAGCCGGACGAAGAAGCGACACCGTCAGGGGCTCTTCGCTTTCACTGACCGTAACCGATGCGGTTTGCGCGCCTGCCGTACCCAGCCTGTAAGCCGCGGCGTCAGGATGAAGCGCCAGCGCTACGGTAGAGCCAGGCTCGACATCATCGGCGTCTCTGACAGCAAGCGACACCGCGGCATTGGATGAGCCAGCCCTAAAGACAACGCTTGCTGGCGGAGCTCCTGCCAGAACTTGGGAACCGTCGCCAATCGCGAAGCGAACCGTCAGCGCGCTTGTCAGAACGCCAGTACGAGCGATGTTGAAGATGGCGGAACCGCCTTTGGCAACGGTGCCGCTGGCGGCTGAAACTGCTACGGCCGGCAAGTCGTTGTCCTCGATATCGACAAGTGCCCATGTGCCAGATTGCGGCAGTCTGTAGCTTTCCTCTCCGGGATCAGGCTGAAGCGTCAACGCCACAACAGCATCACGCTCGTCAACGTCATCGTCGACTGTAGAGAACGTTACGGTGATTGAACGGGAATCCACAGGGAATGCAGCGGTCGCATCCGGCGGCAAAGTACTCTCCATCATCTCCCTGCCGCCGAGAGGAGAGCCCCAGGCCGAATAGCGAACGTCCAGCGGACTGGACAAGTCTCCAGACCGAATCAGGGTGAAGTCAACGGGGGCGCCTTCTATAACCGACGCTTCTCTTGCCTCAACTCGAACCAGAGGGATGTCGCTGTCGGTTATCGTGCCTGTCGCCTCGATGTCGCTTGAGGCAAGTCCGATTGCATCTGCAGGCACTACGCTGAGCAACGTTATGACGATGTACTCGTCAAACTCGTCGACGTTATCCTCAATCGTAGGAATAGTAATGGATTGGGAAGTGCCCCCTGCCACTATGGTAACAGTACCTGTGACTCCCCCAGTGAAGTCCACACCCACCGCCGCAGCCGGCGATCCTCCAGTTATTGTGTAATCTACCATAATCCTGCGTGAACTTTTCCCGCTTAAAGTTACGTGAAACTCGAGAGGGTCACCTTCGCTGGCAAAGGTATCCTCTATGGATAGTACAGGGGTAGCGTCATTATCGCTTACCGAGACCGAGGCTGTCTGCGCAATCTGGTCGCCCAATCGGTACGCCGCGGCATTGGCCTGAAGCGTCAGGGTTACGGCCGCTTGAGGCTCATCCACATCGTCGTCGTCTGTTGCTAGCGCTACCGAAACTGTAGGGGAACCAGC
Source organism: uncultured Rhodobacterales bacterium (assembly GCA_964586735.1). Taxonomy (GTDB): domain Bacteria; phylum Pseudomonadota; class Alphaproteobacteria; order Rhodobacterales; family CAZPXZ01; genus CAZPXZ01. Next base: position 47,161 of record CAZPIN010000088.1, on the reverse strand, counting down.
CGGGAAAGTGGCACTTGTGGGTACTGTGCCAGTGAGCACGTCCTCTCCACCAGTTATCGCAAATGCGACTTCCAGCTCCTCCGCCAGCAGTCCTGTTCTTGTTAGAACAAATTCTGCGTCTTCACCCTCCGCAACGTCTGCATTCGCCTCGACTGTGACCAGAGAACCGTCGTTGTCAGTAATCGTACCTGTCGCTTCAAGGTCGCCGCCAAGCACAGCTCCAGTTGGTGTCAGGGACGAAAGCGTGACAATCATGACCTCATTAGGCTCGTTGGCATCATCATCTATAGTGTCTACAGAGATGGTCTGCTTGGTGTCTCCCGCCACAAAAATAACGGTTCCGTTGACTGTTCCGGTATAATCCGTCCCAGCTGTCGCAGCAGGCGTGCCGGCTGCAATATCGTACCGTGCTGTTATCTGGCGCGAACTTTTCCCGTTCAAAGATACGACAAAACCGAGGCTGTCGCCTTCTGTTTCGGTCGCATCATCAATTGACATTGAGGGCGTAGCGTTGCTGTCTGTGATCGTGCCAATGGCTTCCAGGTTACCGACAGTTACAGCTCCAGCAGGAGCCAGCGCCGAAAGCGTTACCACAATTTGTTCATTAGTCTCGTCAACATCGTCTTTCAGCGTGGCAATTGATATTGTTTCTTCAGTATCCTCCGCCAAAATGGTAACCGTGCCGGTTGCACTACCGGTATAGTCCGTGCCAGCCATCGCGGCAGGTGTACCGGCTGTGATCTCGTATCGAGCTGTTATCTTTCGCGTGCTCTTCCCCACCAACGATACGGTGAACACGAGATTGCCGCCTTCTGATGTGACCGCATCAGCAATCGACATTGATGGCGCGTCGTCATTGTCGCTTACATCGACAGAGGCAGACCGAGTACCCAATTCTCCCAAACTGTACGCCGTACCCCTGGTTTGAAGCGTCAAAGTAACGGTTGCATCGGGCTCATCCACATCATCGTCGTCAGCTGGCAGCGATACAGTAATTGTCGGTGAGCCGGCCTGAAAAGTGGCGCTCATTGGCAATGGACCCGCAAGCACGTCCGCCCCGCCTGATATCGAAAATGCAATCTCCAGTTCGCCCATCAGATCTCCTAGCCTTGTGAAAACAAATTCTACATTTCCGTTCTCCACAACATCTGAACCTGCTTCAACGGTGACCAATGGAACGTCGTCGTCCGTTATCGTGCCGATCGCTAGAAGATCGCTCCCCAATATATCCACCGCGTCCGTTGGCATCACGCTAGATATTAATACTTCGATTTTCTCATTCGGTTCGGCAATGTCGTCACTTGTCGTGGGAATCGTGAAGGATGCCCTGGTAGTTTCTGCCGCAAACGTAGCGATTACAGTTGCAGCACTAGTATAGTCCGTCCCGGACGTTGCAGCTGGTGTACCGTCTGTGATTCCCTTGACAGTATACGTCACCGTGATCTGGCGCCCACTCATTCTGCTCAAAGACACCGCAAACACAAGATTGTTGCCTTCGCTTGCTACAGCATCGTCTATTGACAACGTCGGTCTGCCGTCATCGTCGCTTATTGTACCGATTGCCTCGATGTCGTTGGGAGTCACGGCTCCAGATGGCGCTAGCATCGAAAGCGTGACTATAATCTGTTCGCTTAGCTCGTCAATTTCGTCGTTCACAGTGGTTATGGAGATGGTCTCTTCGGTATCCCCTCTCTCAAACGAAACGGTACCGGTGATATTGCCAGCGTAATCCGAACTTGCAGTAGCGGCCGGCGTTCCTGATGCGATCGTATAAACTGCGGTAATCTGGCTTTCGCTCTTCCCGCTCAAAGTCACTCTAAACACCAAGTTGCCGCCTTCAGTTACTGTCGCATCGTCAATAGATATTGTCGGAGTGTCGTCATTGTCTCTTACTACTACAGATGCGGACTGTGAATTCGATGCGCCTAGCCTGTAAGCAGTCGCCTTGGGCTGAATCGTCAGTGTCACAGATGCGTTAGGCTCATCCAGATCATCGTCGTCCGATACCAGCATCACCGTAGCTGTCGATGAATCCGCTTGAAATGTGACACTCGTCGGCAATGTTCCTCCTAGCACATCATCTCCTCCTGCCGTCAAAATGTCAACCTCAAGTTCCTCTGTCAGCACCCCTGCTCTTGACAAAGTATACTCGACGATCTCGCCTTCATCGACATCATTTCCCGCCTCTACGGTAATCACAGGAAGATCATTGTCTATCACGGTCAAACTGGCGCTTGCGTCCTCCCCTAGCCTATATGCTGGGTCGCTTCCGCTTGGAGCGATCAAAGTCAGTTCGATCTCCGCGTCCACCTCGTCGACTTTGTCGTCCATTGTTCCCAACGTGACGGCAACGGTATCCTGTCCAACCATAAACGAAGCACTTGTCGGCACCGCAGCGGTCAATACACTTGCGCCGTCCGACACCGTGAACGAAACATCGAGAGCGCCCGTTGTAATTCCCATTCTAGTCAAAGTGAACACGGCGTCATTGCCCTCCGCGACGTCGTTTCCCGCACTGACTGTAACTCCGGGGAGGTCGTTGTCGTTGACTCCAACCTCCGCGCTTGCGAATGATGAATTAATATTGTAATCTGATCCGCTTTGTAGAGTCAAAGTTACTGTCGATGCGACCTCGTCCGTTTCGTCATCCAAGGTGGGAAGTGCAAGCGTCAAATCTCTTCTGTTGGCTGGAATTTCAACGCTAGTCGGCGGAGCTTTGGCCAGAATGTTGTCACCGCCAGTAATTGCGACATCAACCGTAAGCGGACTCGATCGCAAACTTCCCCGCCTCACGACGAACTCGACGTCCTCGCCTTCATCAACTTCAGTATCAAGCACATTGACTGAAACCACGGGATTATCATCGTCGGTTACTGTTACTCTGGCGCTTTTTGGTGTTCCGATCGTATACTCCTGACGCGGACCAGGCGAAGTTAGGGTTATTGTCACTTCAGCATCCTCCTCGTCCATCATGTCATCTATCGTATTCACACGGCTGACCGTCGTCTGGTTTGGTCCAAAGGTATAGAGCGTCCAACTTCCACTCACCACGTCTCCGCTATCAGTAACCACAAAGTATACTTTTAGGCTTTCGCTAATGTCGCTTGCATGGCGAGTGATTGTGAACAAGTTCTGCTTGCCCTCTTCTGTAGTACCGCCAACAATGTCAGAAGAAGCACTCACAGTAATTACTGGCAGGTCATTGTCGACAATGGTCCCCGTCGCGGTGACGGCGTTCACTTCACCCACCGGCGTCACTCCGCCGCCAGGGGTTCCAGTCAACGCCCATACGCGAACAGTGAAAGTTTCATTTGGCTCGTCGATCATGTCATCAATCGTTTCTATTCTTAATCTAGCATCCCCTACTGGCACGACCTGTCCCACCGCAATGGTACCCCGATTCATTGGCGCCGTCCATTGCGCCGCTACAAAATCTGCGTCGGTAGCACCACCAACTCCCGTTCCGGCAGTGAACGAGTAGCCAAACCCAACTATTTCGCTACTAGGTCGGCTAATGGACACCGGAAAAACCATAGTCCCGCCTTCAATGACCGAGGCATCGCCAACTGTAAGCGTCGGCATCGCCACTGAGTCATCATCCGCAATCGTACCAGTAGCCGATACCACGCCGAGCTTAGCGGTACCTTCCGGACTATACATTGGCTCACCAAGCGTAACCGTTACGCTTTCACCTGGTTCGGCTATCTCATCGTCCAGCACCGTCAAGGAAATTGTCCCTGACGTCTCTCCGGCGGGGATTGTCAGCGGACTTCCATTCGCCAGAGGCGTCCCCGACTGAGTCCCATCAGTGTAGTCGGTCCCGCTCGACGCTGTCCCCCCGAGTGTATAAGGAACCATAACATCCATGTCGCTTGCTATGCTCAGCGTGACCCTAAACTCAAGTGTTGAATCCGTTGACCCCTCGACGGCGCTGGCGGCACCCTCGTTGCCTCCTACAGTGACGGGAACGCCTTCCACGCTCAACACAGAAGGCAGATCTACATCCAGTATCACACCATCGGTTACTCTGCTCCTATTGGGTCGACCGCGAAATCCAGCAGGAAACCCAGCGCCGCCTGTAGGATTGGTTATGGTAACTGTAAACGCCTCGTCATCCGGTCCGTCATATGTATTATCTCTCGCCGCAGAAAACACGATTCGCTGACGGCCTGTGCTTCCAAAATCTCCCGCCGGAAACGTAATGGTTCCCGACAAGGTACCAGACAAGTCCGTATCTGGATTTGTAGCTCGGGGCGCGTAGGTGCTCGGGCTGACCATGTAATCGACGGTTACAGGCCGAGCTGAAGGACCGCTCAGGTCTACAAAATATTCGTAGATTTCACCTTCGAACGCCGTGAGCTCGTTGACAATAAAGTCCAAGGTCGGCTGAGTACTAGCGGCCATGATTGTGGCCGCCGCAGACTGTCCGTCTTCATCGATAGTAGCAACGCTGGCCGGTAGTAGATTGTGCAACCGAAAGACAATCCCCTCGTCTCCTTCGTATGAACTTCCTCCGTTGCTGACCGTTGTTAGGCTTACAGTTTGTACCGCGTCTCCGTCCGGTTCGAACGTCAGAGTACCTCCCGATGCAAATGTGGTCGCGTCGGCTGATTCGAAATCGGCTGCATCGGCTGCAAAGCCCGAATTTGGGGCGATAAATTCGTAATCTACAGTGATGCTCTGGTCAATCGCTCCAGATAGTGCTACCACGAACTCCAGATCTTCGCCCTCGTCAACCGTATCGCTGTTCACAGTTGCCGTTAGCACACCCGGGTCTGTTGAAGGAGCTCGTATCTCGAATCTGGCGGCAGAACTACGCGAGGGTGTGTCCCAATACATATCAACAAAGAAACCATAATCCTCAACTCTGTAGTTGTTGTAGCCGCTGTTTATAGACCAGCCTGCCGCGCCTCCCGCGTCTGCCACATCGCCGACGGTTTCGCTCGCGCGTTTCGAGACTATTCTCCAGCTCGGCCCTTCTCCACTCTCGCTTCCCAGTACGATGTGATAGACGGTATTTGCCGCAAGAAGACTCGCATTGCTTGGCGCGGGGAACACATTCTCCCCGTCAGCGGGCATGCTTGGAGACGTCAGCGCAATATAGTCCGCATCACATGGATTGCCACTGCAATCCGACCTTATGGCAAGTTCCATATTGGCGGTTACTTCGTCAAGATCTAGCTTAACGCTATGCACTTGGTAGCCCGCTGCATCCCCACCTGTCCGAAACGACTGGGACGCTGGAGTGCTGCTGGTGGTTTCAATTACTTCGTGCTGGTTTAAAGCCCCCATGGTTGCACTGCGACTAAGGTTGCCAAGCAGCGGCGTCTGCGCCTGCGCCGCCTCTGGCAGCAGACTGGCAGCCCACAGCACGACCACCGCGACCAGCATCCGTACAGATGCAAGACGCAGCAAGATCATGGGCAACTTCTTCCCCATACCCGTTCCACTCCCGGCAGTTCGGCGGCCACCCGCAGCAAGTGTCCCGCCGCCAAATTTCGACGGGTGGGGGTCTAGCCCGGTCATCTCGCTACACGGTCCACATGGACGCGCCCACAAGTCTCCTGTCATGGCATACCTCTATCTATTCTCTACAGACGCTCTGCCGCACCCCACCAACTCGATGCGACGACGTCGCTCAGTCAGTCCAGACGCTAGCCTAAGTTGGATTTTCCTCGCCAGCCTAGAACCGCCTTTCACAAAGGCGATCATGTACGGCCATCCGACGCCGACGGTTTACTTTCCAAGTGACCATCTTAGCCAGTTTGCATCACTTGTGCAAGTCTCCAATCGCCTTCCGCAGCCCTTGACCTCCTGCGCGGGCTACCGTTCGGCATTCGATGCTCCGCCCGGGTTCCCCTTCCCGCTCCAAGGTCCGCAGCCTTCTTTGGCGGTGCGGCGTACTACCAATACTCCAGATCGTACCGCTTCCTGCTGCCCTTCGACGCCAGGGCTTCCGCACTGAATGGTCGTCACCAGCCAATACCGAGACTGCTTCCATCTCGCATCGGGCCCGCGCCCCTGCCCGCCCAAGACCCGTATCCGCGCCGTGTCAGCTTCGCCGGATTTCCCTTCCGAACTGCGCTCTCTGCGAAACCCCGCCTGTACTTGTGACTTCCACTTCCGCCGCTTCCGCCAGCCCATGCCCTCATCTGCCAGCTTCTTCCAGCGGTCGGCAGCGTCCCGACTGCGCCCACGTGCCGATGCCACTCCAAAGCCGCCTGCGGCCCATCTCCGCGCCATTCACCTCTAACCGCCGAAGAGAAAATTTGCCATCCACAGGCCGCTGGAAGTAACCTGACGCGCGCTAGACCGTCCGCGCGCGGAAGCGGCCTTCACATGGGCGACGCGCGTCAAGGCCGCCAGCTGTCCAATACCCTGTCGAGACATCCCGCGCCGCGAGGCGACGGAGCAAGGAGACTCCCATGCTGGAAGAATTCGAAACGCCGCCCCGAGACCGCGAGCTGCACGAAACCCTGAGCGAAAACTTTCTCGCCTTCGCTATCGCCACCATCCGCGACCGGGCGCTGCCCGACGCCCGCGACGGCCTCAAGCCTGTCCAGCGCCGTCTGCTCTACGCCATGCACCAGCTGCGCCTGCGCCCCGGCACGCCCTTCAAGAAGTGCGCCCGCATCGTCGGCGACGTCATTGGCAAGTTCCACCCCCACGGCGACCAGGCCGCCTACGACGCCCTCGTCCGACTCGCCCAGGACTTCACCACCCGCCTGCCGCTGGTGCAGGGCCAGGGCAACTTCGGCAACATCGACGGCGACAACCCCGCCGCCATGCGCTACACCGAGGCCCGTCTCACCGAGGCGTCCATGTGGCTGCTGGAGGGTCTCGACGAGGATGCCGTCGACTTCCGCCCCACCTTCACCGCCGAGGACCAGGAGCCGGTGGTGCTGCCCGCCGCCTTTCCCAACCTCCTCACCAACGGCGCCATCGGCATCGCCGTCGGCATGGCCACCTCCATCCCTCCCCACAATCTCCCCGAGCTCTGCGACCTCCTGCTGGAGCTGGTCAAGTCCAAGCGCGGCGGCCCGGACGACGACGCCCTGCTCGGCATCTTCCAGGGGCCGGACTTTCCCACCGGCGGCATTCTGGTCGAGCCCACCGAGTCCATCCTCCAGGCTTACAAGACCGGCTCCGGCGGCTTTCGACTGCGCGCCCGCTGGGAGCGCGAGCGCACCGGCCGCGGCACGTACCAGATCGTGGTCACCGAGATCCCCTACCAGGTGCAGAAGACCCGCCTCATCGAGCGCCTCGCCGAGCTCGTCGCGGAGCGCAAGGTGCCGCTGCTGGAGGACGTGCGCGACGAGTCCGACGAGAAGGTGCGCATCGTCCTCGAGCCCCGCAGCCGCCAGGTCGACGAGAACACCTTGATGGAGTCGCTGTTCAAGAACAGCGATCTTGAGGTGCGCATTCCTCTCAATCTCAACGTCCTCGTCGACGGCGTCGAGCCCAGGGTGCTGCCCCTGTACGAGGTCCTGCGCGAGTTTCTCAAGCACTGCCGGGAGGTGCTCCAGCGCCGCTCCCGCCACCGCCTCGACCGCATCGACCACCGCATCGAGGTGCTCGACGGGTACATGCTGGCCTTCCTCAACCTTGACGAGGTCATCGCCATCCTCCGCCGCAGCGACGACGCCAAGAAGGAGCTGATGGAGACATTCCCTCTCAGCGAGGTGCAGGCCGAGGCGATTCTGGACATGCGCCTGCGCAACCTGCGCAAGCTCGAGGAGATGGCGCTGCGGGAGGAGCGCGACAAACTCGCCGACGAGGGCGCCGGCCTGGAGAAGCTGCTCGGCTCGGAGCGCCGCCAGTGGACGCGGGTAGAGAAGGACATCAAAGCCCTGCGCGACTCCGTCAAGGACGATCCGGTCTACCGCCGCCGCACCGAAGTCAAGGATGCTCCGGTGGTCGAGGAGGTGCCCATCGAGGCGATGGTGGAGCGCGAGCCCGTCACCGTGGTCTGCTCCAGCCAGGGATGGATCCGCGCCATGCGCGGCCACCGCGCCGACGACGAGGAGATTCGCTACAAGGAGGGCGACGGCCCCCACATCCGCTTCCACGCCTTCACCACCGACCGCCTCGTGCTGCTCTCCCAAAGCGGACGCGCCTACACGCTGGCCTGCGACCGCCTGCCCGGCGGCCGCGGCATGGGCCAGCCGCTGCGGCTGATGGTGGACCTCGCCAACGACGACGGGGTGGCGGCGCTGTTCGCGCACGCGCCGCAGGGCCGCCGCCTAATCGCGTCCAGCGACGGACGCGGCCTGGTCGCCACCGAGGAGTCGATGATGACGACGCCCGGACGGCGGGCGGGCAAACAGGTGCTCACCGCCAAAGGCGCCAGCGCAGTCGCCTGCGCCCCGGTCGCGGGCGATCTCGTCGCCTGCGTTAGCAAAAAGAAGCGGCTTCTGGTGTTTCCCATTGGCGAGGTGCCCGAGCAGGACCGCGGGCGCGGCGTCATCCTCCAGCAGGTCAAGGGCAGCGAGCTGGCCGACGCCCGCACGGTTGATTCGGCCGAGGGGCTGTCGTGGCGCACCGACGGCGGCATGAACCGCTCCGAGCCGGAGCTCGACTACTGGATGGGCAAGCGGGCCGGCGCCGGGCGGGCGCTGCCGCGGGGGTTTCCCAAGTCGCTTCGGTTCAGCTGACGCCGGGTTGCTTCGATAGGGCCGGTTCTCTTCGCCCCGCGCCCGCGCCTGGCAGCAGCCGCGGCAATCGACGGCCGCCGCCAGCCCTCTGCCCCGTCCTTGCCGGAGCGGGAGACCCCAGAGTCGGCAGGAGCCATGACGGCGGACTATGTGACGCGGCGCTTGACGAACGCCACCCGGCGGGCGCATCATGGCAGGTGCACGGGGCCAGCCTTTGCCGGACCCGAACGTCCCCGCAACGAAAACAAAGAGAGGAAATCCCCATGACCCGAATCGCTTCCGCAGTCGCCCTGGCGATTGCCGCCATGATCGCGCTTCCCGCCAGCGCAGCCGACGAGGTCACGCTCCAGCTCAAGTGGGTGACCCAGGCGCAGTTCGCCGGCTACTACGTCGCCCAGGACCGCGGCTTCTACGAGGACGAGGACCTCGACGTCACCATCAAGCCCGGCGGTCCCGACATTGGCCCGCCGCAGGTGCTGGCTGGCGGCGGCGCCGACGTCATCATCGACTGGATGCCCTCGGCCCTGGCGGCCCGCGAGCAGGGCCTTCCCCTCGTCAACATCGCCCAGCCCTTCAAGCGGTCGGGCATGATGCTCACCTGCCGCAAGGAGACCGGCATCCGCTCGCCGCAGGACTTTCGCGGCAGGACCTTGGGGGTGTGGTTCTTCGGCAACGAGTACCCCTTCCTCAGCTGGATGAGCCAGCTCGGCATTCCCACCGACGGCGGCTCCAATGGCGTCACCGTCCTCAAGCAGGGCTTCAACGTCGACCCCCTCATCCAGAAGCAGGCCGACTGCATCTCCACCATGACCTACAACGAGTACTGGCAGGTGGTTGACGCGGGCATCTCGCCCGACGATCTGGTGGTGTTCAAGTACGAGGACCAGGGAGTCTCCACCCTCGAGGACGGCCTCTACGTCCACGAGGACTCGCTGCAGGATCCGGCGTTCGTCGACCGCATGGTCCGCTTCGTCCGCGCCTCCATGCGCGGCTGGCGCTGGGCCGAGCAGAACCCCGACGCGGCGGCCGAGATCGTCCTTGAAAACGACGCCACCGGCGCCCAGACCGAGCGCCACCAGAAGCGCATGATGGGCGAGATCGCCAAGCTCACCGCCGGCTCCAACGGCGCCCTCGTGCCGGAGGACTACGACCGCACCGTCTCCACGCTGCTGGCTGGCGGCTCCGACCCGGTGATCACCGCCAGGCCCAAGGGCGCCTGGACCCACCGCATCACCGACGACGCGCTGTAGGCCGGCGGACGCCTTGGCCCCGCGCCGCGGGTAGCCGGGATGGGGATGCCGTTCGAGGCGGGCGAGTTCGCCGCCCGCGACCGCAGGCTTCGCGCCGCCATGCGCGAGGCGGGCCTCGACGGCATGCTGCTGTTCGCTCAGGAGAGCATGTACTGGCTGACGGGCTACAACACCTTCGGCTTCTGCTTCTTCCAGTGCATGGCGGTACCGCTCGAGGGCGACCCCGTACTGCTCACCAGAGCGCCCGACCTGCGGCAGGCGCGTTTCACCTCGACCCTCCAGGACATTCGGATCTGGCGCGACGCGGCGGACGCCAAGCCGGCCGAAGACCTTGCGGCGCTGCTGGATGAGATAGGCCTGACAGGAGCGAAGCTCGGCATCGAGTGGAACACCCACGGCATCACGGCCGCCGCCGGCAGGGACGTGGAGGCCGCCATCGGCGCCAAGTGCGAGCTGGTGGATTCCTCTCTGCTGGTGCCGCGGCTGCGCCTGACCAAGAGCGATGCAGAAATCGCATGCGCCCGGCGGGCGGGCGAAATTGCCGACCACGCTCTGGACGCGCTCATGCCGCTGGTCAAGCCGGGGGCGGAGGAAGGCGAGCTGCTCGCCGCCATGCAGGGCGCGGCTCTGGAAACCGGCGGCGACTACGCGGCCAATCCGTACATCTTCGGATCCGGCGAGGGCGCCCTGCTGTGCCGCAGCTACACCGGACGGCGGCGGCTGTCTGAGAACGACCAGCTGACTCTGGAGTGGGCCGGCGCATGGCGGATGTACCACGCCGCCCGCATGGCCAATGTGGTGGTGGGCAAGCCCCGCGACGAACATCGCAGCATGCATGCGGCCGCCCGCGACGCCCTGCTCGCCTGCGAGGAGCAGCTGAAGCCGGGGCGGTGCTTCGGGGACGTGTTCGCCGCCCACGCCAGGGTGCTGGACGCGGCGGGACTGGGCGAGCACCGCCTCAACGCCTGCGGCTACTCGCTGGGGGCGCGTTTCGCGCCAAGCTGGATGGACAGTTTCATGTTCTACGAGGGCAACCCCGAGCCGGTCGGCGAGAACATGGTGCTGTTTCTGCACATGATTCTGATGGACAGCGACAGCGGCACGGCCATGAACCTCGGCCGCACGTCGGTCATTACCGCCGAAGGACCCGAGCCCGTCTGCGGCCTCGACCTCGACATGCTGACGGCCTGAGGGCATGGCCGACAGCCGCCATGCGCGGGTCCTCATTTTAGGATCCGGTCCGGCCGGATGCGCCGCGGCGGTCTATGCGGCGCGGGCCATGCTGGAGCCTCTAGTGCTGGAAGGCATGCAGCCGGGCGGCCAGCTGACCATCACCACCGAAGTGGAAAACTACCCCGGCTTCGCCACCGTGCAGGGGCCCGACCTTATGGTGCAGATGCGCGAACACGCCGAGGCCATGGGGACGGAGTTTGTACAGGACCACGTCGAGGAGGCGGATCTGTCTTCCCGTCCCTTCCGCCTGCAAGGCGGGCACGAATACAGCTGCGACGCCCTGATCCTTGCAACTGGCGCCCAGGCCAAGTGGCTCGGGCTTCCCTCCGAGGAGAAGTACAAGGGATATGGCGTCTCGGCCTGCGCCACATGCGACGGTTTCTTCTACCGCGGCAAGGAAGTGGTGGTTATCGGCGGCGGCAACACCGCCGTGGAGGAGGCGCTGTTTCTCACCAATTTCGCCACCCGCGTAACGCTGGTGCACCGGCGCGACGAGCTGCGCGCCGAGAAGGTGCTGCAGAAGCGTCTGCTCGACCATCCGAAAATCGAGCCGCTCTGGGACCATACGCTGGAGGAGGTGCTGGGCGAAGGCGACCCTCCGGGCGTGACGGGGGTACGGCTATGTCATGTCCGCAGCGGTGAAACCAGAGAACTCGACTGCGCCGGCGTGTTTATCGCCATCGGCCACACCCCAGCCACGGAACTCGTGCGGGGGCAGGTGGACATGGACGACAGTGGCTACATCGTGTCCGCGCCGGACTCTACGGTGACTTCGGTGCCTGGCGTGTTTGCTGCTGGCGACGTTACGGACCACGTCTACCGCCAAGCAGTTACCGCCGCCGGCATGGGGTGCATGGCGGCTCTGGAGGCGGATCGCTTTCTCGCGTCGCTGAGTTAAGGCCAAGAAGCGCATTGTTTGACATATATTCCGTACGCCGTCTTTGGCGTCGACTCTAAATGTGGAATCTGGATGCAGCTTCTTGGTGGCGGTGGTCACCTGAACCGATTCTAGGATCTCGGCGCAATCTCTGGTATCGCGTCGGGTTTCCCCGCAGCAAGCGCGTTGCAGTATGCCAACGCCATGTCTCGTATGGCATAATGGCCGTATTCCTTTATTTCGCCCTTCTCTACAATGGGAAATGTCGAGTAAATATACGAGATGTCATCAATGCTCTGCGCTAAATTCTCCGAATTGTATATGCCATATAGATGAAAATATACTGCATCCAATTTTGCACGAAGTCGTAGTCTGCGCTCTTCGTTCCAAACAAATGGCTTATGAACCTTGCCTCGATTGTCCACAAATTTCAAGTCTTTGGCAAACGGCTTCAGATTGTGAGATGTGTAGGTAAGCTCCAGCACTGATTCCTTGACAACATCTTCCGCCGTTTGCTTGCCAAACTTAACTTTCGCATAAGCTTCTGGAGGAATTACTGGTAGCTGTTCTACAATATACCAGTTTAGCGCGGTTCCCTGCATCTTCTGTCGGGCAACATAGTTTAGCATTGTAGAATTGAGGTTTCCCAAAAGTAGCGCAAAGCTGCTGTATTCAACATCAGATTCGGTTGGAAGCAGCAGTGGCGCGTTGTTTCCAACGGGGGAACGTGGTATAATAGCTGCGATGACTGTTCTCTCGTTTGTGGCATTGGTTACAGCCCTAAAGGCGAGTGTCCACTTGAGCTCTTCTGGAATCCGCACTTCGCTCTCTCTAACCCAATACTGCGGGTTCGGTGTGAACGTTGGATCCACCTTTTCCTCAGCGGTCGAAAACACACTTAATGCGGCATGGTGGACATTCTTCTCATTGATCTCAATGGATGCCGCTCTATGGTCAAATTGATTAAACATCTTTCCGACATAAAGCGGCTGCCATATTCCGTCGCGGTTTTCCCATTTGTTCTCGTCAACTCTCCACGCTCCCTCAACATCGTTCAACTGCATTGCTGTGCGAAACTTGTCACTATCAGATGTCATATGAAGCATGCTGAGGTGCCGAACTGGCCACGTTTGTACAGCTTTATTTTTGGACCTGTTAACCAGCACGGGAAAATGTTTGTAAATCTCTGCCGTCAAGTCCGCATCCCTTTGACTGCGAAACATTGGCATTGTTCCAGTATTTGGATTAAGTCTTATCATGTCTCGCGCTGACAGCTTCACTATGCGTTCATTCTGTTCTTGTTCGCTCGTGCTCTTTAAAAGAAATGCACATTTTACACTTTTAAACGTTCTAGTTCTTGAGGATGTAAACGCGCAAAACCTGAAGCTTGAATGTACATCTGGAAATATATTTCCATTCACAAAATCATAAAGACTCTTTAGCCGTCCCTCTCTTGCTATTTCACTAAAGAACTTCGAAGATGTCTTGTCAGTTGCGATTCCCGTTGGAGTTAACAATCCTAGCATTCCATCGGGCTTGAGAAGCGACATGCTTCTCTCCACAAATAGTGAATATATGTTTACGTCGCCACCGGACATTTTCGGGTACTCTCCGGATTTTTTCGCGACATTCAACATGGTTTCTGACCTGCTTCTGGCACGCTCCCAGTCTTGCGCCAAGCCTTTCCTTTCTCTCTTCAGCTTCTTGACCAGTTTCTTTCTTTGGTCCGCGTTTGGCGTCCTTGCGATACTTGGCTCTCGCGCTGCGAGCCACTCAATTTCTTGAAACTTTATGCGGTCCCATGGTGGATTTCCAATTACCGCGTCGAATCCACCAGTTCTCCCAGTTTCCCAATCTCCCCAAACCCCAGGAAACGACACTTCCCAATTGATGAATCCCTCTTCCTCAATAAGCTGCCTGATGCTCGAAAGCACGCAATTAATTCGCTGTTTCTCCTCGATAGTTGGAATCTGTTTCTCTCTACCGTTTCCGGTTCCTGCAAACTGCTCGTCGCAGGCAGAGCCGTGATCGTTGTCTGCAAGATGTTGCTTCTCATCTAGTATAATTTTTACCGGGTCGCCAAATACTCCATCTAACCAGCTGTTAACGGCCTGTTCATCCAATACATTGTCAAACTTTATCCATCGCAGGGCATGCAATGCACACATTAATGTGTCTAGAGGTTTAGTGTTGCGTCGTACCTTTTTAAAGTTACGTGCGGCGTTACGCACTTCGACAATTTCCAAATCATTAAGCTTGTCGATGAGTCGCATGTCCTCAGCTTGGTCTTTTGCGTCATTAATCTCGTCACCAATTAAAAGTGAACGTCCTGTCAACCGATCAAGAGCACTCTTTACCCATTCCCCAAACAAGCTATCACCCACTCGAAGATGGTGGTCAATAAATGATAGAGGCGCTCCCATTGTAAATGAATGGAGCCATAGTGACACTTTTGCAAGTTCCACAGCCATTTCATTCTTATCTACTCCATATACACATCGCTTCAGCACCATTCTGCGAACGATTCTTTGATCGTCAATTTGTTTTTCCTCAAGAAACCAGCCCATCTCGTCTGCATTACCGTGTATTTGCCCCGCAGAATCGTCTATAGTTCTGTGAAGCGGGGATTTGAACCCTGGACCATCCTTCCAATCCGTCAACGACTTCACTTCTCCCATTGCTTCAATTATTTGATCAGAGAGATAGTCTATGAAATGAACGAGAAACGGACCAGATCCCATGGCCGGATCGCATACTCTAATCTTCAGCATTGCACTTGCTGGATCCGCCCGATTCAGCATCTCTATTTCAGTGGCTGAACATTTTTTTCCCTTTATGCTGTCCACTACATTGTAAAACCTCTGTCGAATGTCCTGCAGAACGGGTTCTAGCGTTTCCCTCACAACCAATCGAATTAAGCTATCTGGAGTATAGTATGATCCCGATGACTTTCTGGCATACACATTGGGATGTAGAACCAACCCAGTTTCTGAATCACGTATAAGATCGTACTCCAGAAGCCTTTCGTAAATTGATCCAAGATGCTGAACTGAAAGATCTCTGTAGTTGATATATCTACGTTCTCCGTCAACAATTTCAAATGACAACTCGTCAATAATGTTCGCCATAACGATGTCGGATATGCGCAAATCTGACAATAACGGCGTTCTTTCGCTGTCAAACAGTCCGCCGTTGTATGGTGGTAATCCAATGGAAGTGTCACCATGCTCCAATGCTCGAGAGGAATTATCAATAGTTGCCCAATAATTCGCCTGTTTATCGGAAAAAGTATCGAATACATCTTTTCGTTTCTTTACATCCATTCGAACCTTCTCACGAATACTGTAGCTATCGTAGCGATGGTCATCAACAGGCAGAAAATTCCTATCTTCCGCAAAGAACACGAAAAGCAAGCGGTACATTAGTGTTAGGGCCGTATCACGAATTTCAAGCAGATCTGCTTCCGGCGCAGCCTCATAAATAGCATTTGCTATGGATGGAAATACGGAAGAAAATACTTTGTCAGACAGGTTCCTTGCCACCCTCGCCTCATAGAATTCACCCTCCTTCAAGGCCCGTTCGTGAAATGTCATGTTCGACGGTGGAGTACGCTGGAACGCCTTTCTTCGAAACATCAAGCCAAAAATTTTCAGCAGCCGCATATTCTCTAGCGCTTCTTCATCCGAGAGCTCTTCCTCAATTCGCCCACCATAGTCATAGCCAAGCAAGGGAGCTAAATTAATCTGAAAGTACTGGTCCGACACCGACCTTGCGTCCTGCCAGTACAGCCTCCACAGCATTCCGTCCGTGAGAATCCCCCATTTGAGATTGCCCTCGGTCAACACATCCGCCCGCCGAAGATAGTAGAGCATCTGAGTCGCTGCTGCGACGCCACCACCGTCCAAATCCAGGCTCCTGTCGATATTCTCTCCCTTGCTCCAGCGCTTGGACTCCACCAACGCTACGCCATGTCCATACCGTTTCCACTCTTTCTCATGCTCGTTCGCCCGCTCTTTCGCGGCCTCGTTTAGAAATAGCAAGCCATCTGGTACCAGATTGCGACCAGACCGGCTGAGGTTCTGCTGCCGCAGATACGCGGTCCAGCCAAGTTCCTTCAGCACAGGCCAGATCAGGTCCTCTTCTGTCTGACTCTCATTGGGCCTTTTGTCGGTCGGAAAGCGTTCGTATATGGGCCGCAGCCTGTCAGCCAGTTCCTCTGCAGACACCTCTGCCCAGTCGGGATCGTTACGTATCCCGATCTCCAGATAGTCCTGGGCAAACAGCGTCCCATAGGCATTACCGTTCTTTGCCATGATCCCTGCCCTTGCCGCTGGCGGCCCAGTCAGAAGCACGCGCAGTGCCTGACTCCGTCTCCGCTACTCTCTCCGATGACCGTGGTCAACCTAGGTGACTGCCAGCATACCACAGAGTAGCCAGATGTCGAAACTCCTTACCGGGCAACGACGTACTGGGACTTGACGATGGCAAACTGGCACGACCGCCACTCGACCGGCTGATGGCTGGATGCCACTCCCAAGCGATTCGTCGAACCATACGCATCTTGGCCTGACCCCCAGCGCCATGGCGACCATCTGCGGCTATGCCGTTACCGGTGTCGGTCCGCCCACCAGCCCTTGGCGCACCGGCCGGATGGACTGCTCGAAGGCGTTGAGACGCTTGTAGATCGAGATCAGCTCGACGATGGTCCCCCAGGAGTGGACGAAGAACTGGAACGACGACTCCACCCGGTCGAAGGCCCGCAGTATCTGCGTCAGCACGCCCAGCGTGATCGCGCCTGCAACGATCGTCGGCCCCAGCATGATGTACGGCACGATGACCGTGAACTGCAGGTAGGACCATTTGGCGATGTCGAAGTACAGGTAGTGCTTGAACAGCCGGAAGTAGTTGCGGCGGACGTTGCTGAACAGCTCCTCCACCGTCGGCGGGTCCGCGCGCTCGTGCTCGTCCTCGCCCAGCACCAGCTCCTTGCGATAGGCGGCCTCGACCTTCTGGTTGTTGAACTCCAGCCCTGGCAGCTTGATGCCCACCACCGCCAGCAGCACCGTCCCCGCTGCCGCCGACAGGATCGCCATGTAGACCAGCGCATGGTCGATTTCGCCAATCCACGGCAGCTCGCCGACATGCTTGCTCAGTCCCCACAGCAGCGGCAGGAAGGCGATCAAGGTCATGGTCGAGCGCAGAAACGCCACGCCCAGGCCCTCGAGGATGCGGGCCAGCCGCATGGTGTCCTCCTGCACCCGCTGCGCGGCTCCCTCGATGTGGCGCACGTGCCGCCAGTGGTCCATGTAGTACTCGTTCATGGCCGTGCGCCAGCGGAACACGTAGTGCCGGGTGAAAAACTCCAGCACCACCGCCACCACGATGTAGGTTGCGGCGATGCCGGCGAACTCGAGGCACTTGCCCAGAAACTCCTCGAACGTCACGCTCCCCGGATTGGACAGAGCCACCTGCAGCGTGTCGTAGAAGTCGCCGAACCACTCGTTGATGCGCACGTCCAGCTGCACCTGGTACCAGGTCGCGCCAAGGATGGCGACGGTGCCGAGGACCGACCAGTGCATCCACTGCCGGTTCATAAAGAAAGATCGAAACATAGGTTTCCTCCCATGGAAAGGCAGGCTCCATCCTGCGTACCATTGTGTTGAAACTGCGCCTTTTCCGGCGCGGTCAGGCCATAGATTTTCCTGCGCGCGGCCGGCGCCGGCTCTTCCGCTCTGGCGTATCCAGCCTCTTCCACAGCAGACTGGTCCGTCTCATGCCCCGCCCTCCGGCTCCTCCGCCAGGGCAAACAGCGCAGCGTTGCCGCCCGACGCCGTAGTGTCCTCGCACTCGGTGCGCTCCACCACGAATCGCCCGGCATACTCCCGTCCCGCCAGCAGCGGCACGATGGCACCTTCGCGGGCGGCCAGCGCTCGGCGCATCTCCCGCATCCGCGCCTCGGGCAAATCCGTCCGTACTCCGGCGATTCCCCGAAGTCTTCGTATCGTATCTGCGCACGGTAGCGCAGCCTCGACCGCCGCCAAAGGAAGGCCGCGATGCTTGGCCAGTATCTCCAGCGACGCCGCCCTTGCGCACAAGGCCACCACCGCGTTGCCAGTCGCCAATGCAGGCGCAGCCAGCAGCAGGGCGTCCAGTGTCTCCTTCGCTCCAATGCACAGAATCACGCCGCGAGGGTGGCAGGCTATCCGGTTGCGCTCGCCCGCGGGTCCGGGCAGTTCGACCTCCGCCATGTCAAGCCGCATGGCATCCTCCAGCATCGCGTCGCTGCGCCCGGCCAGCGCCTCGCGCAGCCGCCCGCGCAATGCCTCGACGCCGACGGCGGTTTCCCTGCCCTGCACCCGGTCAACGGCCGCCTGCATCTGCTCAAGAGAAGCCGCCGGCAGCGACTCCCTTTCTTCCTCGCGGAAAACCGCGCCCTTGTCCCAGCCAAGGCACTCCACAAAATGCGGCCCGCCCGCCTTGGGCCCGGTGCCAGACAGCCCCTCGCCGCCAAAGGGCTGCGATCCAACCACCGCGCCGATCTGGTTGCGGTTGACGTAAAGATTGCCCACCCGCGCCCGCTGCGCGATCCGCCGGATGCGGCTGTCGATGCGGCTGTGCACCGCCATGGTGAGGCCGTATCCGCGGGCATTGACGCTGTCGATCACGCGGTCGAGGTCCTCTGCGGCAAAACGCGCGACGTGCAGCACCGGCCCAAACACTTCCCGCTCGACCTCCTCGATGCCCTCGACCCGCAGCAGGCGCGGCCCCAGAAACCATCCCTCCTCGGGCTCGGCGACTGTGTGCATCAATTTGCCTTCCTGCTCGGCGCGGTCGCAGTAGCCGCGGATGCCGTCGCGGGCTGCGGCGTCGATCAGCGGGCCAATGTCCGTAGACAGCTGCCATGGATTTCCCAGCTCAAGCAGGTCCATCGCTCCCGCCAGCATCTCCACCAGCTCGCCCTCAATGTCCCGCTGCACATACAGCACCCTGGCCGCCGAGCACCGCTGGCCCGCGCTCTGGAAGGCCGAGGCCACAATGTCCGCCACCGTCCGTTCGGGCAGCGCCGTCGCGTCCACCACCATCGCGTTGAGGCCGCCGGTCTCGGCCACCAGCGGCACCGTCGGCGCCGCTCCCTCCGCCATCGCCCGGTGTATGACCTGCGCGGTCTCGGTCGATCCCGTCAGGCAGGCCGCCGCCAGCCGCGAGTCGCCCACCAGCCGGGCACCTACCGTACCGCCCGGCCCTGGCAGCAGAATCAGCAGGTCTTCCGGCACGCCCGCCTCGTGCATCAATCTCACCAGCCGCGCCGCCAGAAGCGCGGTCTGCCCGGCGGGCTTGGCCAGCACGGCGTTGCCGGCCGCCAGGGCCCCGACGATCTGTCCAGTGAAGATCGCCGCCGGAAAGTTCCACGGCGAAATGCAGGCTACCACGCCGCGTCCCTGGCCGTCGCGCGCGTGTAGCGCGTAGTACCGGCAGAAGTCCACCGCCTCCCGAATTTCGCCCACCGCATCAAGCCAGGTCTTGCCTGCCTCCCGCGCCAGCAGCGCCAGAAGCTCGGGCGTGTTGGCCTCGTAAAGCTCCGCCACACGGTTAAGAATTTCGGTGCGTCGCTCGGCAGGCTGCCGCATCCAGTCGGCCTGCCCCCGGATGGCGCGCTCGTAGGCCGCATCCACCGCCGCGGGCAGTACGTCTGTGACTTCGCCCACGATGTCGGATGGACGCGCGGGATTGACAACCTGCCGGGTCTCTCCCGTTTCCAGCCCCGCCGCTGGTACGGCGTTCCATGATCCACCGGCAAACCGTTCGCGGGCCTCTGCAAGCCGCGCCACCGTTGACGGGTCTGCAAGGTCAAAGCCGCGGGAGTTGCGGCGGTCGGGAAGGTAAATGTCCTGCGGAGCCGTGATGCGCGAATTGGCAACCCGGTTGCCCCAGGTTCGTTTCACCTCGTAAGGGCTGCGGCCGATAGTTTCCGGCGGCGTGGCAGGGTCAGCAATCTGGCTGACGAAGGAGCTGTTGGCGCCGTTCTCCAGCAGCCGCCGCACCAGATAGGGCAGCAGGTCGTGCATAGTCCCCACCGGCGCGTATACCCGGCTGCGCGCGCCGTGGCGCGTGCGGAGTATGTCGTGGAGTGCCTCGCCCATGCCATAGACTCTCTGAAATTCAAGGTCCTGGCCGGGCGCGGCCTGATGCAGGATGGCGGCGGCAGTGTGGGCGTTGTGCGTGCCAAACTGCGGATAGATGCAGTCGCTGGCGTCAAGTAGCCGGCGGGCGCATCCGAGATAGGAGATGTCCGTCGACGCCTTGCGCGTGTAGACTGGGAACGAGTCGATGCCCAGCACCTGTGCACGCTTGATTTCCGTATCCCAGTAGGCGCCTTTGACCAGCCGGATCATGAACTTCCGGTGGCGGGCCCGCGCCATACCCACGATCCAGTCAATCACCGGCAGCGCCCGCCGGCCATAAGCCTGCACCACCACTCCTAGCCCCTCCCAGCTGGCCAGCTCGGGCCGGCTGGCGAGACGCTCCACCAGCTCCAGCGAAAGCTCCAGCCGCTCGGATTCCTCGGCGTCAATGTTGAGGCCAATGCCCAGATCCCGGCATGCCAGGCAGATCGCCAGTACCTTTTCCTCGAGCTCTCCGAGCATCGTTTCGCGCTTGGCGTACTCGTAGCGCGGATGCAGCGCCGAGAGCTTGATCGAGATTCCCGGCGCTGTGCGAAAGTCCTCTGCCGGCGCATCTTCCCCCAGTGCCCGCGCCAGCCCCATGTAGTCGTCGAAATAGCGGCTGGCATCCGCCGCGGTGCGCGCCCCCTCCCCCAGCATGTCATAGGAGAGGAGGAATCCCTTGGCCTCGATTCGGCGGGCACGGAGCAGAGCGTCCTCGACTGTTTCCGCCAGCACAAACCTGCCTCCCAGCGTGCGCATTGCTTGGCGGGCGCCCATGCGCAGTACCGGGCGGGTCAGGATTTCTACAAGCGATGGCCGCGCGTTTTCGTCGCGGCGTCGAAGAAACCGCTGCGCAACCACCAGAGCACGGGTTGCTGCGTTGACGGAAAACGATGAGGAAGAGCCAAGATGGGGCCGCCAGTTTCCCGGGCGGATGCGGTCGGCAATCAGCGCGTCTGCCGTGGCCGCGTCGGACACCCGCAGCAGCGCCTCCGCCATTCGCATCAGGCCCAGCCCCTCCTCCGTGGCCAGTCCGTACTCCAGCAGAAACGACTCCAGCAGCGTCGGGCCGCCACGCTTGCGCACCTCCCGCACCAGCACGGTAGCGCCGTCGCCAATGACGCGCATGTCATTGCCGTCCAGCCGGGCGATGTCCTCGAGCGCCTGCAGCAGCGCCGACTCCTCAGCCAGCCAAGTTTCGTGTATCACCGTGTAGTTCAAGGCCGTCTCCCAAATTGTGACTGACCAAACGCACGCCGCGCCTGACGCCAGCTAACAGAATACCGCATCATGGATGGTCTGTGGCGGCGCCGCATCCGCGACTCCGGCTGGAGCCGGGCCAGCCAGCAGCAGCGTTGCAGATGTCAAACTTCGCCCAGCCTCGCCGCCGCCGCTCCATGGAGAACCGTACTGCAGCCCGGCAAAGCACGCTGCCCTGCCACGGCCTTCTACACCATTGCCGTCGAAATCCCTTGCCAGCGCTTTCCTTACGAGCCGTCCCCTTTCCGCCTCGCCATCGAGCGCTTCAATTTCTCATGGGTTTCATCGTCCATGGTCTTGATATGGCCAGTATGCTTCGCAAAGAACTTGGGATAGGAGTCTCCGCGCAAGTCTCGCTCTTCGGCAAAATGGTCGTATATTGACTGGACTACGTCCGGTATGTCTTCAATCACCACCTCTCTCTCCTCTCTGGAGCACGCCAGTATCATGCCCATCGTGTCTTCGTGCTCTTTGCCCATGATGAGCTCTTCCCATGTCCCCACATCCGCGACAGTGCCCATGGCGAATCCCGTCACCCAGTGGAGGCCCGGCCTCTCTTTGCACTTGATGTAGGGCTTGTAGCGGCGGTTGCTGTCGCTCAAGACATAGTGCAGGTCGATCAGCTGCCGCTGCAGTATTTCGAAAAACTTCCCAGCCTCTTCGTTGTCTTCAAACCTTACCGGATCGTCGGTGTGTATGTTGGTAATGGCCATCATGATGATGTCGGGCTCAATCAGCTTGGGAGAGCAGACAAACGCGGTCAGCATGCCGTTCAGCGCATCCATGTCGGGAATAACGGGCTTTTTCGGGAACTTCATTACTCTGTCGAATAATTCCGCGTCCTCGACTGGCACCAGCTCGTCGCCGGCCTCAGGCGGTTCGGCGTCTCGGCCGGTTTCAGATTGCAATTCTTGCATGCTTTAGTCTCCTTGCTGCGCATCGGCCTTAAAGGCGACGTCAGCGTCCCGCTGCGTCTCCGCGGGCGGCGTGCTGACTGCCCAAAACCGTACTTCCTCCGCCCGCGCCATTGCGGACGGGCCGAGCAGCGACTGGAGCCGTCTCGACGCTTGTCGAAACGTCCGCTCCTTCCGCCTGCTCCGGCTATACTCTAGGACCCATGTCAGGTCCTGTCAAGCGCCTGACTCGGCCGCCTTCTAGCCCCGCATGGCGCCGGGCCACACCGGAATCTTCATCGGCTGCGCCGCCCTCAACTGCCAGTGGATGCCAAGCCGAATCGCCAGAACTGGCAGCGTACCGACTGTTGGCAGAGCGGCAAAGAAGATCTCCAATGACAGCCACCCCGTCGCAGAAGCGTCCAGCGGCCCTGCTTCACCACCATCCAAGTTTCGCGAATCGCCGCGCCGCCCGTGACCGTCTCCCAGATTCCCCTAGCCAGACGCCTGCGGCCCTCGCCGCCAGTGAACCAGAAAACGCAACATGGACAGCCCGCGTCAGCGCCGCTCCAGCGCCATCTGGCTGGACGTCCGGCCTAGCCGCAAAGCCCCCATGGCGAGCAGTGCGGCCCGCCGTCGGCACATGCGGCCCGTACCGGCCGATGCGGCAGCTGCCTCTACCAGGGCCTTCGCTGCGGCTTGTCGCCGCTTTGCCCCCTTGCCTCGTTTCGTTCCTTTAACAAGCGTTTTAATTTTTTCCCCTCTTTCTTGTCCAATGTATAGGAGCGGTGAACCCACTTCGAATAATACTTTGGATAGGTTTCTCCGTGACGCTTCCGATCTTCTGCAAAATAGTCGTATGCCATCTGGACGATATAGGGCATTTCCTCAATTACCTCCGCCCGCGCCCGGTCAAGCAGTCCCGGATTCCCGATGATTTCGCCAAAGTCCACTTCCGGCTCGCCGGCGTAGGCGTATATCTTGAACAGTTTGTATCCCCACTCCTTGTCATCGATAAGCCTTTTCCACCCCTCATCAGTCATGGGCGCGCCTATGGCGAACCCTCGCGCCCAGTGGTTAAGCGGCCTCGTTTCACATTCGATGTGCGGTATGCTGAGGCGGCTGCGGTCGCTCAGAGCGTAGTGGAGGTCAATCAGCTGCCGCTGCATGGCGTCCATAAACTTGTCTGCCTCTTTTGCACTCTTGTACATCAGCGTCTGTCCGCCGGGCGGATTCACGATGGCCTCCATGATCCTGGCGGGCTTTACCCAAGTGGGAGAGCAGACAAAAGCGTTCAGCATGCCGTTCATCGCGTCCATGTTGGGAAAAAGCGGCTGGGGCTGGCGCGCCATTAGCTTGTTGACCAGCTTCGCGTCTTCGGCAGACACCCTATAGTGGCCGGCTTCAGGCTGTTCGGCAGCCTGTTCATTTTCAGTTTGCGATTCGCTCATTTGTCCGGTTCCTTAAGCTTGCGACGACCCGATGCATGCCGCCAGCGTCCCGCCGGGCATTTGCGGACGGCGAGCGGATGCAGGGCGTGGCCGCTCCGCTGCCGCCGTCGTCATCGGACGCCCTCACCAGCGCTTTCCTTTCGGCCTGCCGCCGCCCCGCTCCTTTCTCGAGCGTATAAATTTTTCGGCTTCTTCTTTGCTCATGGTATACAGGCGGCTGACGTGCACCGAATAGTATCTTGGATAGGTTTCTCCGTGCTCGCTGCGCTCTTCGGCAAAGTAGTCGTATATGTGCTGGATTATATTTGGCAGGTCCTCAATCACACCCTTCCGGTTATCTTCAATCATGTTGGGGATTGGGAGGATTTTCTCTACCTCTTCGCGGTCCTCGTGGGCGTACGCCATCAGCATGTACAGTCTGTATCCCCACTCCTTGTCATCCAATAGTCTTTGCCACGCGCCAAACGTCGTTCTCATGCCAAGGATAAACCCCTTCGCCCAGTGGTGGAACGGCCTCGTTTCGCACTTGACATGCGGCCTGAAGAGGCGCTTGCGGTCGCTTAAAACGTAGTGCACGTCGATCAGCTGCCGCTGCAAGATCTCCAAAAACTTCTCCGCTTCCTCCTCATCGTTAAGTTGCACTGAGTTTTCGCCCTTCGCGTCCAATATCGCTGCCGAGATAGCAGGGGGACGAACCATTACCGGGGAGCAGACGAACGCGGTGATCATGCCGTTAAACGCATCCATGTCGGGAAGGTACGTCCCCGTTCTGCGCGCCAGTATTCTGTTGATAAATTCCGAGTCTTCGTCAGACACCACTTCTTCGGCGTCTGGCAGCTGTTCGGCTTCAGTGTGCGATTCGTCCATTTGCCCAGTTCCTTGCCTGCGTGTCGGCCGAAAACGCGCCGTCGGCGCCCCGCTGCGTTCCTGCGGACGTCGAACAGAATGCCAGACACCGCGAATCTCGCCGCCCGTACCACTGTGAGCAGGTCGTGCAGCAGCTGAATCGATCACGCCACATGCCGAATCTCCCGCCCTCGACCTACGGTACTGGCGACACGCTAAGCCTCGTGCCCGTTCCCGTCAAGCCCCCGACTCGCCCGCCAGCTGAGCTCGGCGCCGCGCTGTACAGCGCTTGCATCGGCGCCGCCCTTGCCTGGCAGTCGGAGCCAAGAAGTCCCGGGGCTGCGCCGTCTGTACACGTCCGCTGGAGAAAGCCTCTGCCGCAGAAACGGCTCGCTGCCCGCGCCTCCTGCGCCGCAGCCTGGAAACTCCAAGCAGCCAGTCCATCCGGCTTGGCAGCCCTGCCCCGTGCGGCTGTCGGCGAACGCCACCCCGCTCCCGCTATCCCCGCTGCGACGGGTGCCAGAACGTCACCGCCCGTTCCGCCAGCGCGACCAGGCCATAGAAGGCGCAGCCCGCCACGGCGGCCACCGTGATCTCCGCCCACACCATGTCGAGCGCCAGCCGGCCCACCTCGGTGGAGATGCGAAACCCCATCCCTTCGATAGGCGACCCGAAAAACTCCGCCACGATCGCGCCGATCAGGGCCAGCGTCGTACTCACCTTGAGCCCGTTGAACACCGACGGCATCGCCGCCGGCGACCGCAGGCGCCGCAGCGTCTGCCCGTAACCCGCTCCATAGGTGCGCATCAGGTCGCGCTGCATCGGCTCGGCCGCCTGCAGGCCCTGCACCACGTTGACCAGCACCGGGAAAAACACCATCAGCACCACCACCGCCGCCTTCGACTGCCAGTCGAAGCCAAACCACATCACCAGTATCGGCGCGGTGCCGACGATCGGCAGGGCGGCGGCGAAATTCCCCAGCGGCAGCAGCCCGCGCCGCAGAAACGACCAGCGGTCCGCCGCCACCGCCACCAGCAGCGCGGCCACGACGCCAATGGCGTAGCCCGACAGCGCCCCGCGCACGATGGTCTGCACGAAGTCGCCCCACAGCACGCCGGTGGACGCGGCGATTCGCGCCGCGATAGCTGTCGGCGCGGGCAGTATCACCGGCGACACCTCCAGCCCATGCACCAGGCACTCCCACACCGCCAGCACGGCCACGCCAAACACCCCTGGCGCAGCAATCCGCGCCATCCGCCCGCCGCCCCGCGCCAGCAAGACGTTGACGCGCCACGCCGCGATCCACACCACAGCCGCCGCCGCCACCCAGATCATGGCTTCCATCCCTGCCGCCGCAGCACCACCGTCTGGATCCGGCTGACGGCGGCCACCAGCAGCGCGGCCACCGCCGCGGCCATCAGCAGCGCCGCCCAGATCTGTGCAGTCTGGCCGTAGTACGACCCCGTCAGCATCCGCGCACCCAGCCCGCCCTCCTGGTTGATGGGCAGCTCGGCGACAATGGCCCCCACCAGGCTCGCCGCAACCGCCACCTTGAGCGAGGGAAACAGAAACGGCAGCGATGACGGCAGCCGCAGCTTCCACAGGGTCTGTCCCGCGCTGGCGCTGTAGCTGAGAAGCAGGTCGCGCTGGATGGGGTCGGGAGACCGCAGCCCCTTCACCATGCCCACCGTCACCGGGAAGAAACTCAGGTACGCCGAGATCACCGCCTTGGGCAGCAGCCCCGTCACCCCCAAAGCGCTCAGCACCACCACCACCATGGGGGCGATGGCGAGGATGGGGATGGTCTGGGTGGCGATGACCCACGGCATCACCGAGATCTCCGTCGTACGGTCATGGACGATGGCGACCGCCAGCAGCATGCCCAGCCAGGCTCCCAGCAGGAACCCCAGCATCGCCGTCGACAGCGTTATCCCGGCATGAAACACCAGGCTGCGGCGCGATGTGACCGGCCGCGTCGCGGTGGACTTCCACAGCTCGGCCGCCACCTGGTGCGGGGCCGGCAGCCGGGGGCGGCTCTGGGACATAGTGTCGGCAATCACCTCGGCCGTGCTCAGACTCACCCCGGCGCGGCGCGCCTGGTCCAGCGCCCATGGCGCGTTGAGGACGGCCGTAAAGACGTACCAGATGGCAAATATCGCCAGCACGACGGTCGCCACCGGCACGGCTGTCGAGGCGCGCACTCAGTCCTCCGCCGCCCGCGACGAGCGCAGTCCCTGGCGCACGCGGTGGGCTACCGCCGCAAACTCCGGCGAGTCGCGGATGTCCAGCGGCCGCTCCGGCGGCAGCGGGTTTTCGACAACGTCGACGATGCGTCCCGGCCGTGCCGACATTACCACGACCCGCGTCGACAGGTAGACCGCCTCGGCAATAGCGTGGGTAACAAAGCCAACCGTCTTGCCCGTGCGCCGCCAGAGGTCCAGCAGCTGCTCGTTGAGACGGTCGCGGACAATCTCGTCGAGGGCGCCAAACGGCTCGTCCATCAGCAGGATGCCGGCGTCGAAGGCCAGGGCGCGGGCGATGGATACCCTCTGCTGCATGCCCCCCGACAGCTGCCACGGGAAGCTCTTCTCAAAACCGTCCAGCTCCACCAGCGCCAGCGCCCGCCGCACCCTCTCCCGCATGTCGTCCCGGCCGTAACTCATGATCTCCAGCGGCAGCCGGACGTTGCGCTCGACGGTACGCCAGGGAAACAGCCCCGCCGCCTGAAACACGTAGCCGCAGGCGCGTGCCTGGCGGGCGGCGTCGGGGTCCATGCCGTTGACCGACACGCTGCCGCGGCTGGGCCGTTCCAATGCCGCGATGACCCGCAGCAGGCTGGTCTTGCCGCAGCCCGACGGGCCGATGAAGGAGACGAACTCGCCCTGGCCGATTCGCAAGCTGACGTCCCGCAGGGCCTCGACCTCGCCGCCGGCCGTTTCGAAGGCCAGATGCAGGCCGCGTATCTCGACCGCCGCCTGCCCCGACTCCCCGTCCGCCGGCTGGCCGCCGGCCGCTTCGCCGCCTTCCACGCGCAGCCCCCGGCTTAGAGGCCGCCGGGGATGTTGAGCGGGTCGCGCTCCACCTGGCGCGGCGAGTTGATCTCCTTCCAGCGGCTCAGCGCCGCGTGCACCGCCGGGAAAGGCGGGCGCGGCACGAACCTGCCGCGGCCCGGCTGCGGCTGGCTGTTCTTGCCCCAGGTCCAGATGACCTCGCCGCGGGAGATCGTGTGCCGCGCCTGCGCCGTGACCTCGAAGCCCTCGAACACGCTGTAGTCCAGCACCGACTTCTGGGTCTCTGCGCTGAGCGTCTTGGAAATCGTCGGATCCCACACCGTGATGTCGGCGTCGGCTCCCTCCACCAGCGCCCCCTTGCGCGGATAGATGTTGAGGATCTTGGCGATGTTGGTCGAGGTCGCCGCGACAAACTCGTTCGGCGTCAGCCGCCCGGTCTCCACGCCGGCCGTCCACAGCACCGCAAGCCGCTCCTCCAGTCCGCCCGTGCCGTTGGGGATGCGGGTGAAATCGTCGCGCCCCATGCGCTTCTGCTCGGAGGAAAACGCCGCGTGGTCGGTCGCCACCACCTGCAGCGATCCCGCCTGCAGTCCAGCCCACAGCCCGTCCTGGTGCTCCTTCGAGCGAAACGGAGGCGACATCACCCGCTGCGCCGCGTAGTCCCAGTCCTTGCTCTGGTAGACGCTGTCGTCGAGGGTCAGAAACTGCACCAGCGGCTCGCCGTAGACCCGCATGCCCTTCTGCCGGGCGCGGCGGATCGCCTCGTGCGCCTGCTCGCAGGAGACATGGACGATGTACAGCGGCGTCTCGGCGGCGTCGGCGATCATGATCGCCCGGTTGGCCGCCTCTCCCTCCACCTCCGGCGGGCGCGAATAGGCGTGGGCCTCCGGGCCGGTCATGCCCTGCTCCAGATAGCGGGCCTGAAGTTCGGCGACGATGTCTCCGTTTTCGGCGTGCACCATGGGCAGCGCCCCCAGCGCCGCGCAGCGGCGGAACGAGGCGTACAGCTCGTCGTCGTCCACCATCAGCGCGCCCTTGTAGGCCATGAAGTGCTTGAAGGAATTTACCCCCATGCGCACGGCCTCCTCCATCTCGTTGAACACCTTCTCGTTCCAGCCGGTGATCGCCATGTGGTAGCCGACGTCGGAGCAGATCTGCGGCTTCGACTTGCGGTGCCACTCGTTGATGGCGTTGACCAGCGACCCGTCCTCCCCCGGCAGGCAGAAGTCCACCAGCATCGTGGTGCCGCCGGCCGCGGCCGCCCATGTGCCGGACTCGAAGGTCTCGGCGGCGGTGGTGCCCATGAAGGGCATCTCCAGATGCGTGTGCGGGTCGATGCCGCCGGGAATGACATACGCCCCCTCGGCGTCGACGACCTCGTCGCCATCCAGGTTCTCGGCGATGCGGTCGATGGTCTCGCCCTCGATCAGCACGTCCGCCTTCCAGCTGCGGTCGGCGGTTACCACCGTGCCGCCCTTGACGACCTTGCTCATGTTGCTCCTCCCATGGTTAGCCGTTTCACTCCACAACCCCCGCGCTCTCCAGCACGGCATGCAGCAGGGTATTCACCCCCGCCTCCGCCCACTGCGGCGTGATTTCTTCGGCCTCGTTGTGGGAAAGGCCGTCGACGCAGGGGCACATGATCATGGCCGTAGGCGCCACGTGATTGACCCAGCACGCGTCGTGCCCCGCGCCCGACACAATATCGCGGTGCGAGTAGCCCAGCTTCTCCGCCGCGCCGCGCACCACCGACACGCAGTCGGCGTCGAATGTCACCGGGTCGAAATTGCCAACGCGCTCGGTTTCAATCTCCAGCCCCAGCTCGTCCGCGACGGCCGCCGCGCCTTCCAGGAACTTGCGGTCCATGCGCTCCAGCACCTCGCCGTCCGGCGAGCGGAAGTCGACGGTGAACACGCACCTCCCGGGAACGATGTTGCGGCTGTTGGGATGCACGTCGCAGTGCCCGACAGCGCCCACCGCGCTGGGCTGTTCGGCCATGGCGATGTCGTGGGCCAGGCAGGTTATCCGCGCCATGCCCAGCCCGGCGTTGCGCCGCATCGGCATCGGCGTCGAGCCGGTGTGGCTCTCTCGGCCAGTGAGGGTGACCTGCGTCCAGTTCAGTCCCTGCCCGTGGGTGACGACGCCGATGTCGACGCCCTCCGCCTCGAGTATGGGACCCTGCTCGATGTGCAGCTCGAAGAAGGCGTGCAGCTTGCGCGCCCCGACCTCCTCCTCTCCCCGCCAGCCGATGCGCGAAAGCTCGTCGCCGAACCGCTTGCCCTCGGCGTCCTCGCGGGCGTAGGCCCAGTCCATCTTGTGCACGCCGGCGTAGACTCCCGAGGCCAGCATCGGCGGGGCGAACCGCGTGCCCTCTTCGTTGGTCCAGTTGATCGCCATCACCGGGCGGCGGGTGCGGATGCCCAAGTCGTTGAGGGTGCGAATCACCTCCAGCGCGCCGAGCACGCCCAGCACCCCGTCGTACTTGCCGCCGGTGGGCTGGGTGTCGAGATGGCTGCCGATGCCCACCGGCAGGGCGTCTCCGTCGGCGCCCTCGCGCACCGAGTACATGGTGCCCATCTGGTCCACGCCGGTCGCCAGGCTGGCGTCGTCGCACCATGACTGGTAGAGGGTCCTGCCCTCCGCGTCGACGTCGGTGAGGGTCTGGCGGTTGTTGCCGCCCGCCACGCCGGGGCCGATCTTGGCCATCGCCATGATGCTGTCCCACAGGCGCGCGCCGTCCACGGCGCGGTTGGATGCTGGCATTGCCATCGTAGTCCTCCCAAGACTGGGGCCATCCCCTGTATGCACGGAGATTGCGGCCTATCCCCCAAGCCTAGCGACTGGCTGCGGCAGGTCAACAATCCAATGGCCGAGAACGGTGGGCGCGGGTGCTTCAGGTGCGGCAGTCACTTGATATATATGGATAATCGCATATTTCTTAACTTTCGGCGCGGCTTTGTTATGGACCTGTATTTGCCATGGTGCACCAGCCAGCCAAATCCAGGCTTGGGAAGGTAGAGACCGTTTCGACCGTTGGAGAACGGGTGACGGCCTACATCCCTCCTCCTCTGCCGCCCGCACCCGCGATTCAGATGGAGAGCCTATTTCTCCCGCTGGACAGGGCAAACCGCGCCATCGGGCGGCTCGGCGGCATGATGTCCCTGCTGCCGGAAGCACCGCTCTTTCTGCAAATGTATCTTTACAAGGAAGCGCTTCTGTCGTCCCAGATCGAAGGAATCAGATCTTCGCTCTCGGACCTGCTGCTGTTTGAGCTCGACGAACCGCCAGGTTCTTCCCCTGACGATGTGCAGGAGGCCGCCCAGTGCGTAGCGGCTATGAACTACGGGCTTGAGAGGCTGCGCGACGGGTTTCCGGTGTCGCTTCGGCTTTTGCGCGAGTCCCATGGCGTTCTGCTATCCTCCAAACGGGGTCGCGCAAAGCAGCCGGGCGAATTTCGCCGTTCGCAGAATTGGATTGGCGGCCAGCGTCCCGGTCTCGCCGACTATGTGCCTCCCCCGGCCAGCCGAGTCCCGGAACTGATGTCAGATCTCGAGCGATTCCTGCACGACAGAAGCGTCAATCTGCCTGCGCTGGTTGTCGCCGGGCTGGCCCATGTGCAGTTTGAGACCATACATCCGTTTCTTGACGGCAATGGCCGCATTGGCAGGCAGCTGGTTGCCATGCTGCTTCGCGCGCGCGGTGTTCTGGATCAGCCAAGTCTCTATCTCAGCCTCTACCTCAAGGCACACCGAAGCTTCTACTTCGACCACTTGCGGCACGTGCGCGAAACGGGCGACTGGGAAGCATGGCTAAGGTTTTTCCTCGATGGCGTCACGGAAACGTCGCTGCATGCGGCCGACGCGGCTGGCGAGATATACCGGCTGTTCGAAAGAGACCGAATCAGGGTGGAGAAACTCCGCCGTGCTGCCCCATCGACGCTCAGCGTTCTTCGTCAGTTTCAGCAAAAACCCATTCGGTCCGTTTCTGCCATGACTAAGGAACTGAGCCTCCGCCACCCTACTGTCTACAAGTCGGTGGAGCGCTTGAAACGGTTGGGAATCATTGCGGAAATGACCGGCTGGGAGAAAGGGCGCGTGCATGCATACAGCGATTACCTGAGGATTCTCAGCCAAGATGCAGAACCGGCATGATGGAAGGTACGCTTCGGCATGCCAACTTCATGCACATAGGGACGGAGCGGAGATACCGTATATCGAGACGCGGGCATCCGGCTTGGATACACCGCCGCAAGCCGGGTTCAGTCTTTGCCACGACAATGACCCGTATGCGGGTACCATCAGCGTGACGGTGGTGCCAGCGTCATTGTTGCAGTACTCCAAATCCGGCCTTCTTTTGGGATGCTGGAAGCAGCGGCCCGAGCGGGAAACCAGCTAACTGCTGGCGGCGCGGGCAAACTGGAGCACCGGGGTATTGCAGGGCAAAGCCGCTTTGTCTAGTCTTGCGCCGTCTTGTGAGACTGACTTGAGTGTCCGATGAAAAAACCAGTCGCCATCGTCGTTGCCTGCGCCTGCGTAGTTGCTGGCGCTCTGGCTGCCGCCTTCCTGCTTGGTCAGGAGGAACAGGTGTCGCTGAGCAACGCCCGCCTTGAGCTGGTCCCGACGCAGGAAGGCACCGCGCTGGTCTATGTGAGCATCCTCAATGACGGCCCTCCTGACCGGCTCGTCGGGGCGTCTTCGACGGCAGCCAGCGGCGCAAGGATCATGGGGGCGGCGGGTGAAGGAGGACTGCCAATTCCGGCGGGCAGCACGCCCAGCCTGTCTGGCGACGGCGCCCACCTAATGCTCGAAGGCGTTCAGATGCCGCTGGAAGAGGGCAGCCTGGTGCCGTTTGCGCTGGAGTTTGAGCGGTCCGGCCGCGTGGCGTCAAAAGCAGCGGTTGCCCCGCCGTCCGACCCCCACGACATGCATCGTGGAACAGGCGGCCAAATGATGCAGCATGAAGGCATGGAAGAGACGGAGGGCATGGAGGACATGGCCACAGACTCGACAGCGATGATGACCGAGCACGGCATGCCACCACCCTCAATTGAGATGGACGTTACCCCAACTGACGGCGGTGGATGGCGGGTTGAGCTAATGACAGAGAACTTTACCTTCGACGAGGAGCAGGATCCTCCCGTACACGTACCGGGGCATGGCCATGGCCATCTATACATCGACGGCCTGAAAATAGGACGTATGTATGCGCCTGTAGCCGAATTTGGCCGCCTGCCACCAGGCCGCTACACCGTGAGCGTGTCGCTCAACACCAACACGCACTTGCCATATACCAATGATGACGGTGTCGTGAGCGCGGAAACTGCAATTATCTCAGAGTAGGTCAGCCTTGGCCAAGGCCCCGTCCAGCAGAAATAATTCCGGTTGACACCCTTTTCAACTAGAAAATATTATCTTTTGAGCTATAAGAGCAAACAGCATAACATACATCCCGACAATCATCCATTTCAATTGCGAAATGTCAGAGGCAATCTTGTCAATCTTCACTTCAATGCGCTGCAAAATCTCATCCATCTCCCGCAGTTCCCCCTTGACTACCGCGTGCGTGCCAGTCAGTTCGTCGCAATTTTCCGTGAGTTTGTGGGCTACATCGGCGAGGTCATTGCGCTTAACACAACAGTCTCCGCGCAGGCTGGTCGCCGCCGCGTCAGTCTCCGTGCATTTCATTGCATTGTTATTCATTGTTCGATTCCCATTGCTTCGGGTCTTCACGAAAATACTTCGCTAGTTGACCCTAGTGACTTGTGCTGAATTTCCAATTTTCACCCAGGCGAATCTTCATCCTCAGCGAAGACCCCAAATTGCCATTTGTATGGATAGCAAGACAAACGCTCCTCCAATGAACCACTTTAGAAACGAAACGTTAGACGATAGTCCGTCAACCTTCACCTCTAGCCTCTGCAATCTCCCCTCTAGTCCCTGCACTTCTCCCTTGAGTTCCACGAACCTGTCGTTCAATGCGTTGAACTTGTCGATGAGGCCGTTAAACTTGTCGGTTAGGCTGTTGAACTTGCTGTTAAAGTCCTCGCGCAGATTGAGCAATGCGTTTTCACCCACAGTTCTTTTGCTAACTTTTCGAATCTCCGCGCGAATTTTTCGCTGACCGTTCCTTACGACTTGCGCGTGGTCCGCAATATCCACCATGGCCTCACGGGACTCCGCTCGATGCTCCCGCAGATCTAGTGTGGTGGCGTACCCGTCCGAAGCCTCGTCGGCATGAGGGCTGTTCTCCTTCGCCGCCTCGCTCGCCCTTGCATCTGGCCTGCCAGGTCCCCGGCGCCTGCGCGCTGCGCCCTGCTGGTCTGCAAGATGTTCCGCCGCCTGGGACATGGTTCGAACTCCGTTGCGATTTTCGGATCATAACCGGAAATCTGGCTTCGTTGACGCGCCAGCCATCCTGCGCTTGCCGCAGCCAGCTGGCAACGCCGCTCCTTGACGCCGCCTGCTCGTTCCCGGACTTCGACGGTCCGGAGCCAGGTGATTCGCCTCGGCGCACAGCGAGTGTACACCCTTCCAGCAGCCTGTCAACCCCAAAAAACGCCCTGCCGGCCATCGTCTCCTCTTCGACCGCCAGCTGAGTTTTTCCAGTCTGGCAGCCTGCTTACGGCGATTCGCAGTCCTCGCGCCTTAACTCAGCCGCCTCTACAACATTGCGGTCAGCTTCCTGTTCCCTGCCACTCCAGATACCAGACCAGCGGGGGATTCGGTGATTCGCAAAACATTCACCTGGAGCTGAGCCGCCTGCAGGGGGTGCCGCGTGCCAAGACCCGCGTCACGGCAACTCGCCGCCACTCTCACCACTCTCGATGTTTCCCGTAGTACAGACGCTGGCTGCCAGCCATTGCCACCTGTTCCGGCTGCCCCGCAGCCCGCGGACGCAGCGCCTTGGCGCATCGCCCCACTCAGGCTTGCCCTCACCCAAGCAGCGACTCCGCCGCCACCTGCCGGGCGCCCGCTTCCGCCAGCGCGCCGTTCATCTTCTCCAGCTCCTCGCCGCCAAACCTCGCGATCGCCTCGGTTACCAGCGACACCTCGAAACCCTGCGATAGCCCGCCAAGCCCCGAGTATCCAACGCAGTACTCGGCGGCGATGCCGCACAGATACACTCGCTCCACGCCCAGCGCTTTCAGGTACCCCAACAGGTCCGTTGCGGTCGTGCGGTCGTTCTCGAAAAACGCTGAGTAGGAATCGATCTCCCGGTTCATGCCCTTGCATATGATCAGTCCCGCCCGCTCCAGCTCCAGGTCCGGATGAAAAGCCGCCCCCGGCGTTCCCTGGACGCAGTGGTCCGGCCAGAGAATCTGGTCGCCATACGACAGCTCAACCGTCTCCAGAGACGCCTTGCCGCAGTCACCTCCCCAACATCTTTGCCAGCTTCCTGCTCTACATCACTGCAAGTGCAGAGCAGAGAGAAATTCGGCAATTCGCGATACCAATTATCACGGACTGAGCCAATTCCTAGGCATTCACGAAAATGCCAACCTCACAAAAATACCTCCAATTGCCGCAAGAACAGCCAGCAGGGCCACTATTGCGCCAAACATCCACTTCATCCCACCAATCATTCCCTTCATTTCCCGCACTTCTTCCCTGGTCTCTTGCTGCTCTCGCTTCAACTCCTGCAAATCCCTCGTGTTGTTCTGTACTTTCCCCGTAAGTTCCCGCACTTCTCCCTTGAGTTCCACGTACCTGTCGTTCAATGCGCTGAACTTGTCGTTCAGTGCGTTGAACTTGTCGGTGAGACCGTTGAACTTGTCAGTGAGGCCGTTGAACTTGTCATTGAAGTCCTCGCGCAGCTTGAGCAATGCGCGTTCACCCACAGTTTTTTTGCTAAGGTTTCGTATTTTCATACGAACCTTTCGCTGGTCGCTCCTTGCAACTTGCGCGTGGTCTCTGATGTCCACAATGGCTTCACGGGTCTCCGCCCGATGTTCCCGCAAGTCCAATTGGGTGGCGTACCCCTCCGAAGCCTCTTCGGCATGGGGACTGTTCTCCTTTGCCGCCTCTTGCGCCCCTGCTTGTGGCCTGCTAGGCTCTCTACGCCCGCGCGCTGCGCCCTGCTGGTCTGCAAGATGTTCCGCCGCCTGGGACATGGCTCGTACTCCGTTGCGACTCCCGATCACAATCAGGAATCTGGCTTCGTTGACGTACCAGCCATCCTGCGCTTGCCGCAGCCAGCTGACACCCTTGCGCCTTTGCGTCGTCGCCTGCGCTTTCCCCGGAGTTCGCAATCCGGAGCCAAGCGAATCGCCTCAGCGCACACTCAGGATACGCCCTTCCAGCAGCCTGTCAACCCGCCTCCGAATCGCCCAGTCGGCCATCGTCTCCTCTTCGACCCCCAGCCGAGTTTTTCCAGTCTGGCAACCTACTTACGGCGATTCGCTGTCCTCGCACCATAACTTTCCCGCCTCTTCGACCCCCTGCCAACTACTCGTTCCCTGCCGTTCCAGCTGCCAGACCAGCGGGGGATTCGGTGATTCGCGTACCGTTACCCGCAGCTAGTGCACCTATGCGGACGCCTCGTACCAAGGCCCGCGCCTGCGGCATACTCGCCGCCACTCTCTCGATGCTTCCCGTGGTTCAAACGCTGGCTGCTGACCTTCACCGCCTGCTTCATCCGCCCGGCGATACGCGGGCGCAGCCCATTGGCGCATCGCCCCACTCAGGCTTGCCCTCACCCAAGCAGCGACTCCGCCGCCACCTGCCGGGCGCCCGCTTCCGCCAGCGCACCGTTCATCTTCTCCAGGTCCTCACTGCCAAACCTGGCGATCGCCTCGGTCACCAGCGACACCTCGAAACCCTGCGATAGCCCGTCAAGCCCCGAGTAGCCAACGCAGTACTCGGCCGCGATGCCGCACAGATACACCCGCTCCACCCCCAGCGCCTTCAGGTACCCCGAAAGTCCAGTTGCGGTTGTGCGGTCGTTCTCGAAAAACGCGGAGTAGGAATCGATCTCCCTGTTCATGCCCTTGCGGATGATCAGTCCCGCCCGCTCCAGCTCCAGGTCCGGATGAAACGCCGCCCCCGGCGTCCCCTGGACGCAGTGGTCCGGCCAGAGAATCTGGTCGCCATACGACAGCTCGACCGTCTCCAGAGGCGCCTTGCCGGGATGCGCCGATGCAAACGACTTGTGCCCGCCTGGATGCCAGTCCTGAGTCAGCACCACCGTGCGAAACAGCCCCTGGAGACGGTTGACCAGCGGAATGATCGCGTCCGCCTCCGGCACCGCCAGGCTGCCGCCCGGGCAAAAGTCGTTCTGGACGTCCACGACGACCAGCGCGTCGGCGTCCCCTATGGAATTGCTACTGCTCATGCTGTCCTCCCTGCTATCTGCTTGGCGTCTCGCCAAGACTGCCCGGCGGCGCTCACCGCAGGCCGTCCTTGCCCTCCGCCTCCTCGTGGGTCAGCCCGCCCACGCGGGGCAGCGGGCGGCCGCTGTCGGTTACCGCAACCGCCACCAGTATTTCGTTGGGCCGCGGGGCGTCGTTGATCCGCACCTCGACTCCGTCGAAGTGCGACCGCA
Organism: uncultured Rhodobacterales bacterium; assembly: GCA_964586735.1. GTDB lineage: Bacteria > Pseudomonadota > Alphaproteobacteria > Rhodobacterales > CAZPXZ01 > CAZPXZ01. The sequence goes on along the minus strand of CAZPIN010000088.1, from coordinate 9,981 downwards.
CGTAGGCGGCGTCCTTGTGGCCCAAGGGCACGTCCAGATCCTGCCCCGGTCCGCCCCGCTTCTTCGACGACGGCACCAGCGCGGCGCCCTTTTCGACCGCCTTGCGCAGCGGCGCGCCCAGCTTCGGATGGAGTATCGCCGCCGCGTGCTCCAGCTCTCCGTTCTCGCCCACCATCGCTGCCTTGCCGTAGCTTTCCGCCTCCTCCGGCGCGATGCCCAGCGCCTCCACCGCCATGCCTCCAAGCATCCCTCCCAGTTCGGCGCCGATGTCCATCAGCTCCGAGAGGTCCTCGACATAGGTTCCGGCGTGCGGATTCTCGATCACGGCCACCGCCACGGCCTTGCGGGTTGGCGGCGACACCTCCCGTCCCGCCTCGAGGCGGGTTTCCTCCACCCAGACGGCGGTCTTTCGTATTTTGGCGCTCATCGCAGTCCATCCTCTCCCTTGACGTCTTTGGCCTCCAGCCCTCCCGCCCGCGCGTGGATTCTGGGACCCGTGGTCATGACCAGCGCAAGCAGCATCTCGTCGGCGCGGGGAGCGTCGTTGATCCCCGCCTCCATCGAGTCGAAATGGCTGCGTACGTAGGAGGCGTCGATATGGGTGATCGGCACGTCGATGCGGGCGCCCATGCCCCCCACCTTCTTGGAGGACGGCACGATGGCCTTGGCCCCGCCCAGCACCTCGCGCATCGCGTAGCCACCGGGCGCATGCCACAGAGCGCCGTGCTCAAGCTCGCCCGCCGTGCCCACGATGGACGCCTTGCCGTAGCCCTCCACTCTGGCCGCACCGCCCAGGGCGTTTGCCAGCGCTTTCGCCATATCCAGTCCCAGCGGCCGCAGGTCGTCCATGAACCCCTGAATCTCCTGCACATACCGCCCAGCGTACGGATTGGCGACAACCGCCAGCGCCGCTCCCCGCAGCAGCGGAGTCTCCGGCACGGGGCCGCCCTCGTGGTAGATGGTTTCCACCACCAGCACGCGCTTGCGCACCGCCAAGTCAGGCATGGTCCATCTCCCTCGTCTCCTCCAGCAGCGCAAACGGCCCGCCAGCCTGGACAATGCCGCCCTGCAGGATCAGCACGCAGCCCAGTATCGTGCCAGCCTCCAGCATACCCTCGGCGCGCCGCCTTCCCGATTCCAGCGCCGCGTCGCGCTCCCGTCTGGATAGGCGCGGCACCGCGGTGACGACAAGCCTGCCTCCAAGGTCGCTGTCGGGCTGCAGCGTATCCGCCGCCGCCCGCTCGATGCCCGCATGGTCGGGCAAATCCACCGCGTTGGCAATCAGCGTCGCGGCGGCGTCGGCTTCGGCCGCGCTGCGGGCGAGCACGGTTACCGCGTCGGCAATGCCCAGCGACAGGCTTCGCCCGCCGGACCCGCTGGTCGCCACCCCGCCGATGCCGCTGTCCGCGCCAAACCGCAGCCGCCCCGGCAACGCGCCCCCCGGCACGGCGATGGCGGCGGCGTACTCGGCCCCCTCGGACAGATGCACGGCGATGTCGCCGCCGTTGTTGACATAGGCGCGGCGCAGCGGCGCTGGCTCCAGCATCGCCTGCAGAATCTCGTCGGCCACCGCGCCCGCCACGGCGATCATGGGCGTCAGCGCGTCCACCTCGCCAAACGGTAGCGCCGCCCGGTGCATGCGCCCAGCCACCGCGCCTCGGGGCCTGGCGGCGCCGGACGACAGCGGGGTACGCAGCTCCGCGAGCTCCGACACCAGCTCCTCCAGCACCGTCGCGAACCGCACGGCCGCCCCCTCGTAGGCCCAGCCTATCGTTTCGGCCGAGTCCGCATCCGCCTCCAGCACCAGGTCCATGGGACCGTGATGCAGATGCAGCCGCCGCCCGTCCTCCAGCAGCCTCGCCGACGGCCGCTCCACCACGTCTAGTCCTCCCGCTTCCAGCTGAAGTTGCGGGCGGCGGCGGGATCGGCATCGGGGTCAATCTGCGGCACCCGCCGCGTTTCGCCGTCAATTACCTCGCTGACCGGGCGCACGCTGTCGGCATGGCCGCCCAGCGCCACATAGTCTTCCCGCCGCATGGTGAACTCGATCGGCGCCACCAGCGCCGGCGTCGGCACGTAGCCGAAGGAGTTGGACGGCATGTCCAGCACGTCGGCCATGATCGTGATGCCGCCGCCGGGCCAGACGTAGACGTTGGCGCCGCCGCAGGAGACGTGGGTCAGGGACTCCTTGACGGAGTTGGTGAGGCGGATCGGATTGCGCGTCACCCCCGCCCGCAGCGAGCCTCCCGCGCCGCCCATGAACAGCACCGAGCAGACCGCGGGCTCGCAGTTTTCGGCGATCCGCTCCACCGACTCGCGCAGGCTCTCCGGCAGCGGCGCTGGCTGCGGCTCCAGATTCCCGTCCAGCTCGAAATAGGCGTACTGCTCGCCCGTCGTCGACACCATCAGCAGCCGCAGGCCCTCCCAGGCCACCTTCGGGTCCGCCGGGCGGAGTATCGCCAGAGGATCCTCGACGTCGGTGCCGCCCCAGCCGGTGCCAGGCTCGGCGACCTTGAAGTAGCGGCCGGGAGTCGACCGCCGCCCGCTGACGCGGATGCCGGTGGGCGGCACGTCCAGAATCTTGCCCGCCTGGTGCTCGGAGAGGACGCCGGTGATGTGGTCGTCGACCACCACCACCTCGTCGACGCGCTCAGCCCACAGCGAGGCGAACATGCCGATGGTCGCCGAGCCGCAGCCGACCCGCATGCGCCGCTCCTCGACGCCATCCACCACCGGCGCCTTGCCGGCCTGCACCGCCACCGTCGCCCCCTCGTCCACCGCCAGCTCCACCGACTCGCGGTTGCACAGCCGCAGCAGCGCGTCGCAAGTGACGCGGCCTTCTTTCTTGCCGCCGCCGGTGAGGTGCTCGACGCCGCCCAGCGACAGCATCTTCGACCCGTACTCGCTGGTCATGACATGGCCGACGGGCTCGCCCTCGCTGCGCACCACCGCCCGCTCATGGCCGACAAAGCGGTCCGTGTCGATTTTCACCTTGACGCCGCAGTAGCTGAAGATGCCCTCCGTCACCACCGTCACCATGTCGGCGCCGTCCACCTCCTGGCTGACGATGAACGGCGCCGGCTTGTAGTCGGGGTAGGTGGTGCCCGCCCCCACCGCGGTTACGAACGGACGGTGCCCCTTGAGCAGGTCGCCGTCCCACTCCTCGCTTTCGGCGTCCTTGAGAAACGGCACCGCCTTGGCCCCGCGGTCCGCCCCGATCTCCAGAATCGTCAGCGGGTCCAGGCGCACCAGCTCGCCGCCATGGTTGGCGTAGCGGTCGCAGGCTCCCGACCGGCCCTCGGCGATGTAGCAGAGCACCGGGCAGGCGTCGCAGCGGATCTTTTCCGGCTTGCCCTCCGCCCTCTCAGCCATGGCCCCGCTCCCGAATCGCCGCGCGCAGCCTTGACGGCGTGACCGGCACCTCCCGCATCCGCGCGCCGGTGGCATGGGCGATGGCGTTGAGCAGCGCCGGCGCCGTGGGAATCAGGGCATGCTCGCCAAGGCCCTTCGCACCGTACGGTCCGTGGGCGTCCGGCACCTCCAGGATGATAGTCTCGATGGGCGGTATGTCGCCGATGGTGGGGATCAGGTAGTCGTGCAGGTTTTCCGTGCGCCCCGGGATGTACTCCTCCATCAGGGCCATGCCGAGGCCCTGGGCGATTCCGCCCTGCACCTGCCCCTCCACCAGCATGGGGTTGATCGCCCGGCCGACGTCGTGGGCCGCCACAAACCGAAGCGCCCGCGCGGCGCCAAGGCTCATGTCCACCTCCACCGTCGCCAGCTGCGCCGCGTAGCCGAACTGCGCGTAGGGCTCTCCCTGGCCGTTTTCGTCGAGCGGCGTGGTCGGAGGGTCGTAAGTTTCCTCGGCCCGCAGCACGTAGCCCTCCGCGTCCGATTCCATGCCGGCCGTGTCGATGGCGTGATCGCCGCCTTCGTCGCTTACCCGCACCCCGCCGCCGCCGAAGCTGAGCCGTGCGTCCGGCGAGGCGTTGACATGCCGCAGGATGGCCGCCCGCAGCGCCTCGCCGCACAGTTTCGCCGCGTTGCCCGACACGAAGGTCTGCCGCGACGCCGAGGTCTTGCCTGCGTCCGGGGTGATGTCGGTGTCCGCGCCTGCCAGATCGATTTCCTCAAGGCCGGCTCCCAGCGCGGTGGCGAATATCTGCGCGATGGCGGTGTTGGCTCCCTGGCCAATATCCATCGCCCCCTGATGCAGTACCACCGTGCCGTCCGCCCGCACCCCGGCCTTGACGGTCGAGGGGTTGGCAAGGGATGTGTTGCCGCAGCCGTACCAGCCGGCGGCGACGCCGACGCCGCGGCGCAGGCCGTTGGAGGCATCGCGGTTGAATTCCTCGGCCCGCTTCCGCTCCTCTTTCCACGCCGGACGGAGGGCCTCCAGGCAGGCGCGGCTGCCGACGCCTTGCGCGAAGGTCTGGCCGCAGACCGTGGTGTCGCCGTCCTCGAGGGCGTTGAGGATGCGAAACTCCAAGGCGTCCATGCCAATCCGGGCGGCCAGGTCGTCAAACAGGCTCTCCTGGGCGATGGCCGCCTGCGGCACGCCAAATCCCCGAAACGCCCCGGCCGGCGGACAGTTGGTGTGCACGCCGTTGGCCACGGCCACGTAGTCGGCGACCCGGTACGGCCCCGAGGCATGCACCGGCACGCGCACTGCCACCGTGGGTCCCCAGGAGGCATAGGCGCCGGTGTTGAAGTCCCCATAAAAGTCAAACCCGCTGATCCGGCCCTCGCTGGTGGCGCCGATTCTGAGCCGCATCCGCGACGGGTGCCGCTTGGTGGTGGCCTGCATGGACTCCGTGCGGGAGTAGGCGATTCGCACCGGCCGCCCGGTCTTCAGCGTGGCCAGCGCGAGATAGGGCTGCACGGACAGGTCCAGCTTGGCGCCGAAGCCGCCTCCCACGCCGGTGGGCACGATGCGCACCGCGCCGCTCTCCAAGCCAAGGATGGTCTCCATCGACTCGCGGTCCAGCACGGGGGCCTGGGTGCAGGCGTGAATCTCCACCCGGCCATCGACGACCTCGGCGAAACCCGCCTCGGGCTCGAGATAGGCATGTTCGACGAAGCCGCTGCAGTACTCCCCCTCCACCGTCGCATGCGCCTCGGCCAGGGCCCGCTGCGGGTCGCCGCAGGTCACGTACCCGCGGCACATCAGGTTGGCTTTCCTCCCCTCGTGGATCTCCCGCGCGCCGTCCCTCTTCGCATCCGGCACCGTCAGCGCGGCGTCGAGCTCGCTCCACGAAACGGGAAATTCCTCGGCGCGAAACCCGCGAATCGCCTCCGGCTCGCCGACAACCGCGGCCACGGCCTCGCCGCGATACCGGGCGACCTCCTCGGCAAACACCGGCTGGTCGGCGAAATTGGGAATGACGCCGAAGCGGTTTTCGCCGGGTATGTCCGCCGCCGTCAGCACGGCCGCCATACCCTCCGCGCCCGCCACCCAGGCGTCCAGGTCACCAAAGGCAAAGGAAGCCCGCTCGTAGGGAGAGCGCACCACCCTTATCTCAAGCGTGCCCGCCGGCGCTACGTCGTCGCCAAACCGCTCGGTACCGGCAACCTTGCCCGCGCCGTCCAGCCGCCGCACCGCCGCGCCCACACCGCTGTCGCCGCCGTCCAGTGTGGCGGGCATATCCGCCACCGCGTCGATGATTTTGCGGTAGCCGGTGCAGCGGCACAGCACGCCGCCCAGCGCGTCGGCGATTTCCTCCTCGCCGGGACTGCGGTTTTGCCGCAGCAGCGACACGGCCGACACCAGCATGCCCGGTGTGCAGAAGCCGCACTGCGCCGCGCCGTGGTCCTGGAAACTCTCCAGCAGGCGGCGGGCCGATGGGTCCGAATCCGTCAGGCCCGACGCGGTCTCCACGCTTCGGCCCTCGGCCTGGCGCACGGGCGTCAGGCAGGCGCAAACCGCCTCGCCGTCCAGCAGCACGGTGCAGGCCCCGCAGTCGCCCGCGTTGCAGCCGATTTTTACGTCCCTTGCCCCCAGGCGCTCGCGCAGAGCCTCCGACAGCCGCTCAGAGGGAAAGTCCGGCACGGACACGGAGCGGCCGTTGAGCGTGAACGCCACCCGGGTGGCATCGCTCCGGGAATCCGCCGCGGCGTCCGCCTCCACCAGCATGCCTGTCTCCATGTCTCAGGTCTCCCCGCAGGCTTGCAGCGCCGCCCGCCGGCAGAGCTCGGCGACCGCCTCCAGCCGGTAGTCGGCGGACCCCCGGACATCCGACACCGGACTCAGCGGCGCCAGGCTGTCGCCCTGCGCAAAGTCCATGCTAGCCGCCTCCTCCACTGATTTGCCCCGAAGCCTGTCCTCCAGACTGGACAGCCGCTGCGCCACGGGCGAACAGCTGCCGGCCGCGATGCGGGCGTCGACGATGCAACCGCCGTCAGTCTCCACGACCGCCGCGACCATCGCAATGGAGATGACAAGGTATTTGCGGCTGCCCAGTTTGAGGAACGCGCTGCCGGCTTTGGCGCTGACCGGCGGTATCAGCACGGCCGACACCAGCTCGCCATGCCGCAGGCTGGTCTGCCGTACCCCCGTAATGAAGGAGGAAAGCGGCGTTTCGCGCCTGCCGGACTCCGAGACCGTCTCCACCCTGGCGTCCAGCGCCAGCAGCGGCGGCACGCCGTCGGCGGCGGGCGAGGCGTTGCAGATGTTGCCCGCTACGGTGCCGCGGTTCTGAATCTGGATGGACCCCACCTCGCGGGCGGCCTGCTTCAGGGCGTCAAACGCAGGCGGCAGGGGATGGCGCAGCACGTCCGTCCAGGTGGTTGCCGCCCCTATTCTCCAGCCGCCTTCATGGTCGCTGATGCAGCGGAATCCGTCGATTCGAGTGACGTCGAGGAGGTGCTCGTCGGCCTGCCCCTGCGCCAGACCGGGAAAGTAGTCCGTGCAGCCCGCCACGACGCGTGCGTCCGTGCGGTGCAGAAACGCTAGCGCGTCGGAAGGGGCGCTGGGCGCCAGATAGGGCAAGGGCGCGTCCTCTTAGCGGGCCGTCGACTGGTGGAAAAGTCAGTATCTGTAAAGGCGAATCGACTGTCAATATCCAGCGGCGACGGCAGTAGTTTCCATTTTGGAAACAACTGAATCCTCCTCCATCCCGCCAGCGGCAAGAAAGGCATTGCGGTATCGAGCGGCCAGCGGCGCAGCCGCGGCAGGACTCCAGCCTTGATGGAACGCCCGTCGGCGCCTAGCATGCGACCAGCAGTCAGGGAGGACACCATGGCCCAAGCCAAGGAAAAACTGGTCATCAGAAACATCGGCCTGCTTCTGACAGGCAAAATCGAATCCCCCATAGCGGACGGCGACTGCGTGGTCGCGGCGGACGGCAGAATCGCCAGTTTCGGCCACGAGAAGGATCTCGACACCGAGGACGCCGCAACCGTCATCGACGCGAAGGGCGTTACCCTGTCGCCAGGCCTGATCGACAGCCACGTGCATCCGGTCGTCGGCGACTACACCCCGCGGCAGCAGCAGCTGCAATGGATCGACTCCACGCTCAACGGCGGCGTTACCACCATGATTTCGGCGGGCGAAGTGCACATGCCGGGCCGCCCAAAGGACATCGTCGGGCTGAAGGCCATGGCGATCGCCTCTCAGCGCTGTTTCGACAACTTCAGGCCATCGGGCGTGAAGGTGCACGCCGGTGCGCCGGTGATCGAGCACGGCATGGAGGAGCAGGACTTCAAGGATCTGGCCGAGGCCGGCGTAAAGCTGCTGGGAGAGGTGGGACTCGGTTCCGTCAAGGACGGCAAGACCGCCCGCCAGATGGTGGACTGGGCGCGCAAGTACGGCATCCAGTCGACCATACACACCGGCGGCCCCTCCATACCGGGGTCCGGCCTTATCGACGCCGACATGGTGCTGGAAACCGGCACGGACGTGGTGGGGCACATCAACGGCGGACACTCGGCGCTGCCCGACGACCAGATCGTCTGCCTGTGCGAACAGTGCAAGAAGGGGCTGGAGATCGTTCACAACGGCAACGAGCGGGCCGCGCTGCTGACCCTCAACACCGCCCGCGAGCTGGACAAGCTGGACCAGGTCATACTGGGAACCGACGGACCGGCGGGGTCCGGGGTGCAGCCGCTGGGTATCCTCCGCATGGTGGCCATGCTGTCGAGTCTCGGCAACGTGGCGGCGGAGACAGCGTTTTGTTTCGCCACCGGCAACACGGCCCGCCAGCGCGAGCTGGATGTCGGCCTGCTCGAAGAGGGCTACGCGGCGGACTTCGTACTGATGGACCAGGCGCAGCACGCACCGGGGAAGGACATACTGGAGTCGGTGCAGCTTGGAAACCTGCCAGGCGTAGGCATGACCGTCATTGACGGGGTGGTACGGTCGACCCGCAGCCGCAACACGCCGCCGGCGCAGAAACTTCCCGAGGTGGCAGGAAGCGGCTGACCGCTAGACTGATTCCCCATCAGAAAGCTCAGCCTCATCATGTGCCTGCTGAACTCTGGAAGGCAGGAGGCTGCGCAGAGGTGCAACGAGAATATCAGGAACGGGCTGACGTAGGCTGTTCGAGCTGCTTCAGGCAACAGGTACTGGACACGGCATCGTGCTTCTGCCACTGGCAGGGGCTGCCATGATGCTGGGGATCTTGATGGCGGAACTGTGCTGCTGGCTGCGATCCAGCGAGATGCCAGAGCCCGCAGCTGTGGAGCTTGACATGCTTGCAGGCAGGGTGTATATGTTGGGCAACAGCAGGGAGCAGGCGGCCGAACCGGCGTCTAGGGTAGACATGCAGGTACGCTGCAAGATCCAATTCAGCAAGTGCATACAGGGAGTACAGCACTTGGCCCGGCGCAAGCCCGGGATTACTCACGACTATGTGGGGAAGCTCTTCTTTTTCGCCGACCGCAGCCATCTGATTGACTGGGGACGGCCTATATTTGGAGACCGTTATGTGGCTATGGAACATGGCCCAGTACCAGTAACAATTTACAGCATAATCACGAACAGCGCCGACGTCTCGGAGGAAATAAGGGTGGAATTCCAGTCTCGTCTAAGCAGGAAGATGCATGGAGAACTGGTCAAGCTATGGTCGAACGAACAGGAATCTGAGTTTCCCGGCTTGTCAGGTAGCGACATCGAATATCTTGACGACAGCTTTGACAAGTACGGCGATTGGGACTTCGGCCAGCTCATTGAACTTTCTCGCCGCGACGAAGCATATCAGAAGGCTATGGAAAGAAAGAGGGGAAACAAGGATCTGAATCCTATCGACTGGCTTGGTGATCTTGGCACGCCTGCGCAGATCGTAGATGCGCTCTACGACATGGGCGTCATTGATCGTAACTATGGAGTGAAACATGATGTACACTGAGAATCCGGATGAAAGGTACTATCCGCGAACGGAATTCGCGGAGAAGATGTACTTTTCTCTGGTAAAAGGACTCGCAGAGGGAGCAGTCTTCTTCGGCCCTCGCCGAACCGGAAAGACCAGCTTTCTGGTGCATGACTTCGCTCCTCTGGCGGAACGCAATGGTCATATAGTCATGTACACCAGTTTTTGGCCGACCGGGCAGCCCGTTCTGACTACCATGCTTGAAGATTTTGACAGAACGCTCAGGGCAAATTCGCTTTGGGAACGTTTTAAGTCGTTGGTCTCCGGAACGTCACCAAAATTTAAGGTAAAAGCACCAGGTGGGATGCTGGAAATGGAAGCTAGTGTTCAAAAGCCAGAAGCCGTAGGCCTTTTAAGTGGGCTGCAGTTGATTGATCTATACTGCGATCGATTTGCCAGGTACAAGAAGCGAACATTTCTCATTTTTGATGAATTTCAGGAGATCACAAGGGCGAAGGATGCAGAATCGCTGATTGGGAAACTGCGAACTAGCCTCGACATACGAAAGGCAAAACTTACACCCATTTTTGCCGGGTCATCGCAAGGCGAACTTAAGAGAATGTTTTCAGAAAGGGATGTTCCATTTTACCGCTTTGCGTCCCCCTTCAAATTGCCC
>CAZPIN010000087.1:0-5173 GCA_964586735.1 uncultured Rhodobacterales bacterium | reverse complement strand
TGTTATATTCTTGGGTTCCAGCGGAAGCCAGCCGCTTCTGTGAATTTCTTCAACAAGGAATGTCGGCGTACTGGTTTCAAACCACCACGCCTCGACCATGCGCTCGTCGAGCACTTGCAAGATGGTGAACGGATTGTAAACTTTCTCCTTCCCCAGCCAGCTATACCCATTGTACCATTCTCGAATTTCTTCGCGGTCTAGTCCTCTCAGTTCCCTAGAAAACACGTCGTCAAGTTCGGATTCCGTATAACCGCAGATGGACGAGAACCGCGGAGTAAGCGTAATGTCCTTAAGGTTGTTGACATCCGAAAATAGGCTAACACGTGCGAAGCGGCTAACTCCGGTAATGAAGGTAAGCCGTATATCTGCCTCCGCCTGCTTGATAACAGAGTAAATTCCGCGAAGGAATCGTTGACGGGATGATGCCAGATTCTTGTCGCCAAGCGTATCAAGTATTGGCTTGTCATACTCGTCTACAAGCAGAACCACCTTCTTGCCGGTTTTCCGCGCAAAATGCTCGATTAACTGCCATAGCCTCACGGAGGGTTTCGTGTACTTGCTTGTCAACTCAGCCATCTCCTCGTATCCGGACAGCTGCTTATCCACACTCTCCTCCAGTACTCCCTTCTCATTGAAGTCTCCACTGCTGAAGTCCAGCCGCACCACTGGATGCCGTTCTGACCAGTTCCAGCGGTCATGCACCGCGAGTCCCCTGAACAGAGGCTCGTTACCCTCGAACAGCTCCTTCAGAGTGTCGACAAACAGGCTTTTACCGAAGCGGCGGGGGCGCGACAGAAAATAGTGCCCCTCCCTCTTGGCCAACATCTCGGCATAGGAGGTCTTGTCCACGTAGTACATACCCTTCATGCGAATTTTGCTGAAGGTCTGTATTCCAATCGGAAGTCCCTTTCTGGCCATTGATCCATCTCCTCGAGTCCACGCAAGAGGGGAAGCGGCACAGGTCAAGGACAACTCCGACCGTGCCTGAGTGCTGCGTTCTGCTCAACCGTATCCTATCCGATGTCGGTACAAGCGTCAAGAGCAGAATCAGGCTATGCGCAACCGGACCGCTGACCAGCGCCTGCATCAGCGAAGCCGCACCAAGCTGCATGTCCAGAAGTTTTCACGCATCAGGGCATAGCCCCCGCTGGTCAGAAGCCCAGGCTGCCCTCCAGCATGATCGAGTCGCTGGGACGCGACGGCTGCGTCTCCTCCCGCTCGCCGTAGACGTCGATCCTCAGCCGCTCAAGCGTACCGGCCTGACCGTGCATCTCAGCCCCAAGCCGCAGACTACGGCTGTTCGCCGGACTCGGTCTCGCCGTACAGCGTCGCCAGCACCCTATCCCGCCAAGTTCCGACGCCGTAGCCCAAACGCGCCCTCACCGTCGCGCCGGCATTCGGGGAGGCGTAGCCGTCGAGGTCCTGCGACCCCCACATGGTCTCCGCCACGCCGGTGCGGGGGACGTTCCAGGTTGGCTCAAGCGACAGGCTGGCGCAGCGTCCTTCACTGCCGGGCGCGTAGACGAAACCCAGCCCCGCTCCCACCTCGCGAAAGCGATTCTGCTGGTGCATCAGCAGCGCGCTGGCGCGGCCGGGCGAGAACAGGTCCGCCGTCTCAGCGTCGATTTCACGCTGGACCTGATCTGCGAGACCCTTGAAGGCTACGAACGTGAGCCCTCGCCGTAGAGCGCTTCTGCTCGCGCCTCGAACGCCCCCACGACCTTCTCCATGGCCCGCTGAAACAGCGCACCGACAAGGCGGTCCAGCAGGCGGTCCTTGATCTCGAATTCCACTCTGAAATCGATCTCGCACCGCCCGGGGCCCAAGTCGCGCAGCCGCCAGTGCGTTTCGAGATAGGTGAACGGCCCGTCGAGATACTCGACGTCGATTGCCCCCTCCTCCGGCCGCAGGATCACCCGCGAGGCGAAGGTTTCGCGGAACACGCGGAAGGCAACCACCAGGTCGGCCTCGACGACCTCCCCTTCCAGCGTGTCTCTCCGGCTGGTGACCCGCGAGGCCGCGCACCACGGCAGGAATTCGCTGTAGGCATCTACGTTCGCCACCAGCGCGAACATGTCTCCGGCGTCGTAGTCGACGACGCGCGTCTCGGCGTGTCCCGGCACAGTATCGCCGCGGCTATCCGGCCTCGCGCACGCGGCGCGCCTCCGCCAGACGGGCAAAGTCCTCGCCGGCATGGTAGGAAGACCTTGTCATGGGACTCGCCGAGACCATCAGAAATCCCTTGGCAAGGGCGGTGCGCTCAAGCGACTCGAACTCCTCCGGCGGTACGTAGCGCACCACCGGATGGTGCTTGGGGCTGGGCTGCAGGTACTGGCCAACGGTAAGGAAGTCGACATCGGCGCAGCGCATGTCGTCAAGCACCTGCAGCACCTCCTGGCGCTCCTCCCCCAGCCCCACCATCAGCCCCGACTTGGTGAACATCCGCCCGTCGATTTCCTTGACCCGCTCCAGCAGGCGCATCGAATGGTAGTAGCGCGACCCCGGCCGCACCGAGGGATACAGCGATGGCACCGTTTCAAGATTGTGGTTGAAGACGTCCGGCCGGGCCTCCACCACCTTTTCCAGCGCGCCGTCCTTGCGCAGAAAATCCGGTGTCAGCACTTCGATGGTGGCATCGGGACGCTGCCGCCGAATTGCCCGCACCGTGCGGGCAATATGCTCCGCCCCGCCATCGTCGAGGTCGTCGCGGTCCACCGACGTAACCACCACGTGCGACAGGCCGAGCCGGGAAACCGCCTTGGCGACCCGCCCCGGCTCGAACGCGTCAAGGGTATCGGGTTTGCCGGTGGCCACGTTGCAGAAGGCGCAGCCGCGGGTGCAGACGTCGCCCATCACCATGAACGTCGCGTGGCCCTGGCTCCAGCACTCGCCGATGTTGGGACAGGACGCCTCCTGGCAGACGGTGACCAGCCGGTGCTCCCGCACAGTCTCCAGAGTCTTGGCGAATCCACCGCCCGCCGGCAGCCGCGAGCGTATCCAGGGCGGCTTGGCTGGAGAGAGGGTGTCGGGCCGGCCGGCTTTCTCCGGGTGGCGCGGCCGCAGCTGGGTGGCGGAGGGCATGGTCAGATGTGCACCGCCCGGCCATAGGCGGCCAGCACCGACTCGTGCATGGCCTCCGAAAGCGTCGGATGCGGAAACACGGTCCGCATCAGGTCCTCCTCGGTGGTCTCGAGGGCGCGGGCGACGGCAAACCCCTGAATCAGCTCGGTGACCTCGGGTCCCACCATGTGGGCGCCCAGCAGCGCGCCCGTGCCCTCGTCGAACACCGTCTTGATGAAACCTTCGGTGTCGCCCAGGGCGATGGCCTTGCCGTTGCCAATCAGCGGAAACCGCCCCACCCGCACCTTGTGGCCCAGCTCGCGGGCCCTGGCCTCGGTCAAGCCAACCGAAGCGATCTGCGGCGCGCAGTAGGTGCACCCCGGTACGTCCTCTCCTCGCAGGGCGTGCGCCGGACCGCCGACGATCATCTCGGCCACCATCACCCCCTCGTGGGACGCCTTGTGGGCAAGCCATGGCGGGCCCGCCAGGTCACCAATGGCCCATACGCCTTCGGCCGCGCGGCCATGCCCGTCGGTGCGCACGTGGCCCCTGTCCACCTCGACGCCGACCTTATCAAGGCCAAGGTCTTCGGTGTTGCCGGTGATGCCGACGGCGACGATCGCCCGGTCAAAGGCCAGCTTCTCGCTCTTGCCGTCTTTCTCGACCGTCGCCTGCAGAGCGCCGCGCGCTCGGGTGAGGTCCGTCACCTTGGTGCCTTTGCGGATATCCATGCCCGCCGCCACGAAAGACTTTTCAGCGAATGCCGATATCTCCTCGTCCTCCGCCGGCAGGATTCGGTCGAGTATTTCCACCACGGTGACCTTCGAGCCAAGCGCCCTGAAGAAATGGGCAAACTCGATCCCGATCGCCCCCGACCCGATTACCAGCAGCCGTTTCGGCAGGCGGTCGGGCTGCAGGGCGTGGCGGTAGGTCCACACCAGCTTGCCGTCCGCCTCGATGCCCGGCACGTCCCGCGCCCGCGCCCCGGTCGCAAGCACCACGTCTTTGGCGGACAGTACCGCCTTGCCGCCGCCATCCTCCTCAACCTCCACGCGGCCGCCTCCCGCAAGCCGTCCTATGCCCATGCGGACATCGACCCTGTTTTTCTTCAGCAGGTGGGCGACGCCCTGGTTCAGCTGCCCCGCCACTGCGCGGGAGCGTTTCACCATGGCCTCCAGAGACCCTTTGACTCCCGACGCCTCGACTCCGTAGTCGGCGGCGTGCTGGGCAAGCTCGAGCACCTCCGCCGACCGCAGCAGGGACTTGGTGGGGATGCAGCCCCAGTTTAGGCACACGCCGCCCAGGTTTTCGCGCTCGACCACGGCCGTCTTCAGGCCCAGCTGGGCGGCCCGAATCGCGGCTACGTAGCCGCCGGGTCCAGCCCCGATCACAGCTACGTCGTACGTACCGTCTGCCATGTAACGCAGTCTCCGCCCCTGCTGCCCGGCGGGGAAGCATAGCCCCCCGCCCCGCCCGCGCCACCTGGCGAATCAGGGCACGTAGCCGCCGTCGCGCAGAAACGCCTCCTCTTCAGGCGTCGTCTCCCTTCCCATCATGGCGTTGCGGTGGGGAAACCGGCCAAAGCGGCGGATGACGTCGCGGTGCTGCTCGGCGTGGTACATCGTCTCCTTGCCCATCTCCATCGCCTCCACCAGGCGCACGCAGGCGTCCTGCCGCTCCAAGTCTTCGGCGTGCATGTAAGGCAGGTACAGAAACATCCTCGCCCGCCGCGGCAGCCCGGCATCGAGGCCGCACTCGATGGCTAGGTCGGTCAGGGAACGGGCCTTGGCATCCGCCTCGAACGCGCGCCCGTCCTCGCGGAACAGATTGCGCGAAAACTGGTCAAGGGCGATGACGAGGGCAAGCGCTCCCTGCGGCGTGCCCATCCAGCCGTCGCAGTCGCCCGCCAGCGCCTTGGCGCGAAGGTCCGCGAAGCGGCGCTCGATGGCGCGGTCGAACTCCGCATCCTTTTTGAACCACTGTTCCGGCGTGCTCTCGATAAACCAGAATTCCAGCACCGACCGCGCCTCCTCCGCAAGGCCCTCCTCCAGCGGAAACCGCTCGACCGAGACCGAATCGCCTACCGCCACCTGCCCCCCGCGCACCACCCGGC
>CAZPIN010000086.1:0-2107 GCA_964586735.1 uncultured Rhodobacterales bacterium | reverse complement strand
CACACGCTGTTGACAAGGCAGCCGCACGCACGTGGCCGACAGTGCGGGCTGTGGTCGATGCGATTACCCGCATCGTGCGCCCTCGTCCCTTGGCAAGTCGCGCACCCCGCCCCATGGCAAGCCGCGCACACCGTTCGTTGGCAAGCCGCGCGCACCGCCCCTTGGCAAGTCGCATGCTCCGCCGCGCGGGAGCGCTCAGTCTGGCCGTGGGCATTCTGACGGTGCTGCTGCTCGGCCTGCAGCCGACCGCAGCGCAGGCGCAGAAGACCGTCATCTCGGTCAGCGCGACGCCCAACCCCGTTGTCGGCAACGGGTCGAACACGGTGACCCTTTCCTTCGATTGGCCGGGTACCATCAATTGGGGCAGAACTTCATTCTACTTCAATTGGGAAGACCCCGACGACGCATTCGCTGAATCCTCTACCGGAGCACCGCTGTTCCTCCGTCGTCTTGATGCTACTAATACTCTAGGCAGAGTGTACCCCACTGTGGGTGAGTTTCAAGAAACGACATCCTTTTCGCTTACCATAAGAACCCGGAGTCTTAGCGTCGATGACGCCCCCAGGACGGCGCGCGTGGAAGTCCTGGCATTTCCTACTTCTCCCTACGTCGCCCACTCCACCATGGGCAGCGTGGATATAACCGTCACGCCGCCGCTTCCGCCGGTGCTGTTCACCAATTTCGGTCAGGATCGTTTCGCCGGCGTCGGCGACGACCCTCGTCCAAATCCAGTCCGCAACATGCGGTCCGCGAGCCAGGCATTCCGGACAGGCCCTTCGGCTAACGGCTACACGTTCAGCGGCATCGTGCTGGATCTGGAGAGCTGGTCACGTCCCCGCGCCGCCCTGGTCGCGGAACTCCGGGCGGATTCCGCCACCACGCCCGGCGACCCGGCAGCCGCCACGCTGGTGACGCTGACGAACCCTGCGGACGTGGATGCAAACCGGGGGGATATGAGCAGCGCTCCAGGCAGAAGGTACTTTGCCTCTCCGGAAGAGATCACACTCGACCCGAGCACGACCTATCACGTCGTGCTGAGGATGGTCGATTGCTGCAACAGCCCCAGGTTCAGCGTTACGGAAAGCACCACCCCGGACAGCGAAAGCGGCGCCGGCTGGCGCCTGCCTGCCACGGCCAGGGTGGGCAACGTCGCCGCCACCGGCAGTTGGAGTGAACACGCCACGAACACGGTGTATGCGCTTTCCGTTCACGGCGACACGGTTCCCGCGGCGTCGGTCATCACGGTGCGCCCGGAGAGCAACCTCGTGGTGGGAGACGGCTCGAACCAGGTGGTGTTCATCATCGCCTGGACGGGAACGCTGTCCACCGACCAGCCAATCCGCTACACGCTGAGCGATGGCCATGATGGCGTTCGATCTCATCCGGATATCAGCGGCGGCTCCGGCCGGGCGACCGTTCCCGCATCGGGCATGGGGTCTGTGACCATTCGGCTCACAACAAACACACTGACCTTTGGCGACAACCCCAGGAGTGTGAGCATAAGACTGGACGCATCAGACCGGTACGAGATACCTCAAGGCACGGGGTCGGCAGGGGCGCTGGTCGTCGCGCCGGGCCCGCCGGTGCTTCTCAGCAATTTCGGTCGACCGAGTCAGGACCTAGCCAATCTTCCGAATCCAAGCGCCGCCCGCTCCACCAGCCAGCCCTTCCGGACCGGTTCCAATCAGTACGGCTACACGCTCGGCGGCGTGGAGCTGCAAATCGCTCGCTGGTCGCATACCCGCAATGCCCTGGCCATGGAACTGCAGGCGGACGACGGCAGCGGCAACCCTGCAGGCGACCCCCTGGCGACGCTGAGGCGAACCACGACGACAATCAGTCTCGCCAAGACGACCTTTGTCGCTCCGGCGAACACGCGGCTCGATCCGGACGCGACCTACCACTTCGTGTTCCGGCTGACCGGCACCGACAACGATCCCGTCCTTAACGCGCTGCAAAGCGCAACCCTGGACAGCGACGGCATGGCGGGCTGGAGCCTGCCTGCCAGCGTCCGGCAGGGCAATGCCGACGCAACCGGCGGCTGGGGCGCGCACGCAAACAGCGGCTATTACCGGATGGCCATCCGCGGCGAGGTGGCGCCCGAGCC
>CAZPIN010000085.1:0-6158 GCA_964586735.1 uncultured Rhodobacterales bacterium | reverse complement strand
GTCCGTGCCGTCCGCGAAGTCCGTGATCGTGTCGTCGCCGAACGCCTTGTCGGGATAGGCGAACACGTCCGCCCCGGCGCCGCCGGTCAGGTCGTCGTCGCCGCGCCCGCCCTTCAGGGTGTCGGCCCCGGTCCCGCCGTTCAGCGTGTCGTCGTCCGGGCCGCCCCTGAGCGTGTCGTCGCCGGCGCCGCCGCGGATGGTGTCGCGCCCGGCGCCGCCGCGGATGTCGTCATTGCCGGCGCCGCCGCGGATGATGTCGTCGCCATCGGTTCCGATCACGGTCTCGATGTTGGAGATCATCGCCCCGGCGCCGCTGTACTCCCGGCTCACGTAGCGGAACGTGCCGTCCGCGAGTGACACGGTGACCCGGGATGTGTCGCCGGCGCCCGCGAGCCCGGAGAAGTCCAGGGTGTCGATGCCCGGCCCGCCATCGAGCCTGGAGACCGAGCGGAATTCCTCGATGACGAAGATGTCATCGTGCATGGAGCCAGTGATGGAGAATGCCGCGCGGCTGTCGTCGCGGTCGCCGTCGAGTATGACGCCGACCCGGCCCGGAGCGGCGGCGTAGTCGCCCACCGGGTTGTTCTCGCTGTGCGGGCGCCGCGCGGGCAACTCGCCGGCCGTCATCCTGGCCGCCTCGTTGCCGGCGGCGAGGTTCGCCTGGGTTTCGTCCACGTTCGACAGGATGAGGGCCGCGGACCCGATGTCCTCGGCCCGGTACAGGGCGTCGCGATCCCGCACCGTCCTGGTGTAGGTGTTCGCCACCGCCACCTTGTTGGCCAGCGTCGTCCTGTCCGCGCCCTGTACGCCGTCGGCGATTTGCAGGGCGATGCTCGCCAGCGTGGACGCCCCGGAGTTCAGCCTGCCGACGTAGAAGGTCAGGCCGCCCGCCTCCGCATCGCGATTGAACATCTGCCGGTACAGATTGTTGACCAGTTGCTCGTTGGTGAGGATGCCGAAGCGCTCCGTGAACTCCGCCGAGTCGCCGAACGCGGGAAGCACTTGGGCGACGGCGCTGGAGCCAACCTCGCGAAACCTTCCCGCCCAGTAGGCCAGACCGCCCGGGTCGGCCGGGCGGCCGTAGTAAGCCACATAGAGTCGCTGTGCCAGTGTCTCGGACATCGTGAGGAGATTCCCTTCGGTTTGTGCCAAGTCCGCAAGTATAGGCGAACCCGATCGATTTGTGATGGAGAAAATCGCGATTCCACCGCGAAATGCCGAATCGCGCCCCCGGCGGCGTACCGCCCCGGCAATTCTCATTGTGCCCGCCAGCTACCTCCGCGGGGCGGTTCCGGTGATCGATTCGTCCCGGGTCGGGCTGGAAAGTCGGTGCATCATGTGCCTGACAGTGAAGTCAGGAGCCAAAACGAGAATTGCCGGTGCCGCCCGGGCGCCGGGCCGGGGCTTGTGCAATCCGCCAGTGGCGGGGAAAATCCGGGCTGCGACTCGCCGAGGGAGCGCCCCGATGCCCGCCACGACCAGTCCCGCCCGGCCGCGCCCGGCGCGCGAGGTGCGGCGCTGGCACATGCAGACCGATGTGGCCATCGTCGGCTTCGGCGGCGCCGGCGGCTGCGCGGCGATCGAGGCCGCCGATGCCGGCGCCGAGGTCGCCATCTTCGAGCTCGCCAGCGCCGGCGGCGGTTCCACCGCCCTGTCCAGCGCCGAGCTCTACCTGGGCGGCGGCACCCGGGTGCAGCGCGCCTGCGGCTTCGAGGACAGCGTCGAGGACATGCTCGCCTACATGATGCTGGCGGCTGGCCCGCAGGCGGACGAGGCGAAAATCCGCAACTACTGCGAGAACAGCGTCGCCCATTTCGACTGGCTGTGCGGCCTCGGGGTGCCCTTCAAGGACAGCTTCCACGAGGCGCGGGCCATCATGTGCCTGAGCGACGACGGGCTGCTCTACACCGGCAACGAGAAGGCCCACCCATTTTGCGAGCATGCCAGGCCCGCCGCCCGCGGCCACAATCTGTACGTGGAGGGCGACAACGGCGGCCCGCTGCTGATGAAGATCATCGGCGAGAACGTGGCGCGGCGCCGGCGCATCCGAGTCGAGTGCGAGGCGCGGGCGCTGACGCTGATCGGCGACGACGGCAACTCGGTGCTGGGCCTCGTGGTGCGCAAGAACCGGCGGCAACTGAACGTGCGCGCCCGCCGCGGCGTGATTCTCTGCGCCGGCGGCTTCGCCATGAACGGGGAGATGCTGAGAAAGTACGCGCCCAAGCTCACCCGCGGCAACAACGCCATCGGCAATCCCGGCGACACCGGCAGCGGCATCCTGATGGGCATGGGCGTGGGGGCCGCGGCCATCAACATGCACGAGGGCTTCATCAGCCTGCCCTACTATCCCCCCGCCTCCATCACCGCGGGCATTCTCGTCAACGACAAGGGCCAGCGCCTCATCAATGAGGATGTCTACCACTCGCGGCTGGGCAACGCCATTCTCGACAGCCCGGGCGAGCGCTTCTACTTCCTGGTCACGGTGGCGCAGTACGCCGACTACGAGCGGGCGAGCTACATGAACGCCGAGGTCTGCGGCACCGGCGAGACCGTGGCGGAGCTGGAGGCGGAGCTGCGGCTCCCGGCGGGCTCGCTGCGACAGACGCTGGGCTATTACAACGAGATGGCCGCGCGCGGCGAGGACCCACTCCACCACAAGCGGCCGGAGTGGCTGGAGCCGCTGGAGTGCCCGCTGGTGGCGCTGGACGTGACGCCGGGGCGCGGCTCGTTCTGGCCCTACTTCACCCTGGGCGGGCTGGACACCCGCCCCAGCGGCGAGGTGCTGACCGCCGACTGCCTGGAAATTCCCGGGCTGTACGCGGCGGGCCGCACCGCCTGCGGCGTCGCGCGGCGCGCCGCCGGCTATGCCAGCGGCATGTCGGTGGGCGACGCCACGTTTTCCGGGCGCATGGCGGGCATTGCCGCGGCCGCCCGCTGACCCCGCCAGCCGCTCCAGCACGACTGTTGCGCTATTCGGACAGGGCCAGTCTCGAACGCGAATTGGAGAGCTTGGCGTTCAGTGGTAGACTGGATTTCAGCTTGAAGCTGGGGTAAAGCTCCTGAGGAGAATGACATGTCTGAGGTAGATTTTTTTAATCCATTCGTCGATATTCCTGCACATGAGAATCGCTTCACTTGGGCGTTTTTGGTGACTCTCCAATATGATCGATATTTGCAGGCATGGTTTCGTGAATTTGTGGAATCAAATCTATCTGAGCCATTGAAGGAGTGTAAATCTTTTTGGGAAAATGCCAGGATAATTACACAAAGCAAATGGATTCGCTCTGAAACCAATCGTCTAATCTCCATTCTCGTTACTGATGAGTCTATCGAAAAGGAATTACAAATCGACTGGTCAGACAGAGATCCGGTGTACGATGGCGTTATCGAATATCCGGACGGCTTGACGATGATCATCGAAAACAAGCCAGCACATGGCAATCTTTGGGAAAAACAGTTGTATCCGGCTAAGCGCTCTTATTCGGGTGACCATGACCAAGTAGAGTTGCACAAATCAGCAATATGCTTGAACTGGTCTGATATTCTGGAAGAACTGTTGAAATACATCAATTCCGAGATACCGCCCTATAGCAATAAACTGATTTGCAGAAATTTTCTTTCCTATGTCGAAAAGCACTATCCAGATCTGACCCCGTATCGCACTTTCAGACTTTGCGAAGGGAGAGGAGAAGCTTTGTGCAGACGGGTGGACACCTTATTACAAAGTTTGGCAGAGAAATTGCATTTGGAGGCGTGGGATAACTACTTGTACCGCCCCGGATGTATCGCCGAAAGGATTGCTATATGGGTGGATGATGAGGAATCGAAGTCGAAGGCGCTAATGATAGGTCTGTGGCCTGCGAATACAGTATCTCAGGCGACACGTTTTTATGATTGCGTGGACAAAGAAAGACTTTTCAACTTGAAAGATTGGGAAGTAAAACCAGATCTACATTTGAATTTCATAAGCACAAAACTGATCTCGTTCAACGTGAAAAATCCCGACTTGGAAGGATTCTTCGACCACTTCGCCAAAGGCAATTCGTATGGAAGGATAGATAGAGAAGATTTATCCGCATTGGCCAAAGAGTGGAAGAAAAAAGGGTTCATTACAAGCGAGGATCAGAAAAAAATTGAAAAAGATCTGCTCTCAAGAAGATATCCTACATTCAATGTCATACCTGGATTTTCAGTATACTGGACTCGGGACCTGGATTCAATAATTGACCTCGAAGAACGCGGCTGCCTCGAAGACGAAATCATTGATGATCTTGGTGCCCCGCTAAGTAGCTGGAGAGAAATGTTATAGGCACTCTGGCCAATACCATCACACTTCAATCCCGCTATTGACACACTATCGAGACGATGGAGCTCGCAGGGAGCTTGCAATGGCAACGATCAACATCAGGCTACTTGCCGACGACGTGGTACGCGATTTGAAGCTCCGCGCGGCCCGCAACAATCGGTCGCTCGAAGGCGAAGTGCGCCACATCCTCGTGGACGCGGTGAAGGACGACCTGTCCGCAAGGAGAGCCGCCTTTCTTGCCCGAACGGCCGAACTGCGCGGCGCATCCGAAGGACGCATCCAGACTCCTGCCGAGCTTCTGATCCGCGAAGACCGCGACCGCGGACACTGAGCGACAGTGGCTCTGGTGGTCGATGCGAGCGTCGCGGTCAAATGGCCGATCGTCGAGGAGGACTCGGATGACGCTCGCGGCCTTTTCGACGAGGAGGAGCTCATGCCCCCCGGCTCCTTGTCTCCGAAGTGGCCAACGCGGTCTGGCGAAAGGTCCGGCTCGATCAGGTTGACCGCGGCGCGGCCGGCCAGCTACTGGCCACCATGTCCGACATGCCGGTCCGGTGGCACGCGGACGAGGCCATCTGCGCAGACGCCATCCGGCTCGCCATCGCACACGACCGGCCGGTCTACGACCTCATGTACGTCGCATTGGCGCGACACCTCGATGTCCGCGTCGTAACTGCCGACCAGCGCTTGGTGAACGCGCTTGCGATGACCGATCTCCGCAGTCTCGTCATGGTGTTGAAGAAGACGACAGCCGATTGACGGCAAGTTCGTGGCGAGCGCCCCGGAAATGTCATGCTTCGGTAACCGGGCGGTCACCGAAACATCATATTCGCCTCTTAGGATCGTGCCGTTCGCCGGCACCGCGGCAAGCGCGGCGCCGGCTTTTCACTTTCGATCGGGTGGGGCCATGACCTCTGAAACCTTGTTCAAGCGAAGCGTCGCGGCGCTGCTGGCGGCGCTGCTGGCGGCCTGTGGCGGATCGTCGGACAACGTATCCCCCGGCTCGATCGTGGTGGAGGTTCCCGCGCGCGGTCCCTCGGAGCCGGACCCCGACCCGGACCCGAACCCCGGACCTGGCCCCGGCCCGGCGGAGGATGTCGCCTCGCGGATTCCCGCCGCGCTGGCGAGCGTGATTCGCGACTCCGGCGCGAGGTCGGGCGCCCGCTTCGGCAATCGCCCCATCCACCACATCGACGTGTCCCGCCTCGACGACGGCGAGCTGAACCCGGCGGGGCTGCTGCTGGGCAATGACTTCATCTTCCAGATCGCCGGCGGCGGCCCGCTGCGCATCGTCGAGGGCACGCTGGAACTGGCGCCGGGCGCAGTGCTCGCCGGCGCTGGCGCCTCGGAATTCCTGGTGATCGAGCGGGGCGCGAAAATCGACGCCCAGGGCACCGCCGCGGCGCCGATCGTCATGACCGCGCGCGCCGATGTCGATGGCTCCTTGCAGGGCAACGAGCGCGGGCTGTGGGGCGGCCTGGTGATCAACGGCTACGCGCCGATCAACGACTGCCCCGAGGGCTTTGCGGGCGGCACCGCCGGCTGCGCCAAGCAGGGCGAGGCGAACTCCGGGCTGTTCGGCGGCGCCGACCGCAACGACAGCAGCGGCACGCTGCGCTACGTGGTGGTCAGCTACGCCGGCTCGCGGGTCGACGAAGAGAACGAACTGAACGGCATCGCCTTCCAGGGAGTCGGCGACGGCACCACGGTCGAGTACATCCAGGCCCACAACAACTCGGATGACGGCGTGGAGTTCTTCGGCGGCACGGTGAACGCGAAATACCTGGTGCTGACCGGCAACGCCGACGACTCGCTGGACTGGACCGACGGCTGGCGGGGCTCGCTGCAGTAC
>CAZPIN010000084.1:0-16788 GCA_964586735.1 uncultured Rhodobacterales bacterium | reverse complement strand
GGGTGCAGCTCCCTCAGGACGGCGCAGCGCGTCGGCCCAGGGAAAGATCACCGGCGCGCAGCGCTGGTTCCGCATGGGAAACAATGGGGCGGCAGCAAGGACCTGGCGCGGGGGCCATCCCCCCACCCCCGCGGGCGGGGGATGAGAAATGGATTTTCAGTCCCTCTTCTCCGCCGCAGTCCCCGCGCGAAGCGACGGGCCGGATAGATCAAGCCGATACGAGCTGTGCACAAGACCGTCCAGGATCGCGTCGGCGTACGTCGGCTCGCCGATCAGGTAGTGCCACGACGCCAGCGGAAGCTGGCTCGACAGTACCGTCGACCGCCGCTCGCCGCGCTCCTCCACCACCTCCATAAGGTTGCGCCGCTGCACGGCCGTAAGGCGGTCGGGGCCAAAGTCGTCCAGCGCCACAAGATGCGCCTTCGACAGATCGCGAAATAGGCGGGGATGGCTGCCGTCGCCCCGCGCAACCTCCAGATCCCACAGCGTACGGCCCATCCGCCGGTACAGCGCGCTCTCGCCGCGGCGGCACGCAGCCTTCACCAGCGCGCAGCACAGCCACGTCTTCCCCACGCCGCACGGACCCGTCAGGATCAGGTTGCGACCCTCCGCGATCCAGTGCCCATCTACAAATTACGGGGGTGCTTGGTCACCGATTCCGACGGTACTTGGTCACCCATAACGGAGCACTTGGTCCCCCGGATGCTTCGCTGACAGGCCGTCTCAGGGCAACCCGAAACCATCTAGCCTTCCGCTCCTTTGAGGTAGCAGGAGGGCAGACCCATGAAGAGGTTGCCAATGCGAAAGATTCGCGAGGTCCTGCGGCTGCGGTCGCAGGGATTTTCAGGGCGCAGGGCTGCGCACAGTCTTGGCCTGCCCATCGGCTCGGTTCAGAATTACCTGGCGAGGGCGGATGCCGCCGGCGTGGACTGGACGGCGGCTGAATGCCTGGGGGACCGGGAGCTGGAAAGCCTCCTGTTCCCCCGCGACGGGGAGAAGAGGCGGAGCGGCATTCCGGTCCCCGACTGGCGGAAGGTGCACCGCGAGCTTCGCAGGAAGGGCGTGACGCTCTCGCTGCCGTTGGAGGAGTACCAGACGGACTGCGGCTGCCAGGGATACAGCTACAGCCGCTTCTGCGATCTCTACAGGGAGTGGGAGGGGCGGATCGAGCCGGTCATGCGGCAGCGCCAGGCGGCGGGCGAGCGGATCGAGGTGGACTACGCCGGCATGACGGTGCCCATCCACTGCCCCAAGACGGGCGAGACTCGCCAGGCGCAGGTCTTCGTCGCGGCAATGGGGGCTTCGGGCTGCATCTACGCGGAGGCCACGGAGAGCCAGAAGATCGAGGACTGGACGGGGAGCCATGTCCGGGCGCTGTCGTTCTACGGGGGCGTGCCGGAAATGATCGTGCTGGACAATCTGAAGTCCGGAATCGCCAGGTCGAGCCTGACGAATCCGAAACTCAATCCCACGTTCGCCGACCTGTTCTCCATTACGGCGCGGCGGCGTCTCCGGCCCGCCCGAAGAAGCCGCAGGACAAGGCGAAGGTGGAAAACGCGGTGCAGCAGGTGGAGCACCGGGTTCTGGCCCGGCTGCGGCATCGGCGGTTTTTCAGCCTCGCCGAGGTCAACCGCGCGATGCGCCCGCTGCTGGACGCGCTCAACCGGAGGCATTCGAAGCATCTCGGCGCCAGCCGTTGCGACCTGTTCGAGCGGCTTGACCTTCCGGCGCTGCGCCCGCTTCCGACGCATCCCTGGGAGTTTGTGCGGTGGAAGTCGTGCAGGGTGGACCGGTACTGCCACGTCCCGGCCAGCGGCGGGCGCTACTCGGTGCCGACGGGCCTGATGGAGCGGTAGGTGTGGGTGGCGTTGAGCGCGCGGACGGTGGAGGTGGTGCACGATGGCAGCCGCGTCGCGTCGCACGTCCGGCTTGCGGAGGGCGGATGGTCGACGCAGAAGGAGCACATGACGCCGGGCCACGCCCAGCGCCGGGAAAGGACCGCCGTGGGGCTTCGCCGGGACGCGGGGACGGTCGGCGAGGGAGCGGCGACGCTGGCGGCGACCCTGCTGGGCGACGGGGCGGGTACGGAGCAGACCCTGCGCTCCTGCCGCAGGTTTCTGCGGCTTGAGGGTATCTACGGGCGGGAGAGGCTTGACGCGGCCTGCGCACGGGCGCTGTCGATCGGCAGCCCGAAGGTTTCGTCGGTGGTGTCGATCCTGCGCAGCGGGCTTGACCGGCGCGCCGCCGGAGCCGCCGCGCGTGGAGCACGGCAACATCCGCGGCGCGGCGTATTTCAGCTGAGGGGGGACGGAAGATGCTGCACCATCCCACCTACGAGGGCCTTCGGGCGCTGCGGCTCGACGGCATGGCGGAGACCTTTGCCAAGCTGGAGGCGGAGGTTTCCGGCGACGGGCTGTCTCCGGCGGAATGGCTTGGGCCGCTGGTGGACCGCGAGAGGTCGCTGCGGGAGACGAAGAGGTACGAGCGTCGGCTTCGGGAGGCGCGGCTGCGGCATGCGGGGGCGTGTCCGGAGAGCGTAGACTACCTGACGCGGCGGGGCCTCGACCGCGGGCTGTTCGAGCGGTTCTGCTGCGGCCGCAGGGTCGCGGAATACCGCAACCTGATCCTGACGGGTTCGTGCGGCGTGGGAGGGCTTGACTGGGAGACCGTGAAGCCTGTGATTGCAAAGGTGCTGCAGGAGCTGGACGGCTGTGCGGTGTCGGTCTACCAGCCTATGGGCAGGTGAGGAAGCCCATGTACAGAAACGCTGAACGCTACCCCGAAGCGGGTGCCGGACTGGGCTTGCTGGACGGCTTGGCTGACCCTTCCTATCCTGAAGGCCATCGATGCTTGCGCTTGTCAGTGGACGTGACAGGGCTTCCCCAGCCCTTGACAAGCGCGGGCAGATGGTATAGGTACACGGGGTCGAGGTGGGCCTTGACAGATATACCCAGTCGGTTACGCTCACTGAGCGTAACCGACTGGGTATACACCGCGAAAGTAGGTGAGAGTGCCTAAACCGAGATAGGAGACAGTACCATGTTTACACTCGACGAGTTCAGGAAGCTAGTCCATGGCACAATGGACGAGCGTGTGAGAATGCTAGCGACCTTTGTCATACTGATCTGCTTCGGTTTCTACACCGCGTCAACGGTACATTGGGCTGTAGATCCATCACATACGTCGGTCCACCCGCTCGAGTGGGCAGCTGCAATTGCCTTTGCCATTGTTGCAATGACAATTAAGCGCGTCTTGCCATGACCCCTGAAGCATGGGGGCTGCTGGCCAATCCTTTCGCGCCTTATATTGTTGGTTGTTTAAGTGTTGCCTTGCTAGCGTATACAGGGCGCCACAGGAATGCCAGTGCAAAGCTTGATATTGGAAAAGTAGGAGCGCTTTTCTTCTATTCGGCGGCCGCCTATACTCTTTCAGTACTGGTGCTTGCGGGGGTGGATGTCAACGCCCCTACGCTTTCCGAATTGATTGAAACAGGATTTGGGGAAAGTAGAATTTATCCTATACTTACTGCCGCTGCCGTTGACTACAGCAGTCGAACTTGGGCTCGATTGACGGACTAGACTTGTCGATGGATCAAGTCGCTGCGGAAGAGCCCCGCCTTCTACAGCGTGCCAAACACCAACACGCCGCTAGTGCCGGCCTCCAACCGGCGCATCCCTGGGAGTTTGCGCGGTGGAAGCCGTGCAAGGTAGACCGGTACTGCTACGTCCCGGCCGGCGGCCGCTACTCGGTGCAGTCCGGCCTGATGGGACGGCAGGTCTGGGTGGCGCTGGGGGTGCGGACGGTGGAGGTGATGTGCGACGGCGCGTCGCGTCGCCGTCGCACGCGCGGGTCGCCGAGGGGGAATGGTCGACGCTGAAGGTGCACATGCCGCCAGGCCAGTCCCGCCGCCGGGAAATGACCGCCGAGCGGCTTCGCCGGGACGCGGGGACGGTTGGCGAGGGAGCTGCGCCTCTGGCGGCGGCGCTGCTGGGCGACGGGGCGGGCACGGAGCAGGCTCTGCGCTCCTGCCGCAGGCTTCTCCGGCTTGAGGGTACCTGCGGGCGGGAGAGGCTTGACGCGGCCTGCGCGCGGGCGATGTCGATCGGCAGCCCGAAGGTTTCGTCGATGGAGGATGCCGCTGTCCGCCCTCAAAGGAAATACGCCGATGCAGGCGACGACGGACCGGCCCTGATCTAGGCCCGCTCTTCTTGAAACCGTCCTGCAATCACCCTGCACGTGCTACTGCCAGCAGGACAGCGGCTGGCACCGGTGGACACCGCCAGCAGGGCCGCAGTTGGCCCCGGTGACGACAGCCAGCAGGCGCCGACTATCCAGGCTGGTAGACCCCGCGGATGCGGGCAGTGGACGGGCAGTTGCCGTGTCTGCCGCAGGCCCTTGACCTAGCGCAATCTTTCGCCATAGTCTTGCGCCAACTCGGCCCGCCCCGCGGGCCTCCCACACATTGAGGAGCAGGACCTATGGTCAAGTCAGAACTCATCGACACCATCGCCGAGAGCAGCAGCGATCTCAGCAGCCGCGACGTAGAGGAAATCGTCAACGCCGTCTTCGACGAGATCGCCAACGCTCTGGCGCGCCGCGACCGCGTGGAGCTTCGCGGCTTCGGCACCTTCACCGCCCGCAGGCGCGAAGCCCGCACGGCCCGCAATCCCCGCACCGGGGCGACCGTGAAGACCGAGGCCAAGATGGTGCCTCACTTCAAGCCGGGCAAGCAGCTCAAGGACACCGTCAACGGCTGAGACGCCGGAGACAGTCCATGCCGCGGGGCGTAGTTGACCCATGCGTTGGCTGCGCCGCGTGGCGCTCTTGGTCCTTGCGGCCGCCGCCATTCTGGTATCCGCGTCCAACGACGCGCCCGTCGAGCTTAGGCTGGCGCCCGACGGCCTTCCACTGGGACCGCTGCCGACGCTGACCGCCCCGCTCTTCGCCGTCATCCTAGCGGTACTGTTCATCGGCCTGATGTTCGGAATGCTGCTGGAGTGGCTGCGGGGGCTGTCGGCGCACGGCAGGCGGGGCCAGCGGGACCAGGCGTAGGAGGCTGCGTGCGCAGTGGACCGATGGCCGAGCGCATTCGCGTCAAGATCTGCGGCGTCACTTCCCCCCGCGACCTCGAGGCGGCGGAGGGCGCGGACTACGTCGGCTTTGTCTTCTACCCCCCTTCGCCGCGGTCCCTTGGCCCGTGGGAAGCGGGGGACCTTGCCCGGCGGGCGCCTTCGGGCGCCCGCCGGGTAGGGCTGTTCGTCGACCCCGACATGGCCGAGATCGACTCGGCGCTGGAGCAGGCGCCGCTGGACTTCCTGCAGCTGCACGGCTCGGAGTCCCCCGCTCGGGTGGACGAGATTCGCCGCCATAGCGGCCTGCCGGTGATTAAGGCGGTGCGGCTGGCCAGCGAGGACGATCTCGCTCGGCTCGACGAGGCCGAGGACGCGGCCGACCAGGTGCTGTGCGACGCCGCCGCCAATGGGCTACCCGGCGGCAACGGCGTGGCCTTCGACTGGCACATGCTTGCGGGCCGCCAGTGGCGGCGGCCATGGCTGCTGGCGGGCGGTCTGACGCCTGGCAACGTCGCCGAGGCGATGCGGGCCAGCGGCGCGACGCAGGTAGACGTCTCCTCCGGCGTCGAGGACTCGCCAGGCGTCAAAAACCCCCAGCGCATCCGCGACTTTCTCGCCGCGGCCCGGATGTGACGTGATGTCCGAAATCCGCAACAGCCTGCGCGGAGGCCCCGACGCCGAGGGCCGATTCGGCCCCTACGGCGGACGCTTCGTTGCTGAGACCCTCATGCCGCCCGTGCTGGCGCTGGAGGAGGCTTACGACGAGGCCCGCGACGACCCATCGTTTCACGACGACATGGAAAGCTTCGGCCGCGACTACATCGGCCGTCCCTCTCCGCTGTATCTCGCCGAGCGGCTCACCGAGGAGCTGGGCGGAGCGCGCATCTACTTCAAGCGCGACGAGCTCAACCACACCGGCGCCCACAAGATCAACAACGTCCTCGGCCAGATCCTGCTTGCCCGCCGCATGGGCAAGAAGCGCATCATCGCCGAAACCGGCGCCGGCCAGCACGGCGTCGCCACCGCCACCGTATGCGCCCGTTTCGGCCTGGAGTGCGTGGTCTACATGGGCGAGGTCGACATCGCCCGCCAGAAGCCCAACGTCTTCCGCATGAATCTCCTCGGCGCCGAGGTGGTGCCGGTCACTTCCGGCTCCGCCACCCTCAAGGACGCCATGAACGAGGCCCTGCGCGACTGGGTCACCAACGTACGCACCACCTTCTACTGCATCGGCACTGTCGCCGGCCCCCACCCCTATCCGCGCATGGTGCGGGACTTCCAGTCGGTCATTGGCCAGGAGACCCGCGAGCAGATCCAGCATAAGGAGGGCCGCCTGCCCGACGCCCTGGTCGCCTGCATCGGCGGAGGCTCCAACGCCATGGGGCTGTTTCATCCGTTTCTCGACGATCTCTCGGTGCGCTGCGTGGGCGTCGAGGCGGGAGGCCATGGCGTCGACACCGGCGCCCACGCCGCCTCCCTCACCGGCGGCCGCCCCGGCGTGCTGCACGGCAACCGCACCTACCTGCTGCAGGACGACGAGGGCCAGATCGCCGAGGCCCACTCCATCTCGGCCGGCCTCGACTATCCGGGCGTCGGCCCCGAGCACGCCTGGCTGCACGACGAGGGCCGCGTCGAGTACGTCGCCGTCACCGACGCCGAGGCGCTGGAGGCGTTCCAGCTGTGCAGCCGCCTCGAGGGCATCATTCCCGCGCTCGAGCCCGCCCATGCCCTTGCGCACGTCAGCAAAATGGCGCCGGACATGCCCCGCGATTCGCTGCTGGTCATGAATCTCTGCGGCCGCGGCGACAAGGACATCTTCAGCGTGGCCGAGGCGCTCGACTCGGAGCTCAAGGCATGACCGGCGGCCGCATCGAGGCGCGCTTCGCCGACCTGAGGAGCCAGGACCGCGCCGCCCTGGTCACCTTCACCATGGCGGGCGACCCCGACATGGACGCCTCCACCCGCCTTGCCGTCGGCCTCGCCGCGGCCGGCGCGGACGTCATCGAGCTGGGCATGCCGTTTTCGGACCCCATGGCCGACGGCCCGGTCATCCAGCGCGCCGGCCAGCGCGCCCTCGTCGGCGGCCAGACCATGGCCCGCACCCTGGACCTGGCCCGCGCCCTGCGCGCCGAGGACGGCGCCGTGCCCATCGTGCTGATGGGCTACGCCAACCCCATCCTGTCCTACGGCCAGGAGCGGTTCGCCCAGGACGCCGCGCAGGCCGGGGTGGACGGCGCCATCGTCGTCGACCTTCCGCCGGAGGAGGACGGCGCGTTCCGCGCCGCGGCGGACGGCGCCGGCCTGCGCACCATTCGCCTGGCGACTCCCACCACCGACGAGACTCGGCTGCCGGCGGTGCTGAAGGGGTCGGGCGGCTTCGTCTACTACGTCTCCATCACCGGCATCACCGGCGCCGCCGCCCCCGACAGCGAAGAGGTCGCCCGCGCCGTGGCCAGGGTCAAGGCGTCCACCGACCTTCCGGTATGCGTGGGGTTCGGCGTGCGTACCCCCGAGCAGGCGGCTCAGATCGCCCGCGGCGCCGACGGGGTGGTGGTCGGCTCCGCCATCGTCGACCGCGTCGGCGCGGGCGAGAAAGTCGACACGATCCTGGATTACGTAAAGAGCCTGGCGGAAGGCGTGCGCGGGGCGCGGAAGGCATGAACAACTGGATACGGGACTTCGTCCGTCCCAAGGTCAACGCCGTCCTGCGCCGCTCGGTGCCGGAGAACCTCTGGCGCAAGTGCGACTCCTGCGGCCAGATGATCTTCCACCGCGAGCTTGAGGAGGCGTTCAACGTCTGCACGTCCTGCGGCCACCATATGCCGCTCAAGCCGGTGAAACGGTTCGAGTCGCTGTTCGACGACGGCGCCTACGAGCTGGTCGAGACGGACCCCGCCCCCAGCGACCCGCTGGGCTTCCGCGATCTCAAGCGCTACACCGAGCGCCTTCGCCAGGCGCGCGCCAAGACCGGCTCCGACGACGCCATGCTGGTGGCGACCGGCGCCATCGGCGAGGTCGAGACGGTTGTGGCGGCGCACGACTTCGAGTTTCTGGGCGGTTCCATGGGCATCGCCGTGGGCAACGCCACCCTCCGCGCCGCCCGCCTCGCCGTCGACAGGTCCGCCCCGCTGGTGATCTTCACGGCGGCGGGCGGCGCGCGCATGCAGGAGGGCATCCTGTCGCTGATGCAGCTTCCCCGCACCACCCTCGCCGTGCAGATCGTGCGCGACGCCGGCGTGCCCTACATCAGCGTGCTTACCCATCCCACCACGGGGGGCGTTACCGCCTCCTACGCCATGCTTGGCGACATACAGATCGCTGAGCCCAACGCGCTGATCTGCTTTGCCGGACCGCGGGTGATCGAGCAGACGATTCGCGAGAAGCTGCCCGAGGGGTTCCAGCGCGCCGAGCATCTGCTGCAGCACGGCATGCTCGACATGGTGGTGCCGCGCAGGGAAATCCGCAAAACGCTGGCGAGTCTGCTGCGTATGCTGACGCACCAGCCTCCGCTGGAGCTGCCGGCCAATGGCAATGGGGGCAACGGGGGCAACGGCGGCAATGGCAGTGCCAATCGGGGCGGCAGCGGCAACGGTGGCGGTGGC
This sequence comes from uncultured Rhodobacterales bacterium, assembly GCA_964586735.1. Lineage (GTDB taxonomy): Bacteria > Pseudomonadota > Alphaproteobacteria > Rhodobacterales > CAZPXZ01 > CAZPXZ01. The sequence goes on along the minus strand of CAZPIN010000084.1, from coordinate 8,114 downwards.
GTTACTAGTGGAAGCGGAAGCGGTGGCGGCAGTACAGGCGGCGCTGGCATTGCCACCGGCGGTACTGGCGGTAAAGGCAGTGGTGGCAGCGAAGAGGGGCAGGCAGCATGAGCGGCAGCGACCGCATACTCGAGCGGCTGCTCGACCTGCACCCCCGGGTGATCGACCTCTCCTTGGGCCGCATACAGCGGCTGCTCGCGGACCTCGACCATCCCGAGCGACGCCTGCCGCCGGTGGTGCACGTCGCGGGTACCAACGGCAAGGGATCGGTGCTGGCGATGATGCGGCAGGGCCTGGCGGCGTCAGGCAAGAAGGTGCATGTCTATACGTCGCCGCATCTTGTCCGGTTTCATGAGCGGGTGGTGCTAGGCGGCAGGCGAATCACCGAAGCTGCGCTGGTGAAACTTCTGGAGAGATGCGAGCAGGCCAACGACGGCAAGCAGATTACGTTCTTTGAGATTACGACTGCGGCCGCGATGCTGGGGTTTGCCGAGACGCCTGCCGACTGGTGCCTGCTGGAGACCGGGCTAGGCGGACGGATGGACGCCACCAACGTAGTGGACCAGCCGAGACTGACCGTGATCACCCGCGTGGGCTTAGATCATCGGGAGTATCTGGGAGACACCGTGGAAGCCATCGCCCGCGAGAAGGCGGGCATCATCAAGCCCGGGGTGCCGTGCGTGGTGGCGTTTCAGTTTCTCGAGGCAATGGAGGTCATAGAAGAGGTGGCGCGCAAGAAGAAGGCGCCGCTGCTGCGGCTTGGGTGCGAGTGGGGACTGGAAGACGATGGCAAGGGAATGATCTTCGAAGACGACCACGGGAGGGTGTCGCTGCCCAAGCCCGCGCTGGCCGGCATGTATCAGATCGAAAACGCCGGCGCGGCGGTGGCGGCGCTGCGCGCGCTGGGCGAGGGACTGCCAGAGGAGGCGGTGCGCACCCGCGCCTGGCCAGCCCGGATGCAGCGGCTGCGGCGCGGACCGCTGGCGTCGCTGGCGCCGGATGCGGAGATATGGCTGGACGGCGGGCACAATGCCGACGCGGCGCAGGCGCTGGCGGCTGACATGTCGATGAGGATGCCAGTGCGGTCGCTGGCGATGGTGGTGGCCATGAAGGAGAGCAAGGATGTGGAGGAGTTTTGGGAGCCGTTTGGCGGACTCGCGGCGTTTGCCTGGACGGTGCCGCTGGAGGAGAACGGGGTGGCGCCAGAAGAGCTGGCCCGAGTAGCGAATCTCGCCGGGATACAGTGCAAGCCCGCCAAATCGGTGGAAGAGGCGGTGGGGGAGGTTGCGCAGGCGATGCCGGACGCTAGAGTGCTGATCTGCGGGTCGTTGTATCTGGCGGGCGAGGTGCTCAGGAGATGGGGCTAGAAGTCGGGAACGCTGGGGCCCTTGACAGGCTGATGTCGAAGGGTACGATGATCCTGTGTCTGGTCTTAGGAGCAATGCTGCCCAGCGGGAGAAGTCCAGGCCGAGTGAATCTGAAGCTAGCTGGAGGGAGCTCATCATGAGCAAGAGCAAGACAGAGATTGCGTTGGGGTACCTAAGGGACAACCCTGACCAGTGGTATAGTCCAGGTGAGATAGCTGATCTCATAATGGAACAGCATCCGGATATTGTACGTGAAATGCGCGAAACCAACTCCAGAAACGAGAAACTGTCCTATTGTCGTGCGCAACTGGCATCGCAGATTGGGAATGCGCTTCGCGGCCGCTCTGAGAGCGGTGATGTGTCAAAAATTGAAAATCCTACCAAATTTCGCTGGAAGGACGAGTCGGCGGAACCCCCGAACCGCGCTTCAATGGCACAATCGTCTAGCCACAATCTACGTAAATCTAAGGCTACCTCCGCACCCAAGAGGTATGCTAGGAAAGAGGAAGATCTCTATGAAAAACTTAGAGAATATTTGTGGGATCTAGGCATTGGCTCTCAACGCATCGACGAAAGGACGTCTGCAAATGGTCGAGAAAGAAAGGTAGACATGTGGCGATATCCTGATGTAGTTGGTATGGAACTTTTGATTAAACGCAACTGGGAATCAGATGTCAAACAGATTGTTAAGGAAAACGCTGACAGGAAAGCAAGGTTTTGGTCATTTGAAGCCAAGGTGGAATTAAGAGAGTCTAATGTTCGTGAAGCATACTTTCAAGCTCTGTCAAACTCTTCTTGGGCAAATTTCGGATATTTGGTCGCGGAAAATGTGGATGAGCCTGCGTTGGAGCAGCTACGTTTGCTTTATTCACTTCACGGTATTGGAGTGATAACGTTGAACTTCAAGAACCCGAAGTTAAGTGAAATAACCTTTCCAGCACGAGAGCGATTGAATGTTGATTGGGCCAGCTGCAATAAAACCGCGACAAAGAATGGTAATTTTAGAAAATTCATTAAGTGTGCGCTTGATGATATGAGAGCGGAAAAATATTCCCACGATATGCGTCCCAAATTTTGATCGAATTTTGCTGCAGGTTCCTTGGAAACAGGACCTCAATCTGGGGGATGAGTAAATGTCTAGCTCAGAACTGCAGAGAGTTCACGCGGAAGCGCGTGCAGGACGCATACCGAAGACCAACGTGTCAAGGGAAAGACTGGTTGAGTTTTGCACTCGCTGGGGTGTCATGCAGCTGGGCGTGTTTGGTTCAATACTCCGCGAGGACTTCGGTCCAGACAGTGACATTGACATACTTGTTAGCCTTGACCCAAATAGAAGATACACATTGTTTGATTTGGTAGACATGGAGCATGATTTAGAAGAGATGTACGGCCGCAAGGTGGATGTTGTAGAACGCGAGGGCATTGAGGCTAGCGAGAATCAGTTTCGAAAGAAACTAATTTTCGACTCGTTGGAGATTGTATATGAATTCCGGTGAAATCGCAAAGCTGCGGGACATGCATCTTGCAGCAAAACAAGTGATTGAATTCACTGAACGGGAGAGCTATGACACATTTCTGAGCGACAAAAAGCTGCAGCTTGCTGTACTGCATTGCATAACCATTATAGGGGAAGCAGCCAATAAGATAAGCAAAGAAAGCGCGGAGCGCCACAACGAGATTCCATGGAGGGGAATTGTTGGAATGCGCAACAGAGTAGTGCATGAGTATTCTGGAGTTAACTTAAAACGGGTTTGGGAGATAGTAGAACGTGAAATCCCGGAGCTGGCGAAGAATCTGGAGAGAATTTTACCGAAGCAGTAGGTTCTTTCGAAAAAGCATATTCCACCGGCAGATTCACTTCAAAATTGTCAATCATGAGAAAGTCGTCAAAAATTACTGTTTGGTTCTGGTGAAAAGCGATACGAAACTCATTCTTGCCGGGGCAATGATACGGAGCGAGCAGTGGACTGTGTTATAAGTTGTTCCTGGATCGAAGGAGAATCCATGGCAGCTCCTGTATGAAAAAGATATCTTGAAAATCCTAAAGCTACATCGTAGAATGTGCTGGGGGCACCTCTTTGCAATTGTATAGCCAATCCGCCGAGAGGATTTACATTCCTTGATTGTATTCAAATCGGTTTACCGGACGCGTGGGAGATTCGGACCATTACAAGGCGGCAATGGCGGTACCTGCACCAGCGGCAACGAAACGAGATAGGCAACGAGAGCAGCAGCGACCGGATACTCGAGCGGCTGCTCGACCTGCATCCACGAGTGATCGATCTTTCCTTGGGCCGCATACAGCGGCTGCTTGCTGATCTCGGCCATCCCTAGCGTCGCCTGCAACCGGTGGTGCATGTCGCCGGTACCAACGACAAGGGATCGGTGCTGAAGATGATGCGGCAGGGTTTGGCGTCGGGCAAGAAGGTGCATGTCTATACGTCACCGCATCTTGTGCGGTTTCACGAGCGGGTTGTGGTAAGCGGCAGGCGAATCACCGAAGCGGGACTGGTAAAACTGCTGGAGAAATGCGAACAGGCCAATGACGGCAAGCAGATTACGTTCTTTGAGATAACGACTGCGGTCGCGTTGTTGGGATTCGCCGAGACGCCCGCCGACTGGTGCCTGCTGGAGACCGGGCTGGGCGGACGGGTGGACGCCACTAACGTAGTGGACCGGCCGAGGCTGACCGTGATCACCCGCGTGGGATTTGACCATCGGGAATATCTGGGAAACACCCTGGAATCCATCGCCCGCGAGAAGGCGGGCATCATCAAGCCCGGTGTGCCGTGCGTGGTCGCGTATCGGCCCATCGAGGCATTGGAGGCCATAGAAGAGGCGGCACGCAGGGTGAAGGCGCCGCTGCTGCGGTTTGGGCGGGAGTGGGGCTGGAAGACGGTGGCCAGGGAACGATCTTCGAAGACGACTAGGGGAGGATGTCGCTGCCCAAGCCCGCGCTGCCCGGCATGCATCAGACCGAAAACGCCGGCGCGGCGGTGGCGGCGTTGCGCGCGCTGGGCGAGGGACTGCCAGAGGAGGCGGTGCATACCCGCGCCTGGCCAGCCCGGATGCAGCGGCTGCGGCGCGGGTCGCTGGCGGCGCAGGCGCTGGCGGCGGATATGTCGATGAGGATGCCAGTGCGGTCGCTGGCGATGGTGGTGGCCATGATGGAGAGCAAGGATGTGGAAGAGTTTTGGGAGCCGTTTGGAGGACTCGCGGCGTTTGGCTGGACGGTGCCGCTGGAGGAGAACGGGGTGGCGCCAGAGGAGCTGGCCCGAGTCGCGAATCTCACCGGGATACAGTGCAAGCCCGCCGAGTCGGTGGAAGAGGCGGTGGGGGAGGTTGCGCAGACGATGCCAGACGCTAGAGTGCTGATCTGCGGGTCGCTGTATTTGGCGGGCGAGGTGCTGCGCTGGGAACGGCTTGTATGAATGGGTGGTGACACCCGCCGAGCCAACGAACACCGAGATGGTCTCGTCTCTGCATGAGACAGCGCAGGCGATGGTGCCGGAACTCCGTCCCGCGGTTGCTTGACAATAGGCGGCGAACTTCTATGTTGGTGGATGTATCGACCATAGAGTGCTTTTGTGGTTGATATTACAACCATTGGAGGCTAGCAGATGGATCGAAATGCGCCCCGATCTCTGGCGGCTAGGGAGGCAGCGTCTATCCTAGGCAAGATGATTCGGTCGAAACGAATCAAGCGCCGGATGACAGCAGCTCAGCTGGCCGAGCGTGCAGGTATCACCCGAGGCACGCTGCGATGCATCGAGCGTGGCGAGACCGGAACTGCCATCGGAACGGTGTTCGAGGTAGCTACGCTTGTAGGCATTCAGCTGTTTGGGCAAAACGCGGATGAACTCGCGATGCACAATCGGCGGCTTGAAGAAGAGCTGGCGCTGTTGCCCAGAAGCGCCCACTTTCCCAAGTCAATGCTGGACAACAATTTCTAGCGGAGATGCAGGTAATGGAAATCGCGGTATGGATATGGCTGCCGAATCAAACGGAACCGGTTGTAGCCGGGAAAGTGTGGCAGGGTAAATTTGAGCCTGCGTTTTCAGATGGCCCAAGGCTTGGTAGAGATCCATGGCTGTATCTGTATGGAAGAAGCTATCTGGAGAACGCGAACGCAATTTCGCTCTATGAGCCAGAGCTTCCCTTTAGTGAAGACGCGATACAGCCGGTAGAGGGGCTCACTATGCATGGCTGTATTCGGGATGGTTTGCCAGATGACTGGGGGAAACGCGTCATTGTCAGACAGTTGGAGCAACAGACTGCAGGTTTATGTGTTGAAAACTCGGGCGAGGCAACATACCTTCTTGAATCAAATTCTGACCGGATTGGCACCTTGGACTTTCAAAGGTCGGTTTCCGAGTATGTTCCGAGAAATCTTGAAGAAGCAACACTTGAACAGCTGGCAGATGTCGCACAGATTGTAGAAGAGGGAAAGGTGCTTCCGTCGGAATTATATCTTGCGCTAATGCATGGAACGTCTGTTGGCGGAGCACGTCCAAAGGCCGCAGTTGAGGATGGAAACCAGAAATTCATTGCTAAATTTTCATCAAGCCTTGATAGTCACGAAGTAATAAGGACTGAATTCGTTGCAATGAAATTGGCGCTTGCCTGTGGTCTGCGCGTTGCTCCAGTGGAGTTGAGAAGCGTCCGAGGGCGGGATGCTCTGCTTGTGGAGAAATTTGATCGCATTAAGACTGATGGGGGGTGGTACCGCAAGTCTATGGTGTCAGCATTGACCATATTGGGATTGAGTGAGGGAAAGGCGCGGTTAGCATCGTACGAAACGCTGGCCGAGAAAATACGACTTCTCTTTGCGGAACCGAAAGAAACACTTCGAGAGCTTTATGGGCGACTATGTTTCAATATTCTATGCGGCAACACCGATGACCATGCCCGAAACCACGCCGCGTTCTGGGATGGACGGTACCTGACCCTCACTCCAGCCTACGACATCTGCCCGCAGCCCATATTCAGAGGCACGCCCTGTCAGGGCATGTTGATTACAGGGAAACGAAATCACAGCTTTCTGGTAAATTGCCTAAATGTGGCATCCGACTTTCTTCTCAATGAAGAACAGGCCCTGCGAATCATGGAAAAACAGATTACCGTGATTGCTGAGAAATTCAATGCGGTGTGGGAGGAGGCGGAGCTCGCCCCTCCCAAGAAGAACAGCATGCCCACTAGGCAGTTTCTGAATCCATCATGCCTGCAGGGGTTGGACGAAAGGTACGCACGGATTGGGCAAAGACTTGAGGAAGCTCGCGCCGAAATATTTGGTCGATCATGTTAGTCATGATCGAAGACCCCCAGTCCACCGCGAAGCGCAACAGCAGAGAGGGGCCGTACAGCTGCCTAGCGGGGCGGAACGGCTCTCGCCCCGGTCCACATTCTGCGGCGCGCCGTACTCGATGGCTCCCCCGGCGGTCTTGACGCGGGAGAAGCGGGTGCCGTTGCGGCATCCCCATCCTTTCTCGACTTCATGCTGGCAGTAGCCGCGGCCTAGGAGTTTCTGGCCTCTTCATTGAGGGCCTCCCCGATGACGAGGCGGACGTGCCGCCGGTACGGACGAGTCCTGAGTGCCCCGACGGGGCTGCCCGACCGGTCGTTGGTGAGGTCTTCAAGCTCCTGCCTTGTGCGGTGTGGCGCGGGGCATTCGTGCCATGACGCCGCTCCTGTCCTGTTTTCTGCTGCGGAGGATGATCGCGGGATGTGCATTGAACCTCGGTACCCGTCGCCCTCTGTTCAGTATCCTGAAGACCCTGGACTTGCCTTTCCTAAGCCACTTGACATCGCAGGTCAGCCAAGCATCATCGCCGACGCAGTGAGGTGGATGGCTTTACCATTCATGGCTTGGAGTAGCGCTATGTGCAGTATGAACAGACTTTTCTTGGCAGTTGACAAGCCTGCCTGCGCTGTTTACACTGCGCCCGTATGGTGACTCGTTTACCCAGCAAGGAGTAACGAAGATGGTCCACCAAGCCGACCGGCCGGTAGAATCCGACACCCAACGCCATTCGTATGATCTGCTCTATGACCACTTGATCAGAGCGACAGACGACTGTCTGAGGATGTCTTTCTCAGACATGGAAGCCATACTAGGCTTCTCGCTGCCGCCTCCTGCTCGGCTTCAACGGCAATGGTGGTCAAATGAGCGTCATGGAAGCGGCAGAATCCATGTTCGGGCTTGGTACTACGCTGGATGGATGGTACAGGATGTGAATCTAGAGTCAGAGGCGCTAGTGTTCGTGAGACGCCCTGGCTTTCCCAAAGTATACCCCGAACTACGAGAAAAAATGCTACGAGACGCGGAGAAAAAGAGAAAGCTCGATATTGAGAAGCTTTTGACCCCACTATCTAGTGCACCTTGGCCTTGGCCACCTGGCTTCACCTTCAGCCGCCGTCAAATATACGATGAGTTCGGCCGTCTTACTGGAGGCCCACAGGACGAATCAGAATCAGATTACTGAGCATATCAATGCTTATTGACACAAACGCGTGGGTTTATTCCCACTTTAATGCACTATCACCACGAAGAGGTCTGGATGTGAATTGCCAGCGGGATACCAAGCGAAATGGATAATGGAAATCCATTCCCCCATGCCACCGTGAATGGAAACAGCAGGGAAGGAAGACGCAGCCGTCTGGCGAAGGGGTTGCGTTTGGGCCAGGCAATGGCGACAATCTCCATACCTTCAACTACGGAGAACCGTCATGGCCAAAGGCTACCATCAC
>CAZPIN010000083.1:0-3734 GCA_964586735.1 uncultured Rhodobacterales bacterium | reverse complement strand
CTGTAATCGGGAGATCTTCTGTTACGCGCCGTCGATTATTGGTGTGCGCCGTTATCGATATCGTAGTTGTACCGAACCCCTCCAACAACCGGTAGTAGGACATAGTGAAAAAAACCCTGGGAAGGCGCGTGTCACCCGGCGCCGGCTCCGACCCTTCCTGGGCATTCGCGCCGGGGGAGGCCATCAGAACCAGCATGCACACCGCCAGCCAGGCGAGCAAGGCGCGGCGGGTAGGCAGCCGCCACGCGCACTCGTTGTGGGCAGGCATGCCACACCCAAGGCAGGGGCTCCCGGAGCTTTCGCGGCGCGGGGCCCGGCCTCGCCAAGGACTGCCAAGTATGGTCGAAAGGCGTGAGAGCATGAAACCCTCGCAAGGGCGCCGAGGCGCCCCGTAAGTTACATGGTAACACCCAGATCTATATTTTCCGGAAAATCCGGTGGATGTCAAGCCCAGCCCCTTTAACGGATATGAAGTCTCGAAAATAGAAAGGCATGATTCAGAATCCGATTCTGATGTGATTTTCCCCTGATTGTCATGTTGTATACAATTTCCCCGGTGCGCACGCAATTTGAACGCGGCGTTTATACATTGGTAAAGAGGAGGTGCTTGGCGCGTTGCGTTCACGCCTCCGGTCAACTCGGTCGGTTTCAGAACGGCCCCGGGCCTCGAAATCCCGAAAAAATCAACAAAACCTGATTCAGAATCCCATTTCGATGCACTTTTGTCGAATTTTCTGTACACAAATGCCTTGCGGTAGTGCAGTATGTCACTCAGCCTGGCCGCTCGCAGTGGCGCTCCCGTCTGTTGATAGGGCAGGTGCCACGGCAGGCGCACCACCCGAGAGCACCGATAAACCCCATGACACACAGAGGTAAAAACGATGCAGACCAACAACTTCGCGAACCAGCTCCTTCTCTCCCTCTCCAGGATGCTGTGCCCGGCGCTCTCCCCGGCGCAAGACGCATCCACGTCCCAGCGGGCGCACCACGCCCTCCAGCCGATCCATGGAGCCTCGCGGCGGTGGTCGGCGCAGCGGCCTGCGGGTTTTGTCGCCATCCACGTTGCCTTGTTGCTGCTCGCCTGCTGGATGATCCCTGTGCAGGCGACGGCGGAAGTGCCGGGTCCGCCTGAAAATGTTACTGCGGAGCAGGCCAGCGACAGCAACGAAGTTGAGTTGAACTGGGATGCGCCTTCGAGTAGCGGCAGCTCTTCAATTAAAAAGTACGTCATCAAGCGCAGTGTTGACGGGGGTGCTTTCACTAAGCGGGCGACGGTTGATAGGTCGGAGACAGCTGATGGTACCAGTTATACATATACAGACCATATTCCTGTCTCTGATGACTCTGATGATATAGTAGTTGACGCCGAGACGCCTTTGCGTTATCGCATTCATGCTCGAAACAGCGATGGGGCGGGAACCAAGGTGACTACACAAGATGTGCTTTTCACACTCCGTGCATCGCCTCCGACGGCACCGACCGCCCTTTCGGCCACGGCCAGGGTGCTCTCGATTGCGCTGGAATGGACGGCACCTGCAAGTGACGGCGGCGCAGCCATCACCGGCTACAACGTCGAGCGGGCCGACGCCACCGGCGTCTGCAGCGGCTCCACCAACTTCATGGCGTTGGAAACGGTCACCGGCCTCACCCATACCGACATGAATCTGACCGCGGGGGATGAATGGTGCTACCGGGTCAGTGCGACCAACTCTGAGGGTACGGGCGATGCTTCCGACACGACGAGCGCGACGGTGCTGGCTGCCGCCACGGCGCCCGGCGCGCCGACCGGCCTTTCGGTCACGGCCAAGTCGCTCTCGATTGCGCTGCGCTGGACGGCACCTTCTGACGACGGTGGTGCAGACATTACGGGCTACCGCATCGAGCGGGCTTCCGGCGACTGCAGCGGCACGCCCAGCTTCACGCCGCTGGTGGCGGACACGGAAAACACGGACGTCACCTACACCGATACGGGCCTGACCGCGGGAGGTGAATGGTGCTACCGGGTCAAGGCCATTAACTCGGAAGACGCCGGTGCGGCATCGGACCCTGTGGCGGGGGCTCCCGCCACGAAGCCCGGCGCGCCGTCCAACTTGACAGCGGAGCCGGGTGACGGGGAAATCACTCTGGGATGGACAGCTTCGACCATAGGTGCCGGAGAATCTCCTCTTGCTGGCTATTACATTGAGTATTCCTCCGACAAAAGCAACGCTGATAGCTGGAAGCACGAGGTCATGACCTCGCCTACTGCGGATTCTTACACGCATGAAGATCTCCCCAACGGCGAAGGCGTCTATTACAGAGTACGTGCAAAAAACGAAGCGGGCCAGTTCAGCGATCCGTTGATGTCGGAGAGGATCATACCCCGGACGACCCCGGGCGCGCCAACCGGCCTTTCGGCCACGGCCATGCCGCTCGCGATTGTGCTGCGCTGGACTGCGCCTGCCGAGAACGGCGGAGCGCCCGTCACGAGCTACCGCATCAAACGTGCATCCGGTGATTGCAGCGGCAGCCCCACTTTCACGAGGTTGGCGAACACGCGGAACACGGCTGTTAGCTATACCGACACGGGCCTGAATGCGGGCGCTACCTGGTGCTACCAGGTAAAAGCCATCAATGTTGCGGGCGCGGGTGATGCGTCCGACACGGCATTCGCCACGGCGGGGGCTGCCGCCGCGGCCCCGGGCGCGCCGACCGGCCTTTCGGCCACGAACGCACCGCTCTCGATTGTGCTGGAATGGACGGCGCCTGCGAGCGACGGCGGCAGCGCCATCACGGGCTACCGCATCGAGCGCGCATCCGGCGACTGCAGCGACGATCCCAGTTTCACGGAGCGAGTAGCGGACACGGAGTCCACGAGTGTTCGTCATATCGACACGCGCCTGACCGAGGGCGATGCCTGGTGCTACCGGGTCAGCGCCATCAACTTCGTGGGAACGGGTGCGGCTTCCGGCACGGCGAGCGCGACGGCTGAGGCCGCCACGGTCCCGGGTGCGCCGCGCAATCTGGTGGCGACAGGTGGCACCAATCAGATTTCGCTGAGCTGGGATGCGCCTGAAAGCGACGGAGGCAGCGCAATTACCGGCTATCGCATTGAAAGTTCCACCTACTCCAGCAGTTATGTATGGATAGGTGGAGAACGGAGAATAGGATGGGTAAACTGGATAAATCGCGTACCAGATACAAATAGCACGATGACCAGCTACACACACAGCGGCCTGTCTGCCAGCTCGTTTCGGGGCTACCGGGTATATGCCATCAGCTCGGTGGGTCAGAGCGTGGCGTCAAGAGTGGCGCACGCCACGTCGGCTGTCGTCCCGGACGCGCCGCGCAATCTGGTGGCGACGGTCGATGGTGTCGACCAGGTTTTGCTGAGCTGGGATGCGCCTTTCGACGGTCGAAGCCCAATTACCGGCTATCGCATTCAGAGTACTGTCCGTTATACCTATACTTGGACAAACTTGGTGGAAAACACAAACAGCCCGACCACCACCTACACACACAGAGCTGCGGCCCCCGGCTTGGTTTGGGGATACCGTGTATATGCCATCAACGCCATAGGTGAGAGCAGGAGGGCATCGGATCAGGTGTATGCCTATGTGCCATACAGTTCGAGTTCACGGTCACGTAGTTCACGCTCGCGGTCGAGATCAACAGCCCCCGCGCCGAAGAAGCCGGGCGCGCCGATTGCCTTGCGGGCGACAGGCGCCATCGGGCAGGTCGAGTTGAACTGGGGT
>CAZPIN010000082.1:0-3942 GCA_964586735.1 uncultured Rhodobacterales bacterium | reverse complement strand
ATATACCCTTGCCCCTGGCGAGACCGTCGTGGCCGGCTTGGAACTCCGCTGGTTCGACCTCACCGGTAGAATAGCGGAGGAGACGCTCGATCTGGCATTTGAGCAGCCAGTGCGGCTGGAACTTGCCATTGACGGCGGCGGCGCCGTTGTCTCCCTCCAGACTAGCATGGGCGCGCTGCGCGCCGAGGCGTCTCGTCGGCGGCTGGTGTCGAGCAACCCGTATCTTCTGCTGGCCTGGACGGGCGGAGCCAGCATTCTCCTGATCGTGATTGCCCTCGCGTTTCTCTACAACCAAATCCGGCCCATCCGCAGGCTTGCCCGTGCCGCCGAGGCGTTTGGCACGGGGCGTGTGGTTGATCTTCATCCGCGTGGCGCCCGAGAGGTACGACAGGCGGCGACGGCGTTTCTCGACATGCGGGAGCGCATCGAGCGCCATATCGAGCAGCGGTCGCTGATTCCCATGGCGCTTAGCCACGATCTGCGTACGCCGATAACTCGTATGCGTCTGGCGCTCGAGGTGGATTCGGATACCGAGGAGATTCGGCAGTCGCTGGACGACATGGATCAGGTGGTCGAGGATTTTCTGGGATTCGCCCGCGCCGAGTGGAACGAAAACCAGGAGTCGGTCGACGCGGCCGAACTGCTCGAGCAGGTGGCGCAAGCCTGCAGCGGCCAGGGAATCAAGATCGAGGTCGCACCGTTTCCTGCGGGAGGACCCCACATGAGACCGATGCGGGCGGGCGCGATGCGTCGGTGCCTTGGCAATCTCGTTGAAAACGGCGCCCGGCACGGAGGCCGGGTGCGCCTGGCGCTGCGCCGTCATGAGGACGTGCTTGCCTTCGACGTGGAGGACGCGGGGAAAGGCATACCGTCGCAGCGCCGCGAACGCCTGCTCCAGCCGTTCGAGCGTGGGCAGGAGAGCGCGGACGACGATACCCGGCTGGGCCTTGGCCTCGCTATCGCCCGCGACATCGCCCGCCTTCACGGAGGCGAGCTGCATCTGGGCGAAAGCGAGGATCTGGGCGGCCTGCGGGCTACGGTCACGCTGCCCCTGTGACTTCTCAGCTGGCGCGCCGTCTCCGGCGGCCGCGGAAAGGTCTCAGGACTTGGCCTGCTCGGCCAGGCTGTCGGCGCTGTCGGCGACCTGCTTGCGCAGAGTCTCGAAGGCCTCGGCGTTGGTCTTGGCCGCTTCCGTCGTCAGCTCGGAGAGCTGGTGGATAACTTCCTCGACGGTCTCCCGCACGATCTTTGCGCCGACCTCGGGGTCGACCTTGCCCTGCGTGGAAAGCTCGCGGAGGTTGTCCTGCGCGGACTGGGCTGCCTTCTGAAGCAGCTCCACCTGACGGCGGAAGATCTGCTCGTAGGACTTGGCCGCGCTCCGGTTGACCTCGACGAGGGCCTCCATGTTGCGCTGCTGTGCTTCCACGAGCTTCTTGGGGTCAAGAGACGCGAAGTTGATGGCTGCGAACTTGCTGGCGACGCCGGCAAAGTCCTCGCCCATGCGGAAGAACTCCGCGATCTGCTCCGGGTTGTAGCCGGGAAAGGGTGGTGTAGTCATGGTTCAGCTCCTTCAGCTGTGAATTGCTGCGTTGCAGCATTTATGCTGCACTGCAACATAGAGCAGTCGAGTACCGTGTCAAGACCCCTCCGCGATTTTCTTTCGCGCCCGTTCCATAAAGCTGGACAGCGGCTCACGCTGCTGGCCGCTTTCGTCGAAGTTGGCGGGGTCCAGCCAGGACTCGTAGGCGGCGCGCAGGGCGGGCCACTCGCTGTCGATCATGGAGTACCAGGCGGTGTCGCGGTTGCGCCCGCGGTAGACGCGGTCCTGGCGGAAGGTTCCCTCGTAGGTAAATCCAAGCCGCTCGGCGGCCCGCATCGAGCCGGCGTTGAGGGCGTCGCACTTCCACTCGTAGCGGCGGTAGCCCAGCTCGTCGAAGACCCTGCGGGCCATCAGGTACATGGATTCGGTGGACTGGACGCTGCGCTGCAGCAGCGGCGACATGCAGATCCAGCCGACTTCGATGGTTCCGACCTTCGCGTCGATTCGCAGGTAGCTGGCGACGCCGGTGGCGGCGTCGCGCTCGAGGTCGACGATGGCATGCACCATCTGCTGTTCGTCGGGCCGGTCGCACAGTCGGCGCATCTCATCCCGCAGGTCGCTGGCGGAGGCGTACGGACCGCTGGGCATGTAGGTCCACAGCCGTCCCTCGCGGTCTAGGCTAAACGCCTCGTACAGCTCTTCGGCGCGGGCGTCCGGGTCCAGAAGCTCGACGCGTACGGTGCGGCCCTCCATGGGGTCGCCAGTCGGTATGCGCGCGCCGCGCCAGTTCGGTACCGCCGGGCCAATGGGCTGGCCGAAGTCGTTGCTGCGGGACGTGTAATCAGCCATGTCTATCTCCATGCGCTGGGCGACTGGCTGCCGCCACCCCGCCAAAATAGGAGCGCGGGCGATTCGCCGCTAGGAGGGTGTCCCAGAATCTGACGAAACAGGAAATCGTCCCCAACCGCCAGAACCAGAATTTCGAGGACGCCGGGTACTTCGCTGCAGGCCGACAGGATGTACAGTCTGGCCTCACGACAGTCTGCAGACGAATATAGAGGCGCGCAGCTTGGCAATCGGGAAACCAGCGTGGCTTGGCCTGGGAGCGAAAGATGGCCAACCCGCTGCCACGCCTCGGCTACCTCTGTCTCGCCGCAGACGACCGACCGTCACCCCTCTGGAAGCCATGGTCGGCAGAGGGCTGGAGGGTGTGGTAGGGTGAGGGTCGCGGGAAACCTTCTCGCAGCTGCCTGCCGTGGCCAGCGCCGGGCCGTACCCTCAGATTTCCAGAAGGGCGGTGCAGGCAGCCGCGACGGAGCTTGGACTGCCATGAAAACTAAAGCGAACCAGCAGCAGCGAATAACGAGAAAGAGGCTGCTCAGGAAGGCGGCGAAGCTGATTGCGCTGGGCCGGGAGCCACACCACGCTATCCTCATCATGCTGCTGTCGCAGCCGAGGCACATGCTCTCGTTTTTGCTGGCGTTCGGTCCAGAGGAAATCGTCCGCCTGATTGACGGATCGCTGCCGGTGATTCTCACGACCACGTTCTACGACGAGGTGCTGGGCAAGCGCGTCTGCGACATCCGGGCGGTGTTCACCTGCAAGCCGCATCCGGATGGCCCTGACAGGATTGAGATCATCGTCGAGATCAAGCCGGATAGCGACGCGGGAGCCGCTCTGCAGCTGGAAACCTACATCACATGCTCCAGAAACGAGCACGCTCGTCAGGGCGTTGCGGCAATGCGCAGGCAGCACCCGATTCACGGAATCATTCTGCACTCGGGGAGGAGGCTATGGAAAGAAGCCGTCTCGACGCCTGACGCCATCCGGGGGAACAAGCGGCTTCGCCAGATAGCCCGGACGGATATGAACCATCTTGTGGATTTGGCCATAAGGGATCCCGAGGAGGTCATCGGAAAGGACCGGGTACTGTCCGCGATCTTCTTCGCCATCTGCTTCGCCATGCAGCGGCGCGGCACTATCGAGGAGTGTCTCAAGCGGTCGCTGGGCATTCTGGGGGCCCGTTCGATATGGCGAACCATACTTGTCACGTTCATCGGTTACATGTATGGTGTCACGGACCGGGACGAGCTAACCGCAAAGGTTGCGGTAGCTTGGCCAGATGGAGGAGAAGAGAACATGAATGCAATGTTTCAGGCTGTTCTGGAGGAGGGCAAGGCCGAAGGCAAGGCCGAGACCTTCCTGAGACAGGCGCGGAGCAAGTATAGGCGGGTGCCAGAGAACAGAGCGACGCAAGTGCGGGCTGCATCGGTCCCGCAGCTTGACATCTGGCTGGACCGGATACTCACGGCTACCAGCCTCAAAGAGGTGTTCGACGGAGACGTCGGCGATGCTCCTGCTGTCAACGGAGCCCCCGCCAAGCCGCCGCGCCAGAGGCGGAC
>CAZPIN010000081.1:0-50186 GCA_964586735.1 uncultured Rhodobacterales bacterium | reverse complement strand
TGCCCCCACTGCCGAAGAGGCACTGGACAGCATCATTGATCCTGCTGAAGAACTGACCGTCGCCCTGGCGCGGACGGCTGGGCTGGAAGGAGTTACGGCAGACAACCTCGCAAACCTGGACACGGTTATGAAGGAGGTGTTTGGCGACCGCGCTGAGCGCACAGAGCTGGAAGGACTGGGGTTTGCGGACCGGCTGTATCGGGTGCAGTCGCTGATCGGGAGCGTCAACGAGCTGGTGAAGGAAGGCGAAATAATCCGTAGAGCGGAGTCAGGGTCGCTGTTGCTGGAGGTCGACAGCCCCGATGATGGGCTGGCCACTAGCGACGTGGATCGCGTGGTGTACATCGAGCAGACTGACGACTATCTGCCAGCCCAGGCCCGAATTTCCAGGGCGCCCGCTGGCGGCACGGTGGACGTAGCGGCGATAGAAGACCGCCCGAACGACCTATCGCTTTACGACGCAGTCGAAACCTTTAAGTATGACGGCGGAAGTCTTGTCAGCAAATCCATCGATGACAGCGGCACACCGGGGGTGGCGGTCGACGGCAGCGACGACAAAATTGCACGGTATAGAGCGCCGTCGTCGCAGGCAACCGCTGACAGGACTCGCATAGCCGATCCCGATCTGCGAATTGAAACTGAGACGCTCGTTTACGAGGACGTCACGGGCGACGGCACTGTGGACCGCCTGGGAAAATCTGAATTTGACTATGCGAACACAGCCCTAGCTGTGGACCGGGTCGACACATATGTCTATAGCGATACCGGCGACATAACGCCAGACAGCGTTAAGGTTGACAATGCAGATGACGGACTCGGGGCAGCTGACGCCACTGGCAGCGATGACGGCACCGTACTGTACCGGTATGACGGCGCTGGCAGGCGTACCCGCATCGACAAGGATACCGACGGTGACAGCAACATCGACGAGCGGACGGAACGCGCTTATGCCGTTGCGGGCCATGTCGCAACCGAAAAGGTCAGTGCCGACAGCAACGACGACGGCACATTCGACACCGCGGTTACCCGCTACTACGACGGCACCAGCAGCAGGCACGAATACGCGCTTCATGACGGAGGCGGAGCCGCCGGCGCGCCAGACGGCACCGGCGAGCGGCTGGAGTTTGCCGATGGCAAGGTGCACTCGCTGACGCTGACCACCGCGCTGGCGAGAGAGTTTACCAGCATTGGTACAATTGACTTGGCCGACGACGCGGGCGGTAGAAACGGGGCAACGACGATTGTAATATCCGATGCGGCGTTGACCGTGCTGGCGGGCGGAACGAGCGGCTACCAGCTGGTCATCGACGGCGAGAGCGACGATACGGTGACGCTCAGGGGAGGCTTCTACGCCACGGGCAGCACTGTGGGAGGGCGGGACGAGTATCAGGGAACGGACGGCACGGTATGGGTGGCCTCCGCCGTCACCGTGACCGGCGCCAATGGCAGCGGCGGGAGCCCTAGTCCCAACCCCGGCGACGGTGGAGGTACGGGCAGCGGTACTGGTGGCGGTGGAACTGGAGCTAACACTCCAGCCGCCAGAAATCTGCAGAGAGTCCTTGACAATCTTTGGAGCAATGGAGTGGATGAGACCGCATTTGATGCTGTAGGAATTTCTGGCGTCACCAGCGCAAATCTTGATTCCGTCAAGCGGGTGATTGGTGCGTGGGACACCGCATCTACGCCAGCGCGCGACGACCTGACCCAGGCACAAGTGCAGAATCTGGTGGATATTGCAGCCGACGAAATTCTTGCTGCCGACGGTACGATAGAGGCGGCAGTGCTACGATGGGGCAGGCATCTTACGCTTGATATCAATACGGATGCTGATGCCACCGCCGAGCAGAAGGTGGAGGTGTTTCTCGATTTATCGACTCTTGAGCCGATGTGGCTGGAGCGGAATATTGATGTTGATGGAGACGGGACCACAGAAGATCGCTGGGAGCAAGACAACGACTACGACGGCACGTACGAGTTTGCGCTCATTGACGCCGACGAAGACGGCACAAGCGAAAGCAGAGTCATTGACACCAACGACGACGGTACGGTTGAGTTTATGCTGCGCGATGGTACGGGCACGGACGACGAAGACGGTACGTGGGACACGCTGGAGTTTGCCAGCGGCGTTGCCTACAATATGGTTCTTGTCGGCGACGGGGTGGATGGCTTCCAGGGATTCACCCGAGTCAATCTAGGGAGCGGTGCGGGCCTGCGCAGCCTGCAAATCGACGATGCGGCGCTGACCCTCTTGGCGGACCGCGACTTGGACGGAAGTCCGGACGGCGGCTTCATTCTGACTGTTGACGGCGTGGACGGTACGATTGTGTTTGGCGATGACCTGACTCAGTCAGCTACTGCCTCCAGCGCGCCGGGTTATGAAGTGTGGCAGGGGACAGACGGTACGGTGCATGTCGCTGACACTCTCAACGTGCTGATGACCACCGCCGTCACCGTGCAAGGTACAACGCAGGAGGAGATGCTGTCCGCCGTGCTGCAAAACCCGAGCGCAGCCACCGCGCAGATGTTTGCGCAGTCGGGCATCAACGGTGTTTCCCTCGCCAATCTTGAAAACGTGAAGGCTGCCATTGGTGCCTTCGACTCCAGCACCACGCCCGCCCGCGAATCCCTGACGCAGATGCAGGTGCAGGAGCTGGTCAATTTTGCCCGCTTTTTGGAGGGGGGTGGAACTCTTCCGGCAAGCGTGGAAAGCGCGAGCTGGGCAGGAGGCGTCCTAACGCTTGGTTACAGCTTCGAACGAGGCATAGACGGCACTACCTATTTGCTCGAACGGATGCTGAATTTAGCGGATTTTTCGGTGCAGAGTCAAAGAGGCGGCTGGGACTTCGATGCCGACGGCACGTTCCATTCGTGGTTTATTGACGCCGACGCTGATGGCTTCAGTGAAAGCGGTGCCATTGACCCCGACGACGACGGCACGGTCGAGTACACGCTGCTCAATGGCACGGGTACGAACGACGACAACGATATTTGGGATTCTCTGGAGTTTGCCGATGGTGTTTCTTACCACTTGGAGCTTGATAATTCCGAATATTCATTGCGTGGAATCACCCGAATCGATCTGGGGAGCGGACCTGGTTTGCGCAGCCTAGAGATCGAATATAATGCACTGTACAACCATGCGGACCTGAACGGTGACGGAACTCCGGACAGCGACTATAGCCTGACCATCGACGGCGAGCACGGTAGGGTTATAAATATTGCTGGGTTGCGGGACGTTACGGTCCCCAGCACGCCCTCTGGCTACGTAGCGCTGGAGGACAGGCACACGACCGTCTACGTCGACGAGGATATCACCATCATTGACCCACAACAAAGTTTTTGGGATATCCGCAGCAGTCTTGGCGGGGTGGACGCGGCCACATTTGACGCCGCTGGAATTTCCGGCGTCACCAGCTCCAATCTCGATGCCGTCAGGCAGGTGATTGGCGCATGGTACGCATCGTCTCCGTGGTACGCATCGTCTCCGCCAGTCCGTGTCGGAGGGACGCGTGTCGGTGGAGTCCGAGTCCTGCAGAATCTGGTGGAAATTGCAACCGACGATTGGGTGATCGCTGGTGGCACGATAGAAGGCGCCAGGCTGGAGAGGCTCTCGGCTGGGACGGGTTTGAACGCCGAGCGGATCGTTGGCGATCTTGTGCTGGATATCAACACGGATGCCGACAGCGCCATCGAGCAGAAGGTGGAGGTGACGCTTGACTTGTCGACTCTTGAGCCTACGATGCTGTGGCGGTATATCGACGCCGATAGTGACGGGACTACAGGCGACCGAACGGAGATAGACTACGATTACGACGGTACGTACGAATCTGTGCAAATTGACGCAGACGAAGACGGTATATACGAAAGCCTTGCCGTTGACCTCAACGACGACGGCACAGTCGAGTTCACATATCGAGATGGCACGGGCACGACCGACGATGACGGCACGGACGACATACTGGAGTTTACCAACGGCACTGCCTACAATTTACTGTTTGACCCAGATGGCCCGTGGTCCTTGTTTTTCACCCGGGCCAACCTGGGGAGTGGATCTGGCCTGCGCAGCCTGCAGATCGATGATGCGGCACTGACCTCTCTGGCGGACCGCGACTTGAACGGAGTTCCAGACAGCGACTTCAGTCTGACCATCGACGGGGTGGACGGCACGGTTGTATTTGGCGACGACCAGATCCAGTCAACCACCGACCCCAGCGCGCCTCAAGGCTACGATGTATGGCGAGGCACAGACGGTACGGTGCTGGTGGCCGACGCCCTCAACGTGCTGGTGGCTACCTCAACCACCGTGCAGGGCACCACGCAGGATGAGATGCTGTCCGCTGTGCTGCGAAACCCTGCCGCAGCCACCGCGTTGATGTTTGCGCAGTCGGGCATCAACGGCGTTACCCTTGCCGGCCTTGAAAATTTGAAGACGGTTCTTGGCGCTTTCAGCTCCAGTACCACGCCTACTCTCGAATCCTTAACGCGGGCGCAGGTGCAGGAGCTGGTCAACTTTGCCCGCTATTTCGAGGGAGAAGGGTATGTGCCGACAAGCGTGGAAAGCGCAAGCTGGGCGGGAGGTGTCCTGGCGCTTGGCTTCAGCTTCGAAGGCGGCTTAGACGCCGACATCTTTGTACACGAACGGACGCTGAATTTAGCGGACTTCTCGGTGCAGAGCCAAATAGAAGCCTGGGACTTCGATGCCGACGGTACGTACAATTCGTGGGGCATTGACGCCGATGGGGATGACTTTAGCGAAAGCACTGCCTATGACCTTAACGACGACGGAACGTTCGAATTCATGGTGCGCGATGGCACGGGCACGAACGACGAAGACGGCACGGACGACACGCTGGAGTTTGCCAACGGCGTTGCCTATCATCTGGATCTTGGCATCGAACATGATTTTGAATTTGCAGGAATCACCCGAATCGACCTCGGGAGCGGGGCTGGCGAACGCACCCTGCAGATCGATGATGATGCGCTGACCCGTCTGGCGGACGCCGACTTCGACGGAGTTCTGGACAGCGGCTACAGCCTTACCATCGATGGGACGACGGGGGACAGGGTTATGATTGGCGACGACCGGGTCGTGTCCACCACCGATCCCACCACGCCCTCGGGCTACGTGGCGCTGAGGGGCACGGACGTTACCGTCTACGTCGATTCGGACATAACCATTGAGTTTTTGTAGGCGAGCAGCCTGCAGGTCGCCCCTGATACCAGCGCATTGGACATATCGGCCTAGCAATCCGTCCCGGCAATCCAGTACAGGGAGGGGTCGCCGTTCCGCAACTGTGACTTGCTTGCTGCTATGGGCGGTGCAACGGCATTCCACCCATAGCCCTCCAGTCAAAGACCGGCGGCCGCCTCCTTCTGCCCGGACTCTGCGGTTTCTTGGACAGAATACCTGCTGCCGGAAATTCTCTGGCCGACTGGCGGCTTTCCAGCCCGAATCGGATTCGCGGCACCCTGATGGCGTTGGCCTGCTCGGTCCCACTCAATCCGGGCAGATTCGGCAATGCTGGGACAGGCTCCTTGGCAGAAACGAAGCAGCAGAGCTGCTTGACACGGCTGGCGGCAGTGCGGTGCAATTCGGCCGCAGAATCTGCTAAACATCTACGTTCGGCAGCGTGGAGAGGGAAACATGGCGCCGCGCCAAGAACCAAAACTGGATCGGCTGGTCCTGCTTTCGCGGCTGACGCTGGCGGCGGAGCGGCTGGCGCAGGGGTTCTGGCCGACGGCAAGCCTGCTTCTAGCGGCCCTTGCTCTCGGCGTGTCCGGCCTGCTTCCGATGGCGGGCGGCTGGCTGCATCTTGCGGCGCTGGCGCTGCTTGGCGGGGCGTTTCTGGCCTTTCTGGCCCGGGGCGTTCGCG
This sequence comes from uncultured Rhodobacterales bacterium, assembly GCA_964586735.1. GTDB lineage: Bacteria > Pseudomonadota > Alphaproteobacteria > Rhodobacterales > CAZPXZ01 > CAZPXZ01. The sequence goes on along the minus strand of CAZPIN010000081.1, from coordinate 44,313 downwards.
TCTGGCGCCTGCCAAGCGGCCGCGAGGCGCGGACGCGGCTGGACCGGCAGGCGGAAACTCAGCCCTGTTCGACCCTTGCTGACCGTCCGGCCATTGGCGCGGATGATTCGTTCGCGCTGGCGGCTTGGGGGATTCATCGTCGGCGCGCTTTGCAGGAAGCAAGGGGGCTGCAGCCCCAACCGCCAGACTTCGCGCTGGCCCGCCGCGACCCTTGGGCGCTTCGTGCCGCATCCATTCTGCTTCTCGCCGCGGCGCTGGTCTACTCGGGCTCGGACTGGGCGCCGAGGCTGGGACAGTCTCTGAAGCCTGATCTTTCGCAGCAGGCGTGGGGCGCCAGCGTCGAGGTCAGCGTCGAAGCATGGATCGAGCCGCCGGCTTACACGGGCGTTGCTCCCATCTATCTCACGCAGGGCGCGTCGGTTGCGCTCGACGAGCCGCTTCCAGGCGGCTCCACCCTTGAGATCAGGACCTTTGGCGCCCGGTCGCCGCCAGAGCTGGTCAGCGTTTCGGAAGCGGGCTCTCCCAGAGTCAAGAGTTTCACCACCTTCGGCAAGCAGTCGCATGGCGTGGTCTGGCAGCTGGAGCTGGACTCCCGCGTTTCCCTTCGCGCCAACGGACGCGAGACGGCCGCCTGGAATTTTCTCGTCCGGCCCGACACGCCACCCGAAATAGCCTTTACCGCGCTGCCGGCGGCCGCCCGCAGCAATGCGTTGAGCTTTGCCTACAGGGTGCGCGACGACTACGGCGCCGCGCGGGCCTGGGCTGTCATCGAGGCGGCCGGATCGCTGGACGAGCGCCTGCTGCGCCTTGACCCCATCGAGCTGTCTCTTGCCGTTCCGTTCGGGCGAGTCACCGAGAGCGAGGAATTCGCGATCCGCGACCTGACCGCGCATCCCTGGGCTGGATCCGATGCGTACATCACGCTTTGGGTCGAGGATGACGCCGGCCAGACAGGCAGCACGGAGAGGATCGCGTTCCAGCTGCCGCAGCGCAGCTTCGAGGAGCCCATGGCGGCGTCCTTTGCCGAGCAGCGCCTGAGTCTGGCGGTTGGCCGCGACGCTGGAGACGCGGCCGAGACGCTGGACATTATGGATGCACTCATTCGGCGGCCGCACGAGTATTTCGAAGACAAGGTGCCATACCTGGCAGCTAGGGTCGCGGCCAATCGCATCGACGGCATGATTGGCGACGGCTTCGAGAAGGGCGAGATGGACGGCGTTCTCGCCCTCCTTTGGAGCGCGACGCTGCGCCTTGAAGAGGGGGAGTTCGCCGAGGCGCAGGAACGCCTGCGCGACGCGATTACGGAGCTGGAGGATGCTCTGGCTGAAAACGCCCCCGAGTCCGAGATCGCCCGCCTCATGCAGGAACTGCGGCAGGCGATCGCGGAGTATCTGCGCGAGGCAGTCAATCAGGAAGGCCAGATGGCGGAGGGCGAGGCCATCGACGACGGCGCGCTGGACCAGCTTCTCGAGGAGCTTCAACGGGACGCCGCGCTGGGACAGCGGGAAGCGGCGCGCCGGATGCTGTCGCAGCTGGAGGGACTGCTGGAGAACCTGCAGGCGACCGGCCAGCTTCGGATGCCGCAGGACAGCGAGCTTAGCAGCCTCATACGGGAGCAGATGGAGCTGGCCGACGAGACGCAGCGCCTGCAGGAGCAGGGCGGCCAGGGCCAGACCATGTCGCTGGAGGAGCTCCAGCGGCGGCAGCAGGAGCTGATGGACCGCCTGGCCGAGCTGGCGGAGCAGTTTGGCGAGCAGAGCGGCGAAGCCGGCGCGGCAATTATGGAGCGGTTTGGCCAGGCGGGCGAGGCGATGGAGCGCGCGCTGGGAGCTTTGGGCCAGGGCCAGGCCGGCGAAGCGCTGGGACCGCAGATGGAGGCCGCACAGACTTTGCGCGGCGCCCAGCTCGAGTGGATGCAGCAGCAGATGGGCCAAGGCGTCGCCGCTGGCGTACAGGGCAATGGCGACGGGTTTCAGACCGATCCGCTAGGCCGGATGATGCGTGGCCGCAATCCCTTCGGCGACGTCGAGGTCATCGGCAGCGAGGGCGGCTACAGCGCGCGCCAGCTGTACGAGGAGATCCGCCGCCGGGCAGGGGACCGCACCCGACAGAGGGACGAGCGCGAGTATCTGGAGAGGCTGATCGACCGTTTCTAGGCGTGTCGGCGGGCCAGCCCGCTTGTTCTATCGGCAGACTGCGCACTGGCGCGGACCAGGTTGTATCGGGCGGCGCGGAGCGGCATGTCGCTTGCCAAAGGGCGGGAATCCGGCAATGTTGGCGGCGGGTCAGGTGGCGGCAGCCGCATGGTGTGGAGCATGGTAGTTCCCACCATGCATTCTCTGGGAGGTTGCAGTCGCCTGGCCCAACCAGCGCCCGCTCGGCGGAGGCACTCGCGGATGTCCCGTACTTCGCCGCCTCGGCCCGCTACGTCTCGAGGTACGAGGCTGTGTCAGCAGCGCGCGGCTGGATGCACGACGCGCCGCCAGAGCTTACTCGGCTTCGAACTGCCTAAGGTACTCGATGACGTCCGCCCGGTCCTGGGGTTTCCTGAGTCCGGCAAACGCCATCTTGCCTTTTGGTACTACATCCCGGGGCTTTGCCATATAGGCGTCAAGCGTGGCCGCGTCCCAGATGCGGCCTTCCGCCGCTAGTTCCAGCAGGCTGTCGGAGTACTTGAAGCCCTCGACGGCGCCGAAGGGGGCGTCGACGATGCCGTTGAGTATCGGGCCCACCGCGTTCTTGGCGCCCTCGCCAACCTTGTGGCAGGCGGCGCAGCGGCGAAAGATCTTGGCGCCCTTTTCGGCGTCGCCTACCAAAGCCTCCTGAGTTTCCTCGGTTTCCTGAGTTTCCTGAGCGTGCGCCGGCGCGATGGCGAGACTGGCGGTGACGATAATCGAGGCCGCAAAGGCCGTAGGTAGCAAGGGCATGCAGTTTCTCCCGATACTGGTGACATCCCCCTCGGGGGCAGACAGACAAGCCAGCCAGTTTGGTGCGCTGGCAGCTGCGGCACTATATCCAACGGGACGGACGGCGCATTGACCGCCGTCAACTACGCCGGGGGAGACGGCATGGACGCGAAGCCGGACAGGGTTGCCAGCAGGCTGCTTGACGCCGCCCGGCGGGGACTGCCTCCCGTGGAGCGGTGGAATCCGCCGCTGCTTGGCGACCTCGACATGTGCATCCACCGCGATGGCAGCTGGTCCTACCGCGGCGGCGCCATCCGCCGGCCCGCTATGGTGCGGCTGTTCTCGACCATCCTGCGCCGCGAGGAGGACGGCAGTTACGTGCTGGTTACGCCAGTGGAGCGCTGGCGGATACGGGTCGAGGACGCGCCGTTCGTCGCGGTCGATGTCGATGTCCACAGCCCCGGTCCGGACCAGCGGCTGGAGTTCGCCACCAATGTCGGCGACCGGGTGGTGGCGGACAGCGGCCATCCCATTTCTTTGGGCGCCGCCGCGGAGCGCGGCGCGCCGCCTCCCTACGTACGGGTGCGGGGAGGGCTGGAAGCTCGAATCGGCCGCGCCTGCTACCACCGCATGGCCGAGTGGGTGGAGGCAGGCGTGCATGACGGCGCGCTCTGGCATGGCGTGCGGTCGTCGGGCATGTTTTTTGCGCTGGCGCCGGCGGGCGACGAAGCATGACCGGCCAGCAGCAGCGGGAGGCCGTGCGCCGCGCACTGGCAAGACCGGCGCCCGCGGTACGCGTCAAGAACACCTCTTTGCGTCCGGCCGCCGTCCTCTGCCCGCTCCTCGTCCGGGATGGCGGGATGGACGTGCTGCTGACCCGCCGCGCCGAGGGGCTTGCGGACCACGCGGGGCAGATCAGCTTTCCCGGCGGGAGAATCGACGACCGCGACGAGGATCCCCTTGGGGCCGCGCTTCGCGAGGCGCAGGAGGAAGTCGGCCTGAATCCCGATGAGGTCGAGGTGGCTGGAGCGCTGCCCCTTCACGCCACCGGCACCGGCTACCTGATCCATCCGTTTGTCGGGTTCGTGTCGGGCGGCTTCGAGCCGGCGGTTGACAGCCGCGAGGTCGCGGAGGCGTTCACCGTGCCGCTGGCCTTCGCGGTCGACCCGCGCAACCGGCGCAGCGAAAACGTGGAGATTGGCGGACAGCTGCGGCGGTACTATGCGATACCCTACGCCGGGTACCATATATGGGGAGCGACGGCGGGCATCCTGAAGTCGTTTTCGGACCTGCTGGAGAGCTGAGGCATCGGGGGGACACATGCTGCGCCAAGTCTTCATCACCCTGGCGATGATCCTGCTGCCCTATCTGGTGTACGCGCTGGCGGACGCCCTGCGCCGCCGCCGCCAGGAGGAGGGCGTGATCGTGCAGGGGGGATTCTGGCAGCGCGCGCCGGTGTTCGCGCTGGGCGTGGTGGGCTGCCTGCTGGCCATCACGGCGCTCATTGCGTTGGCGGTCATCGACAACCGCCCCGGTCAGGCGCCCTATGACCCGCCCGTTATTGAGAGAGGCGAGTGACTCCCGCCAGAATCGATCCGAGCGGCTTCCGTACCGAGCAGCTCGACGCCGTATTCGCCGCCATGACCGCTGGCGGGGCGACCATTCGGCTGGTGGGGGGATGCGTGCGCAATGCCCTGCTTGGCGAAGCGCCCGGCGACGTGGACCTGGCGGTGGACGTTCCTCCGACGGAGACCGTCCGGCTGCTCGAAGGGGCGGAGATTCCGTACCGGGAATTTGGCATCAAGTTCGGCACGGTCATGGCGCTGCCGGGCGAGGGGGCGCATTTCGAGATCACCAGCCTGCGCGAGGACGTCGAAACCGACGGCCGCTGGGCCGTGGTGTCGTACGGCGTCGACTGGGAAGCCGACGCCCGCCGCCGCGACTTCACCATGAACGCCCTGTACGCCGACCCCGACGGCCGGGTCCACGACCCGCTGGGCGGCATGCCCGACCTGCTTGCCCGCAGGGTGCGGTTTGTTGGCGATCCGGAGTCGCGCATTTGCGAGGACGCCCTGCGCATTCTGCGCTTCTACCGGTTCTTCGCCATCTACGGAGAGGGAGATCCCGATTCGGAGGCGGACGCGGCCTGCGGCCATCTGCGCGGGATGCTGGCAAATCTCTCCCGCCAAAGGGTCGGATTGGAAACGCGCAAACTGCTGGGCGCCCCGAATCCCTGCAGGGCGCTGGCGGCGGCCGAGCGGCAGGGCGTGCTGGCGGAGATCCTGCCCATGGCGGATCTCTCCTTCATCGAGAGTTTGCTTGCTTTGGAGTCCGAGCTGGACGTCGATTCCAATTGGCAGCGCCGCTGGCTGGCGGTGGACAGGGGAGACGCGACGCTGGCGGCCGAAAGGCTGAGCCTTGCCGGATGGGAACTAAAGTCCCTGACCGCGCTCGAGCGGGCGTACACCTCCAAGGCTTCCCCCCTGGAGCGGGGCTACCGATTTGGCGGCCACTCGGCGCAGGACGCGCTGCTGGTGGAGACCGCGGCCGGGCGGGCGAAACGCGATGGCCTGGAAAGGCGTCTGGAGGAAGCGGAGCGAGGCGGCGACGCTAGTCGTCCGCTGGAGGCCAAGCATCTGCTGAAGGCCGGCTGGAAGCAGGGACCGGAGCTGGGCAGGGCGCTGGCGCGTGCCGAGGCGCTGTGGCTGGAGGGAGACCTGGAGCCGGACCGCGACGCGCTGCTGGCGGCGCTGCGGGAGGAAGGTGGTGCCTGACGCCGCCCGCCTGGCGGCGCTGGCGGTGTTCGCGCTGGCGGCGCTGTGGACGCCCGGCCCCAACAACCTCCTGCTGGCGCGGTCCGGCGCGCGCTACGGTATCCGCCGCACGGTGCCGCACATCTGCGGCGTCGCCCTCGGCTTCGGCGTGATGCTGTTCGCCGTGGCGCTGGGCCTGGGAGAGGCGTTCCGCGCCGAGCCCCTGATCCAGGAGGTGCTGCGCTACGTGGGCGCCGCCGTGATCCTTTACATCTCCTGGCGGGTGGCCAGCGCGCCGCCGGTGGAGGCCGGGACGGTGTACGGCGGCCGTCCGTTTCGCTTCCACGAGGCGGCGGCGTTCCAGTGGATCAACCCCAAGGCATGGGGCATGTGCATCTCGGTCTCAGCGCTGTTTGTAACCGGCGCCGCGCCGCTGCTTGAATCGGCCGTCTGCGCGGGCGTGTTCGGGGCGCTGGGCTTCACCTCGGGCTTCGGCTGGACGACGTTCGGCGAGCGCGTCGGGCGCATTCTGACCACCGGCCGCCGCCAGCGGGTCTTCGCGGTGACCATGGGGCTGCTGCTGGCGGGATGCGGCGTGGCGATGCTGTTCGACGACCTCGCTCTCAACTGAGGCGAATCAGGGCCAGGCTGCCAGCGGAGGCAGCGACATCAGCACGGCTTCGGGATTGCCGCGGGTCAGCAGGCCGAAGCGGGTGCCGCGGTCGTAGACCAGATTGAACTCCACGTATCTTCCCCGCCGCTCCAGTTGCCTTTGCCGCTCGTCGTCGCTCCAGGTCTCGGCCATGCGCCGTTCGACAATGGGCGGGTGGGCCTCGAGGTACGCTTCGCCGACGTCGCGGGCGAAGGCAAAGTCCGCATCCCAGTCGCCGGTGTTGCGGTAGTCGAAGAAGATTCCCCCGACGCCCCTCGGCTCCTGGCGGTGGGGCAGGTAGAAGTACTCGTCGCACCAGTCGCGGTAGGCGGGGTAGAGGTCGTCGCCATGCCGCTGGCAGGCGGCGCGATAGGCCGCGTGGAACGTCTCGGTGTCCTCGTCCGCCGCCACCACGGGGGTCAGGTCGCCGCCGCCGCCGAACCACCAGCGGTCGGTCATGATGTGGCGGACGTTCATATGTGCGGCGGGAATGCGGGGCGAGCGCATGTGGGCGACCAGCGAGATGCCGGTGGCCCAGAACTCCGTCTGGCCCATCTCGCGGGCCAGCTCTGCGGGCAGCTGGCCGTGCACCTCGGAGACGTTGACGCCGATTTTCTCGAACACCCGGCCGCGCATGATCGACATCACTCCGCCGCCGGCCTCGGCGTCCAAATCGCCGGGCCGCTTCCAGGCCGTTTGCTCGAACCGCCCCGGCGGCAGGCTGGCGTGGAGGCCGCTGTCCAGGCTGTCCTCGATGGCCTCGCAGCGGGCGCAGATCGCGTCGCGCAGCGCGCCGAACGTCTCCACGGCCTGGCCGCGGCGGGCCTCGGCGTCCTCCGGCAGTCCGGGAGGGATGTCGTCGCGGCGGTGTTTCATAGCGTAGGGATAGGCTCTGCGCCGGACCGGTCAAGCGGCGGGCCGGAGAGTGAGGTTGCGCATCGGGCAATAGGGGGCTAATTCTCTTGCACTGCCGTCGAAGAGCGGTCGGGAGATTTACGCGTGGCTGAACCCATCGCCGACGGCGGCCGTCGGGACTTTCTGTATGTGGCAACCGGAGCGGTCGGGGCTGTCGCCACGGGCGCGGCCGTGTGGCCGGTCATCGACCAGATGAATCCGGACGCCTCGGTGCTGGCGCTGGCGGCCATCGAGGTGGACGTCGGCGACATGGAGCCGGGGATGCAGATCACCGTGAAGTGGCGCGGCAAGCCGGTGTTCATCCGCCGCCGCACCGAGGCCGAGATCAGCGAATCGCGGGAGGTGGCGGTGGAAGAGCTACCCGACAGGTCCGCCCGCAACGCCAACATCGAGGAAGGCGCGGCGGCCGTCGACGCCAACCGGGCCATCGACGAGGCCGGCGAGTGGCTGGTGATGGTTGGCGTCTGCACCCATCTGGGCTGCGTACCCATCGGCGAGGCTTCGGGCGAGTACGGCGGATGGTTCTGCCCGTGCCACGGGTCGCACTACGACTCGGCCGGGCGCATTCGCAAGGGACCGGCCCCCGAAAACCTGGCCATACCGCCGGCGGCCTTCCTGTCCGATACCTTGCTTAAGCTGGGCTGATCCTCCATGGGCGCTTTACCGCAGGACCATTACGAGCCGAAGTCGGCTCTTGCCCGCTGGATCGAACGCCGCATGCCGGTGCTCGGTCTCAGCCATCACATGCAGACCTTCCCGACTCCCAAGAACCTCAACTGGATGTGGGTGTTCGGGGCGGTGCTCACGGTCTTCTTCGCCATCCAGATCGTCACCGGCATCGTCCTGGCGATGCACTACACGGCGCACGTGGACCACGCCTTCGCCTCCGTCGAGCACATCATGCGCAACGTCAACAGCGGCTGGCTGATGCGCTACATCCACGCCAACGGCGCCTCGTTTTTCTTCATTGCGGTCTATCTGCACATTTTCCGCGGCCTCTACTACGGCTCCTACAAGGAGCCCCGCGAGCTGCTGTGGATCGTCGGCGTGCTGATCTACCTGGTGATGATGGCCACGGCCTTCCTCGGCTACGTGCTGCCTTGGGGCCAGATGAGCTTCTGGGGAGCGACGGTGATCACCAACCTTTTCTCCGCCGTGCCGCTGGTGGGCGACGAGATCGTCACCTGGCTGTGGGGAGGCTTCGCAGTCGAAAACCCCACGCTCAACCGCTTCTACGCGCTCCACTACCTGCTGCCCTTCGTGCTGGCGGCGCTGGTGGCGGCGCACATCTGGGCCCTGCACACGGTGGGCAACAGCAACCCGACCGGCGTCGAGGTGCGTCCGGAGAAGGTCAAGGACGACACCGTGCCGTTCAGCCCGTTCTACACCGTCAAGGACCTCTACGCGGTGGTGCTGGTGCTGGTGGTGTTCGCCGTGTTCGTGTTCTTCATGCCCAACTATCTGGGCCACCCGGACAACTACGTCGAGGCCAACCCCCTGAAGACCCCCGAGCACATCGTGCCGGAGTGGTACTTCCTGCCGTTCTACGCCATCCTCCGCTCGATTCCCGACAAGCTGCTCGGTGTGGTGGCCATGTTCGGCTCCATCGGCCTGCTGGCCCTGGCGCCATGGCTCGACACTTCAGCGGTGCGCTCGGCGCGCTACCGCCCGGTCTATCGCTGGTGGTTCTGGGTGCTGGGGATCGACTTCATCGTGCTGATGTACATCGGCGCCAAGCCGGCCGAGGGGGTGTATCTGCTGGTCGGGCGCATCGCCACCGCGTACTGGTTCGCCCACTTCCTACTGGTGATGCCCATCGTCGGCCTGATCGAGACTCCGAAGCCGCGCCCGGACAGCATTGACGCGGACTTCCGCGCCAAGCACAGGGAGACCGAGGCGTGAATCTCTTAACAGCGGTGATGGCCGCGGCGCTGGTGGCCGGAGCGCTTTTCGCCTCGCCGGCGAAGGCTGCGGGTGGCGGCGGCGAGGTGCCGGACTTCGACTTCTCGTTCGAGGGGCCGCTTGGCCGCTTCGACCAGGCCCAGCTGCAGCGCGGCTGGCAGGTGTACAGCGAGGTCTGCGCGGCCTGCCACGGCATCAAGCACCTCTACTACCGCAACCTAGGCGACCATGGCGGACCGGAGTTCAGCGTGGAGCAGGTCAAGGCCATCGCCGCCGCCTTCACCGTGGTGGACGGACCCGACAGCGAGGGCGACATGTTCGAGCGCCCGGCCAAGCCTTCCGACGGAATCGTTTCGCCTTTCGCCAACGACGAGGCGGCGGCCGCGGCCAACGGCGGAGCGCTGCCTCCGGATCTGTCCCTGATCACCAAGTCCCGCACGGGCTTCCATGGGATCCTCAAGCAGATTTTCTCAGGCGGAGGCGGTCCCGAGTACCTCTACGCGCTGCTCACCGGCTACGAGGACCCGCCGCCGCACGACGTCGACGTAGGCGACCTCTACTACAACCGCACCTTCGCCGGAAACGCCATCGCCATGGCGCCGCCGCTGTTTGACGACCTGATCGAGTATCAGGACGGCTCGCCGGCCTCCGTCGGCCAGATGGCAGAGGACGTGACGGCGTTTCTGACCTGGGCGGCCGAGCCGAAGATGATGGAGCGCAAGTCGGCCGGCCTGCGCAACATCGTGATTCTGGTGCTGCTGGCGGGCCTGCTCTACGCCGCGAACCGCAGGCTGTGGAAACCGGTCAAGCACGACTCCTAGATGTCCGGCAACAGTTTCGGCCGGCTGTTTCGATTCACCAGTTGGGGGGAGAGCCACGGGCCAAGCATCGGCTGCGTGGTGGATGGATGCCCTCCCGGCATACCCCTCGACGAGGCTTGGATCCAGAAGTGGCTGGACCGCCGCCGCCCCGGCCAGTCGCGCCACGTGTCGCAGCGCCGCGAAGCGGACCGGGTGCGAATCCTGTCGGGCGTCCATGAGGGCGTGACCACGGGCTGCTCCATCGGACTGGCCATCGACAACGAGGACGCCCGCAGCCGCGACTACGACGACATCGCCCGGCTCTACCGGCCGGGGCACGCCGACGTCACCTATCAGAGCAAGTACGGCATCCGCGACCACCGCGGCAGCGGCAGGGCGTCGGCGCGGGCGACCGCCATGGCGGTGGCGGCGGGCGGCGTGGCCCGGGCGGGTCTGGCGCAGCTGGCGCCCGAAGCGCGGATAAGGGGAGCGCTGGTGCAGATGGGAGACGTCGCCGTCGACCGCGCCCGCTGGGACTGGGAGGAGGTGGAGCGCAACGACCTCAACGCTCCCGACGCGAAGGTGGTGGCCGAGTGGGAGTCGATGCTGGACAGCCTGCGCCGCGAGGGCGACTCGGTGGGCGCGGTGGTGGAGGTGCGGGCCGAGGGCCTGCCGGCCGGGCTTGGAATGCCCATTTACGCCCGGCTCGACCAGGATCTGGCGGCCGCGGCGATGTCGATCAACGCGGTCAAGGGGGTGGAGATTGGCGCGGGTTTCGAGGCGGCGCGGCTGCGCGGCAGCGAGAACGCCGACGAGATGCGGGTCGGGGAACACGGGCCGCAGTACCTGTCCAACCACGCCGGGGGAATCCTCGGCGGCATCAGCACCGGGCAGGATGTCGTGGTGCGGTTTGCAGTGAAGCCGACGTCGTCGATACGGCTGCCGCGCCGGACGGTCGATATGGACGGCAAGGAGACCGAGGTGAGCACGCTGGGCCGCCACGACCCCTGCGTAGGGATACGGGCGGTGCCGGTGGGCGAGGCGATGGTGGCATGCGTGGTGTTTGACCATCTGCTGCTGGACCGCGGGCAGGTAGGCCCAAGAGACTAGTGTGGCCGTAGGGCGGCGGTGCCGTCCCCGAAGAGGAAGAGGCGGGGGGCGGCTGCGAAGTTTCAAATGATCGGAAGCAGAATTTCAATCAGTCGGATACATATTTTCAGATGGTCGGAAGCAATATTTCAATCAGCCGTGTTTCAGATTTCTGCGAATAGTGCTCCTTGGAAGATAAAAAGCTTTGTAAAACAACACTATTTTTCCATGACTTGCGGTGCTGCTGCCATCCGCGGGGTATCGGCGAGTCGGAAAACTTTCAATTGGTCGGATGCAAAATTTCAGATGGTCGCACTTGATCTTTCAATCAGTCATCCTCATCTTATAGGCCGGTGCTGGCGAAGCGGGCAAGTGGCAGGCAACCCGCGGGCAGCGGAACGGCGATACGAGAGGTGGACATGTACCCGAGATACGCGCGCAGGCGAATCGAAGACGCCAGGGGACGTTCCCGCGTTACGCTGGTCACCGGGCCGCGGCAGGCTGGCAAGTCCACGCTGGTACAGGAGATTGCGGGCCATGACATGCCATATCTGACGATGGACAACGAAAACATCCGTGCGGAAGCAATAGCCGACCCAGTAAAGTTCATGAAGGGTGTGGACCGCGCAATCGTCAACGAGGTACAGCGTGCGCCGGATCTGCTGCTGGAGATCAAGCGCCTGGTGGATATGGACACGCGCTGGGGACGGTTCTTGCTGACCGGTTCAGCGAATCTCCTGACATTGCCCCGGGTGGCAGACTCGCTGGCTGGACGCATGAGCCTCGTCCTGCTTCTGCCGCTGTCCCAAGTCGAGATACGGGGCGGGCAGGGAACATTCTTGGAGTCGGTGTTTCAGGGCGAGGCCCCTGAAGCCAGTGACCCTGTGACGGGCGCGGACCTGGTCGACCTAGTGCTCGCAGGCGGCTACCCGGAGGCGCTGAAGCTTGGTCAATGGGGTGCCCAGCGGGAATGGCACCTCGACTATCTGGATACAGTCATCCGCCGCGAAGTACCCGATTCGATGCGGGTCGACCAGATTGGCCAGCTGTCCAAGTTGACTCGCGTGCTGGCCGAGTATTCAGGGCAGCTGGTGAACTGCTCGCGCATCGGATCGGCGCTGGAAATGAACCACGTCACGACGCGGCGATACAAGAACATCCTCGAAAGCGTCTATCTGTTGAAGACTCTTCGCCCTTGGTACAGCAACCGGCTGAAGCGGCTGACAAAAACGCCGAAGCTGCACTTTCTGGATGCGGGACTGCTGTCCGCAATTCTGGGAGTCGGGCCTGCGGTGGTCGCCCGGGACCGGTCGACGTTTGGGCCGATTCTGGAGACGTTCGTCCTTTCGGAACTGATGAAGATGGCCAGCTGGAGCGGAGAGCGGCACCGTTTTTACCATCTCCGCGACAAGGAAAAGCGGGAAGTCGACGTGGTCATCGAGGACTCGAGACGCCGCGTCGTCGGCATCGAGGTCAAGGCTGCCAGCCGCGTAGGGGTGAACGAATACGGAGGCATGCGGCGGCTGAAGGAAGCCTGTGGCGACAGGTTTGTGCAGGGCATTGTCCTGTACGACGGTGACAGGGTCGAGATTATGCGGGAAGGCATGACCGCCGTGCCCATCTCCAGTCTCTGGCAGTGACTTGCGAGACATGGCGCAGAGCGCCTGGCGAACTCGCCACCCCGCGGCGCCGCGCCGCGGTCAGGGTCAGCCGTTTGCTGGCGGCGTCGGATTGGGCGGATTGGGCAGGTCGCTGACCCGGGGATAGGGGATGGCGCCCCATCCCGCGTCGGGATAGACCGAAAGGTGGTCCAGCATGATTGCCAGAATTGCCGGCACCAGATGGCTCATGATCTTGGCGCCGTCCTTGACCTGCTTGCGGTTGTGGGAGCTGCGGAGGGTCGCGCCGCCATGGACGATCTGGTTGCGCAGCACATGCAGCCGCCGGAGCACCAGATAGATGCACTGCTCGGCGTTGCGGCTGCTCAGCGCGTCCTGCAGCTGCTTGTTGTCTTTGGCGAACGACCGCTCCCAGCTCTCCCAGTCTGACCAGAAAGGCCCGTAGACGTAGGGGTTGTCCACCAGCAGCTTGACGGAGTCCGACATGTAGTCGAGCTGCTGCTCGAGCAGGCCGACACGGTCCGCGCTGGCAATGCGCTTAAGGAAACCGGCCGACAGCGAGAACTCCGTATCGTTCTCGCGCCGCTGGCTTTGACCGACAACATAGGCCGCCGCGAAGGCGATCCAGAAGAACAGAAACCGCTCGTCCGTTTCGCTGGCGGGCGCGCTCTCGGCGCGCTCCAGCCAGCTCAGCGCCCGCCGCAGGCGGCTGCCGTCCTCGTCCTTGAGCCTGGATTCGATGCCGTCAAATTTTTCCTTCAGCCTGGCGTGGCGGTCCATCCACGCGCTCCGCCGCTGTCCACGTCAGGACAGGGTCACTGGCGGTTGCCCATGAACTGCAGCAGGAACATGAACAGGTTGATGAAGTCGAGATACAGCCGCAGGGCGCCGGAAATCGCCGACTTCGCCTCGACCTCTCCCGCCATGCCGCCGCCGGCGCGCATCGTCAGGTAGGTGTTCTTGATGTTCTGCGTGTCGTAGGCGGTGAGGCCGGCGAACACGATGACGCCAATCGCCGATACCGCGAAATGCAGCACCGAGGACTGGAGGAAGATGTTGACGATCGAGGCGACAATGATGCCGATCAGGCCCATGAACATGAACGAGCCCATCGCCGTCAGGTTGCGCTTGGTGACGTAGCCGTAGAGGCTCAGGCCAAGAAACGCGGCGGCCGTGGCGAAGAACGTACGGGCGATCGACAGGCCGGTGAAGGCCACGAAGATGTAGGAGATCGACGCCCCCATCAGCGCCGCAAACACCCAGAACACGATGTGCGCGGTGGATGCCCGCATGCGGTGGATGGCGCCGGCGAACAGGAACACCATGCCCAGCGGCGCCAGCATCACGACCCAGCGCAGCGGCGTGCCGTGCAGAAGAAAGAGCAGTTCCTGGCTTGTGCTGATCGCCCAGGCGACCACGCCAGTAACCGCCATGGCGCATGCCATGAGCTGGTAGACGCGCCCCATGTAGGAGCGAAGGCCGGCATCGATTTCGACGCCAGCGTAATCGGCATGGGCGGAAGCCGCCTGTGCCTGACGGTTGAAGAAGTCGACCATGGTTACAATCTCCCTGTTTCTGGCGCACACTTGCGCACCACTATATATAGCGCAGCTTCCCGCCAGCTGCAAGTCTCTGCGGTCAGTCTCGCGCACGCAGCAGGGAAGCCGGGGAGGCGCGCAGCGCCGAACCCGCGAACGCCACGCCTGCAACCAGGCTTGCGCCCGCGCCGGCCAGCACGGTGAGGGCGGCAACCGGGAGCGAGAACAAAAACTCCGTCTCCATCACGAAGCGCAGCACCGCCCAGGCTCCGCCTGCGCCCAGCGCCAGTGCAATCACGGCCGCCGAGGCGCCCAGCACCGACCACTTGAGGGCGATGGCCGCCAGGATTTCGCGGCGGCTGGCCCCCAAAGCCTTGAAGATGGCGCTTTCGTACAGCTGGCGGCGCTGTCCGGCGGCGGCCACGCCAGCCAGCACGGCGAATCCAGTCATCAGGGTGACGCCGCTGCCCCACAGGGCGGCCGCCGCGATCTGGCCTAGCGTGACGCGCACGGACTCGACCCCCTCCCGCACCGACACCGCGGTCGCTTCCGGGCAGCACTCGGCAAGGGCGCGCAGGAAGCCGTCGGCGCTGTCGTCCGGGAGGTAGGTCGTGGCGATGTGGGTGTGGGGGGCGGCGGACAGCGCGGCCGGGTTGAACACCATCAGGAAATTCATGCCAAGGCCGCGCCATTCGATTTCGCGCAGGTTGGCCACGGTCGCGGTCAGCGGCCTGCCCAGTACGTTGACCGTGACCGTCGATCCTACGTCAAGGCCGAGGCCGATGGCCGATTCAGCGGAAAACGACACCAACGGGTCGCCGCTGTAGTCCTCGGGCCACCAGCTGCCGGCGACAAGCCGGGCGTCCTCGGGTTGGCGGGCAGCGTACGTCATGCCGCGGTCGCCGCGCAGCACCCAGTCGGCATCGGGGTGGATCTCGGCTTCCGCAGCCCGTACGCCGTTGAGGCCAGTTACGAAGCCGCGCAGCATGGGCGCCGTTTCGGCGCGGCCCGCGGCGCTGGCAGTCTCGCGAAACGCGTCGAGCCGGTCATTGGGGATGTCGAGCACGAAGTAGTCGGGAGGGTCGCCGCCGGACAGCGAGGTGATGGCGCCGCGCAGGCCGTACTCGGTGAGCGCCACGGCCACGAGTATCGCGATGGAGGTTCCCACCGAAACGGCGATGCCTCGGGCGTCTCCGCCAGCCCCGCCGATCTGCGCCAGGGCGCGGCGCAGGGGAGGGAGGCCGATGGCGGGCGCCACGCGGCGGGCGACGCGGGCGACGCCCTCGCCAAGGAAGGCCAGTGCAACCAGCGTCGCCGCGAAGAAGACCGCAAACCACGTGACCAGAAGCGGGTCGCCGAAAAAGGCGTAGGCGATTCCCAGCAGCATGGCCGCGGCCAGAGCCATGGCGGCGCGCCAGCGCCAGCTGATTCGCGCATGAGCGGGCGCCACCTCGTCGCGAAACAGGGCCGCCGCCGATACGCCGCAGGCGCGGGCGATGGGAGGCAGCGCAAACAGCAGCGCGGTTAGATAGCCGGCGGCGGCGGCGCGCAGCAACGGCGCTGGATACACGTCGAAGGCCGTCGGTACGGGCAGCACGGCGGCGAGCGCCGGTCCAGCGGCCAGCGTTATGCCGCCGCCCGCGACGAGGCCCAGCGCCACGCCCAGCGTGGCGATCGCCGCCACCTGAAGCAGAAACACCGCGGCGACGGTGCCGCGCCCGGCGCCCAGCGAGCGCAGGATGGCGATAGTGGCGGTCTTGCGCTGGAGATAGGCGCGCACCGCGGCGCCGGCGCCGATGCCGCCCAGGGCAAGGGAGGCCAGCGCCACCAGCGAAAGAAACGCCCCGATTCGCTGCACGAAACGCTCGACGCCCGGCGCGCCGGACCTGCGGTCGCGCCACCGCCATCCCGCGTCGGGAAACAGGTCTTCTGCCCGCGCCTGCGCGGCGGCGATGTCGAGGCCGGGATCTGTGCGTAGGCGATAGTGGGGGTAGTACAGGCTGCCCGGCGCCAGCAGCCCAGAATCGACCGCCGACTCGATCGGCACGATCACTCGGGGACCGAAGGAGAAGCCCCCGCCCGAGCGGTCGGGCTCGCTTAGCAGTTTCGCCCGGAATACGTAGCGCCCGGACCCCAGCTGTACCGTGTCGCCGGGATGCAGGCCGAGGCGGGCGGCCAGTTCGGGCGCGGCGACCAGTCCGGGCAGGGGGTCCGCTGCCAGCGCCTGGGAAAGGGGCATCGGCGGGTCGAGGCTGACCTCGCCGTAGAGCGGATAGAGCGAGTCCACCGCCTTGATGCGGGCGAAGGCGCGGTCGCCGGCGGGGACTTCGACGTTGCCGCGAAACTCCACGATCTCGGACAGCTCGCCGAGGCCGGAAAGATGGCTTCTCTCCTCGTCGCTTGCGAAGCGGTGCACCAGGCGAAGCTCGATGTCGCCGCCGAGCAGGTCGCGGCCGGAGCGCTGGAGTCCGGTCTCCACGGCGGTCAGCACGGACCCCACGCCGGCAAGCGCGGCGACGCCGAGTCCCAGGCAGGCGACGAACACCCGCAGGGCGCTGCCGCCAAAATCCCGGCGGGCGATGCGCAGAACGGTGGCGGGTCTCAGCTGACCGACTCCGAAACATGGCCATCGGCGAGCCGCAGGGTGCGGCCGGTCCGGCTGGCCAGGGCAAGGTCGTGGGTCACCAGCACCAAGGCGACGCCGCGGCGCCCGGCGATGCCAAACAGCAGATCCGCCACCGCCGCTCCAGTATCGCCGTCGAGGTTGCCCGTCGGCTCGTCGGCCAGCAGCAGCGATGGTTCGGGTGCCGTGGCGCGGGCGATAGCCACTCGCTGCTGCTCGCCGCCCGACAGCTCGGCGGGATAGTGGTCCGCCCGCTCCTTCAGGCCCACTTCCTCCAGCGCGTCGCGGGCGCGCCGCATGGCTCCGGGCATGCCTGCAAGGTCCATCGGGACGGCGACGTTGTCGATGGCGCTCATGGTGGGAATCAGGTGAAACGACTGGAAGACGATGCCGATGTTTCCGCGGCGCAGCGCCGCCAGCCCGTCCTCGTCCAGCTCCGCCAGGTTTTTGCCAAGCGCCAGCACCTGTCCGCCGGTGGCCCGTTCCAGCCCGGCCGCCAGCATCAGCAGCGAGGATTTGCCCGATCCCGAGGGACCCACGACAGCCACCGATTCGTTGGCTGCGACCGCGAAGCTGACGCCGCGCAGCACGTCGACCGGCGCGCCTTTGCCGGGAAAGGAAAGCTGTACGCCTTCAAAGGCGAGTACGGTGCTGGACATGAAATTGCCGCCGGCGACTGATCCGTTCCGCAAGCATAACGCTCCCGCCCGCCTGACTCCGTCGTTTTGCGGGCGGAACCCGCTGGGAGGCGCGGGCGCTGCCTTGATGGGGAATTGCCGCCTGAATACGGTGATGGCGATTCGAGCCGCCGGAAGCGGTACTCTGCCGCAGCATGATGCCCTTGAGTATTGCCGTGTCCTTGATTTGCCGACCGCGTCATAGCGACCGGCCGCGTCCCGGATTCCGGGCAGCGGCGAGAGCCGTCCTGTCCAGCGCCGGGCGCTTGCTGAACGCGTCTCTTGCGGCCGCGTTCCTCCTTGCGGCCGGTCCGGCGGCGGGCAGCGAGCCGGTGCGAATCGTCATGCTGGGAGACTCGCTGGTTGCGGGCTTCGGTCTGGAGAGCGGGGAAGGGCTGGTGCCACAGTTGGGCGCCTGGCTGGACGCCCGCGGCGAATCAGTACATTTGATCAACGCCGGCGTCTCGGGCGACACGACGGCCGCCGGGAGAATGCGCCTCGACTGGTCGGTCGGCCCGGATGCCGAGGCGGTGGTACTGGCGCTTGGCGCCAACGACATGCTGCGCGGCCTGCCCCCCGCCGAGACCCGCGCCAACCTGGCGGCGATGGTGGAGGCCCTGCAGGCGCGCGGGCTGCCCGTGCTGCTGGTTGGTATGCGGGCGGGGGGCAACCTGGGCGCGGGCTATGTGGAGGAGTTCGACTCCATCTACCCGGATCTTGCCCGCGACTACGGAGTGCCGCTGCAGCCGTTTATGCTGGAGGGCGTGGCCCTGAACCGCGATCTCAACCAGGCGGACGGCATACATCCCAACGCCGAGGGTACCGCTGTGGTCGCGGAGGACCTTGGTCCCTATGTGGCGGCGCTGGCGAACGAGGCCCGTAGCCGGCGGTGACGGGCTATAACGGCTGGATGCGTCGGCGGCGGATTAGGAGATTCCGCGCGCTTCGCTAGACTTGCCGTCCAATCGGTGCGACAACGTGTCCAAACGGGAGACAGGAAGGTGCTGAAAGCATGAGCATTGAAGTACAGGTGCCGGCTCTGGGCGAATCGGTCACCGAGGCAACCGTCGGCGCGTGGCGCAAGCAGGCGGGGGATGCCGTGGCAGACGGCGAGATCCTCTGCGAGCTGGAAACCGACAAGGTCAATCTCGAAGTGCCGTCGCCAGCGGCCGGCGTACTGGAGGCGGTCCTCGCCGAGGAGGGCAGCACCGTCGGGCCGGGCAGCCTGCTGGCGACGCTGGCCGAGGGAGCAACGGTCCATGCCGGACCAGCCGCCGCGTCCAGTCCTCCTGCCCCTGCAGAGCCCGCTGCCGCAGCGCCCCCCTCTCCGCCACCGACAGCGCCGCCGCCGCAGATGCCTCCCGCACCGCAGCCTTCCGCCCCCCAGGCGGGCGTGTCCGCCGTAGCCGGGGTGTCGCCGGCGGCGCGCAAGATTCTTGCCGAGAAGGGAGTCAGCCCGGCGAGCGTGGCGGGCACCGGCCGCGGCGGCCGAATCATCAAGTCCGACGCTATGGCGGCTTCCTCGTCCCCGGTTTCCGCGCCGCCGCCCGCAGCGGCCCCCACGCCATCCGCTCCTCCTCCGGCGGCCCCCGTGCAGGCCGCTCCGCCTCCGGCTCCATCCGCGCCAGCCGCAGCGCCAGCCCAACCCGCGGCCTTCAGCGAGGGCGAGCGCCGAGAGCGCATGACGCGTCTGCGCCAGACCATTGCCCGCCGCCTCAAGCAGGCGCAGGAAACCGCCGCCATCCTCACCACCTTCAACGACGTCGACATGTCTCGCGTGATGGACCTGCGCGGGCAGCTGCGCGACCCCTACGAGGAGCGGTACGGCACCCGTCTGGGCTTCATGGGATTTTTCGTCAAAGCAAGCGTCCGCGCGCTGCAGGAACTGCCGGCCGTAAACGCCCGCATCGAGGACACCGACATCGTCTACCCCGACGGCTGCCACATCGGCGTCGCCGTAGGTACCGAGAGCGGTCTGGTGGTGCCGGTGGTGCGCCATGCCGAGCGGATGTCGCTGCCCGAGATTGAATCGGCCATCGCCGAACTGGGCAACAAGGCCCGCAGCGGCGCCCTGGAGATGGCGGACCTGGCCGGCGGCACCTTCACCATCACCAACGGCGGCGTCTACGGGTCGCTGCTGTCCACGCCCATACTCAATCCGCCGCAGTCGGCGATTCTGGGCATGCACCGCATCGAGCAGCGTCCGGTGGTGGTCGACGGCGAAATCGTGGCGCGGCCCATGATGTATCTGGCGCTGTCCTACGACCATCGCATCATCGACGGCAAGGAGGCGGTGACGTTTCTGGTGCGCGTCAAGGAGGCTCTGGAAAGTCCGGGGCTTCTTCTGCTCGATCTATAGGGAGAACGACATGAGCTACGATTTGGCGGTAGTGGGCGGCGGCCCGGGCGGCTACGTCTGCGCCATCCGCGCGGCGCAGCTGGGCATGAAGGTGGCGCTGGTTGAAAGCCGGGCGACTCTGGGAGGCACCTGCCTCAACGTAGGCTGCATCCCCTCCAAGGCGCTGCTGCACGCCTCCCAAATGTATGCCGAGGCTCGGGGCCGGATGCCGGGCATGGGCATTCACACGGGGAGGATGCAGCTGGACCTTAAGGCGATGCAGTCCTATAAGCAGGCTCAGGTCAGCGAGCTGACCCAGGGCGTCGAGTATCTTTTTCGCAAGAACGGAATCGAGTGGATCAAGGGACGGGCGCGGCTGGCCGGGCCCGGCCGGCTCGACGTGGAAGGCGTTGGAGTCACCGAGGCGAAGGCCATCGTGCTGGCCACCGGCTCCGAGCCGGCTTCGCTGGAGGGCATCGAAATCGACGAGGACAGGGTGCTGTCTTCGACGGGTGCGCTGGAGCTGTCGAAGGTGCCCAAAACCCTGACCGTCATCGGCGGCGGCGTCATCGGTCTGGAGCTGGGGTCGGTGTGGAGCCGCCTAGGCTCAGAGGTTACCGTCGTCGAGTACCTTGACGAGGTCACGCCTGGCATGGACCTCGAGGTGGCTAGGACGCTGCGGCGGGTGCTGGGGCGGCAGGGCATGGTCATCCACGTTGGATGCGCAGTGACCCAGGTGCGGATTCGCAAGACCTCTGCGCAGGTACGCTTTCAGAACCGCGCGGACGGTAGGGAAGGACGCCAGCTGTCGCATGTCGTGCTGGTAGCAACGGGACGAAAGCCCTGCACGTCTGGACTGGGGGCGGCGGAAGCCGGTCTCGCGCTGGACGAGGCGGGCCGGATCAAGGTAGACGACGGATGGCGCACGTCGGTCGAAGGGGTGTACGCCATCGGCGACGTCATCGAAGGTCCCATGCTGGCGCACAAGGCCGAAGACGAGGGAATCGCGGTGGCGGAGACTATCGCTGGCCAGCGAGGCCATGTGAACCGCCGCCTGATCCCCTCGGTGATCTACACCGATCCCGAGGTTGCGGCCGTGGGGCAGACCGAGGAGGAGCTGAAGAGCGAAGGTCGGGCGTACACGGTCGGGAAGTTTCCGTTTTCGGCCAACGCGAGAGCCAAGTCGCGGGGAGCCAAGGAGGGCTTCTTCAAGATTCTGGCGGACCGGGAGACGGACGAGATACTCGGCGCGCACGCCATTGGCCCCGAGGCGGGCGAGCTGGTGCACGAGGTCTGCGTGGCGATGGAGTTCGGCGCCGCGGCCGAGGATCTGGCGCGCACCTGCCATGCCCACCCGACTCTGTCCGAGGCGGTGCGGGAGGCTGCGTTGGCGGCAGGAAGCGGAGCGATCCACGCGTAATGCCGGAATCTCTTGGCGTCTGCTGTTTATTGGGCAGGGAGGCTGTCTCAAGGGGCATCCAAACCAGCCCTCGGTGACGCTGCCACCGTATGCTGGCAGTTGATCTTGGCGGTGCATAGCCCTTTGCAGGAGGCGTCACGATGAGTCTTGCCCACCACAGCGACACTGTCAGAGGCAACCGCGTATCCAGAAAGAAGGCTGGTGATCCCCCTCCTGTAATTGAGCGGGAGGACTTCGCTGTGTTTATGCGTCAATTGGATGCAGGATCTATTGATCTGGTGCTTACCGACCCTCCCTATACCATCAGCCGTAAAACCGGGTTTAGCAATGTAGGACCGAACGGCGTGCAACGGTTTGCGGTATCAATGGACTTCGGCAAGTGGGATAAGGTACAGATTGACTTGGACAAACTGGCGACGGGTATGCATCGCGTGCTGCGGCAAGGCGGCACCGCCGTCGTGTTTTACGACATTTGGAAGATCACGCATCTCGCCGACGCGATGACCGAAGCGGGTTTCAAGATGCTGCGGGTTATCCAGTGGCAGAAGACCAACCCGGTGCCGCTTAACAGCAAGGCCACCTATCTGTCCAACAGCAGGGAGATCGCGGTCGTTGGCGTGAAGGGAGGCAAGCCTACATTCAAAGGCGAGTATCACAATGGGGTATTCGAATACCCCATACCCCGCCACAAGGGAAAGCGAGTGCATCCCACGCAGAAGCCGCTTGACCTTTTCACGGAACTGGTTGAGCTGCACGCGAAGCCAGGAGATATCGTGCTGGACCCGTTCCTTGGCTCAGGTACCACAGCGGTCGCAGCATTGCGCAACGATTGCCTGTTTGTTGGCTGCGATAAGGATGCGGCGTATGTGAAGGCAGCGCGTGCGAGGTTGAAAAATGAAACCTAAATTTAAACAAGACTCAAAGCCTGACAAATTCATGCGCTTAGCGAATCCTGACAAGGATGGATTTTCAAGAAGGGTTGGCATTGACGAGCTTAAGTCCCATGACTTGGGCTTTGGCAATGGCGCTGACTGGTGCAGAAAGGATGGAGCGCTGGGGAAGCAATACAACATAATACGCCACAAGGAAAAGGGAAAAATAATAGCGGTTGAGCTGCACGGATTCCAGCAGCTACCAAGTCGGCGGTCTGTGCGCGCGGACATAAAGCGCGAGATTGCGAAACAGCGATGTGCAGTACTCGGCACCAGCAATCCCGAGTGCGATCACAAGGATGGGCGCATTTATGACAAGCCCGCTTCTGCGATGGACAAGCAGTCGCTGGAAGACTTTCAGCCATTGTCGAAAGCGGCAAACGCCGCCAAGCGGCAGCATTGCAGGAGATGCAGGGAAACTGGCATGCGGTACGATGCGACGCAGCTGGGCTACGCCGTGTCGCAATTCAAGGGGTATAGGGAGTACCGGGGGACATGCATCGGCTGCTACTGGCATGATCCCATTAGGTTCAATACAGCGGTGAGTTCCCACAAGAATGGAACGCGCCGAGATGAAGAGGAGTAGAGTGGTGGACGTTTCGCCCGCTGGGCAGCGCATCTGAGCAAGTTACGTGATAGCGATCTGGCAATTTCCTCAAAAAGTCAGCCTGTAGCCTGCAAGCAGCGAGAGCGACGGCCGGGCCTCCGCGTCGTGGCCAGGATGGCGGGAATATACCGCCCCCAGACGCAGCTGGCCGGATTGGCGCCAAGCACCGTTCCACCATGCGCCAAGGTCAACTTGCCTTCCCTTGGGCGCCAGGTCCGCCGTCCACCGGTCCAGCAGCACGCTGCCGTCCTTGGTGCGTCCCACCGGGGCCCGAAACGAGGCCGGGGCGGTTTCGACGCGCAGCGGCTGTTCCAGAGAAAGTCTGATTTGTCCCAGATGGCCGGCTTCGCGGGAGGCGCGCAGGGCGAGGCGGGATGCCGTCATGGTGTCGAGAGTCTCTAGCATTCCATGGCCTGCGGACGGCATGGCGGCGCCAATTTCTGCGCTGGCCTCCAAATTCCACGATCCCGCCTGACCCGCGCGCTCCATGCCGGCGAAGACCGTGCTGGAGGACAGGTGGCCAAATCCGCCGCTGGCCACGGTACCTAAAGAGGAGGAGCTCTCCGCAAGCAGTCCCATGCGCAGTCCCAGAGGCTTCCAGTCTAGGGTGAGTCCCGTGGCGGTCGTCGGCCCTCCCGTGCCCTCCGACGAAAACGCGGTGGCGGCTAACGGCGAGTCCGCCGATGACAGCGATAAGGCAAGGGCGGGGCCAGCCAGGCCTGAGAATCCCACGCCGTCTTCGACCGCGAAGGCAAGCTGGACGCGCTGGCCATAAGAGCCAAGACCAAGCGACGGCTGGCCGGAGAGGGTGTCTGGCGAGTATTCATGCTCCAGCATGGCGCGCAGTTTCTGCTGGAGGTCCTCGCTGCCGCCGCTGCCAACAAGTGCGCCCAAGTCATGCCAGAACGGCGCTCCCATCGAGTCGAATGCGGCAATCTCGCGGCCTGCTAACGACCGCTTCGGCGCGGCGCCAAACGCCGTCCCCAGCGAGAGGCTCGTTGTGCGAAGCGGGGGGCCGGGCAGCGATACGTCCGGGGCCGTGATGATGGTTGGACCGCCGATTGGTTCAGTGGCGGCGTCAAGATCCATCAGGCCGTGGCCGTAGACGTTCTCGTCGCTGTAAATACCTTTATCGTTGGCCGTCTCGAAGAGCCGGGCCAGCACTGCCTCCGAGTACAGCTGGTCCCGAAAGCGGTGCATGACCAGGGCCAAGCCGCCCGTCACCATGGGCGCGGCGAACGAGGTGCCGTCGGAATCGGTGTAGTTGTTATGGCGAGTGAAAAGCGGCAGGGCGCTGCCCTCGGGCCAGTTGCCGAAGTAGGCGACGCGGACATCGACGCCCGGTGCGGCGATGCAGTTGGCCTTGGCAATTCCGCAGCGGTTGGAGAACGATGCGATTCGTCCGTCTTTGCCAATCGCCACCACCGCCGCCATGTGGCTCTGTAGTTCGTCGAAGCGCGCTACAAGGCCTGGCAGCACCTCGACGGAACGGGCATTGATGCGGTCGTTGACGCATAAGTTGTCGTTGTAAATTTTGCTGTCGTCGTCGTTCAGGCAGGAATTTCGGTTGGCATTGCCCGCCGCCCAGACGATCAGCATCTTGTCGTTCTCGACGTCCGCCTGGGCCAGGCTGTGAACAACGGCGCCAAAGCCGTGCTGCAGCTCCTCCTTGGTGTAACTGTCGATGATACCTTCATAGCCCAGGCTGACATTGAGAATATTGACGCTACTCCGAATGGCGGAATCTACCAAGGCAAGCCATTCAGGTTGGCGGAATCGAATCTCGCCAGGCGACACTGCCATGTAGTTCCCGTCTCTCCGAGGATGCCACCCAGACGAGGTCAGCGAAATTACTGTGGCCCCCGGTGCCACCCCCTGAGTGCTGCGGTCTATGGTTTCTGGCGGCAGAGGGCATTCTGGACAGATTCCAAGAGCCTCCTCCTCTTCGCTGCGCTCTACGGTGAGAGGTACGGCGGCTGCCACGCTGGCCACGGATGTGCCATGCGTGTCCGTCTCGCGGGAACCGTCATTGGGAGGGATTGTGGGCCAGCGGATCTCAAAGATGTCCTTGTCTCCGAAGGCGGGGTGGAATCCGGTACCATCGAGGGGGCCGTAGTCGTTCTCGAGTCCTAGATCAAGAAATCCCAGAACGACGTCCTCGCCGGGCTCGGTGCTTCCGGGCAGGGTGTGAAGTTTGGCGTAGGCTTGGCCTGCCTTGACCATTTCCAGCCCCCACTGGTTGCAGTAGTAGGCGGGCAGGGCAGGGCAGCCCTGCGCCCAGACCTCGGCTGGAGAGGGCTCGTCGCTCGACACGCCTCTGGTGGCGTCGGATTCCCCATCGCCGGATGGCCCTTGGCCGCTGGATGATCCATGATCAACCAGCTCGACATCGTCCGAGACCGCTGAGTCGTCGGGCCGCAGAGGCTCCACCGCTCCGTCGGACCCGGGCGAGTCGCCGTCCGGGGCAATGATGCCGCCGCCCGCATCAAGGGGCTCTTCGTCCTCAGCAGGGGCTTCGCCGCCTGATGGCGTGGGAGTCTCTTGGTCAGTGGGAGTATCTTCCGAGACGGGATTTTCTTCAGCTGGTTCTTCTGCGGGTTCTGGAGGGTCGTTCGCTGGTGGCACTGGATTTGCAGGTACGGCCGGCTGCGGAGGGGTGCCTGCTGCTGGTTGGTTGGCGGGCGGAGTGGCAGGAGCTGCACCCGCTGGCGGCGTCGGGTCCGCAGCCCCGGCTGGCTCTCCGTCATTGGGAGAGTGTCCCGGATTGGGATTTTCCCCAGCTGGATTTTCTTCGGCTGGTTCTTCAATGGCCTCAGGGGGGTCGTCCGCTGGCGGCGTAGTGTCCGCGGGTCCCGCCGGGTTTGCTGGAGCGGCGGTCACTGGCACTGGCGGGTTTGCGGGGGGAGCATTGGCAGGGCTTCGCAGTCCGCTTCCACTTCCCCCGCCACCTCCACCGCCGCAGGCGGCCAATCCAGAAACGAGGACCAAAACGGCGGCATAGCGAATCGGGTGACCGGCCAAGCGCAGACAGCGAAGATGCCGCTGAAACAAGGCGCCTATGGCGGCTATGCACGGAGGGCTGTCCTGCGCCTTGAGGGCAGCGCGGAGAAGAGCCTTGCCAACGGCGTACTCCTTGCCCCTAGAGTGCATAGCTATGGGTCTCCCTTCTGGTTGATACAACTAGAGACAGGCAGCAATATAGGGATTTCTGCCCGCTCAGTCAACCGGCGCGACTCTTGTACCGTAGAATCAGGAGTCAGACGGCTATGGGACGCAGGTGACCTGCCTGCTGCGCTGCCGCTGCGCTTTGCCAGGCAAAAGGCCGTGCTATTGCGCCGCTGCGGTCTTCATCGGGCTGCTGCATGCAGCCGCTAACGCTGATGCATGTGTGATTCGCCGTATCCCCGATACCATCGTCCGGGGCTGCGCCAGCAGCGATTCGTGTCAAATGGCGCTGGCGTCGCCGTATGCCCATTCCATGATTTGGCCCAGCAACTCGAGCTCGACTTCCACCATTTTGTCGGTGCTTCTATCGCCGTCTACTTCGATATTCAACGCCACGTTGTCTCCATCTACAGCCGCTGTCATGGCAATGCCGCCACCGCTGTCGGCGTTCTGTGCGCAGTCATTGACGCATTCGGCCAGCATCTGCAGGTCTTCTTCGGTCAATTCGCCAGACGCGGATTCCGTTTCCGCGCTTCTCGCCGCCGCCGGGGCGTCCCCCATGGCCAGCAGCTCTTGGGCAAGCTCCGGGCTGCCGGCCCCGTTGGCGTCGAGTCCCGCCGATGTCGGGGTCCCGGCCCCGTTCCCCTCGTCCTTGTCGTCATCGCGCAGGACAAAACTCGCGGCAATGCCCGCAAACATGATCCCGGCCAGCCACTCGCCGGACGACTGGAACAGATATGGCGCCCGACCCGCTTCCTGCTCGTCGGAGGGATCCTCCACAATGCTCAGCGTTTCCTCGATAGGCACGCCCCGGGCTGGTTCAGCCCCTATGTACTCTCCATCCTCCGCAACCTTCAGTACCAGCACCTCGTTCGTCGCAATGTCCCGGGTCAGCACCGCGGGCGGGTACACCAGAGCGAAGTACCTGTGGAGTACAAGCTGGCTTCCGTCGACCAGCTCGATCACAAGGTTGTCGCCGTCGCGAAACGTGCGGGCAACCTGCTCGGGAGCCGCCGAGACAAAGACGCCATAGGCGGTCGGATCTATGGAAAGGACATCCCGGTTTGCGGTTTCGTCGCTCAAGGCTGTGCCCTCCTCTTCGAGGCGGGGCGCGGCATCGTCTCCATCAGTGTCCTCCGCGTTCCCGCTTCAGCGCCTCGCCCCGTCCTGGACAGATGGCATCCGTCCCCGGCCGGCGGCAGGCATTTCGGAGCCGCACGCTAATGCCGCCAGGGGAGCGTGTCAAGGGCGGCTGATACGCGCTGGCGAGGCCGTCCTCGTTCCGGCCTGCCAGACACGTGCTTCTCCCGTCTGGTCCCGCCCGGCGGCGGGCGGCTTGGGGCGGAAGCCGTGAAACAGGCCGGGCAGGCCCGCTATGCCATGTAGTGGCCGCCGTTGATATGCAGCGTGGTGCCGGTAATCCAGCCGGCGTCCTCCGCCACCAGAAACGCCACCGCCCGCGCGACCTCCTCGGCCTCGCCGAGGCGGCCCACCAGTATCGGCGGCAGGATGCTCTTCTCCATGACGTCCTGGGGGATCTTGGCCAGCATCTCGGTGTTGATGTAGCCCGGCGCGACGGCGTTGACGGTGATGCCCTTCTTGGCGTTCTCCTGGGCGAGGGCCTTGGTGAAGCCAATCACCCCGGCCTTGGCGGCCGAGTAGTTGGTCTGGCCCATCTGCCCCTTGACGCCGTTGACCGAGGAGATGTTGACAATGCGTCCCCAGCTCGCGTCGCGCATGCCGCCGATCACCGCCCTCGACACGTAGAACAGCGAACTCAGATTGGTGGCGATCACCGCGTCCCACTGCTCCACCTCCATGCGGTGCATCATGGCGTCGCGGGTGATGCCGGCGTTGTTGACCAGAATTCCGACCGGCCCGTGCTCCTCGGCGACAGCGCCGAGGCTCTCCATGCAGGCTGCGGCGTCCGCGACGTCAAACCTGCTCGTGGCGATGCCGGTCTCCTCGGTGAACTTCGCCGCCGCTTCGTCGTTGCCGGCGTAGCTGGCGACGACGGTGTGCCCCGCTTCCTTCAGGGCGACGGAAATGGCGGCCCCGATTCCGCGGGTGCCGCCGGTTACGACTGCCGTTCTTGCCATGGCTCTCTCTCCTCTATCTGGCTCTAGCCGCGCTCGACGCACATGGCCACGCCCATGCCGCCGCCGATGCACAGCGTGGCGAGGCCCTTGCCCGCGCCGCGCCGCTGCATCTCATACAGCAGCGTGGTCAGCACCCGCGCTCCCGACGCGCCGATGGGATGGCCGATGGCGATGGCGCCGCCGTTGACGTTCACCTTGCCGGCGTCCCATCCCATGTCCTTGTTGACCGCGCACGCCTGCGCCGCAAACGCCTCGTTTGCCTCCACCAGGTCGAGGTCGTCCGGCGTCCAGCCCGCCTTCTCCAGGGCCTTGCGCGACGCCTCGATCGGACCCACGCCCATGATCGCCGGGTCGAGGCCGACGGTTGCCCAGCTGCGAATGGTTGCCAGAGGCTCGATGCCGCGCTCCTTGGCCGCATCCGCCCGCATCAGCACCACCGCGGCCGCGCCGTCGTTGATGCCCGAGGCGTTGCCGGCGGTCACCGTGCCTTCCTCGCGGTCGAAGGCCGGACGCAGCTTCTGCAGGCTCTCGATGGTCGCGTCGTGGCGGATGTACTCGTCCTCCTCGACCACCGTGTCGCCCTTGCGGCCCTTGATGGTCACCGCCGCAATCTCGTCCTTGAACTTCCCCTCCTTCTGGGCGGCCGACGCCTTGCTCTGCGAGGCGAGGGCGAAGCTGTCCTGGGTCTCGCGGGTGATCTGCCACTGGCGGGCGACGTTCTCGGCGGTGGTGCCCATGTGGTAGCCGTTGAACGCGTCGAACAGCCCGTCGCTCAGCATGGTGTCGACAAACTTCACCGGCCCCATCTTGGCGCCCTCGCGCAGATGCGCGCAGTGCGGCGCCTGGCTCATGCTCTCCTGGCCGCCGGCCACCACGATGTCGTCGTCGCCGGTGACGATGTGCTGGTAGCCGATAGCCACCGCCCGCAGGCCCGAGCCGCACAGCTGGTTGATGCCCCACGCCGGCTTCTCATACGGCACGCCGGCCGCGACCGACGCCTGGCGGGCGGGGTTCTGTCCCTCGCCGGCGGCCAGTATCTGGCCCATCACCACCTCGTCGGCCTCCTTGCCTTCGACGCCCGCCCGCTCGAGGGCGGCCTTGATGGCGACGGCGCCCAGGTCATGGGCGGCGAGACTCGACAGGGCTCCATTGAAACTGCCCACGGGCGTGCGGGCGGCGGATGCAATTACGACTTCGGTCATGGGGTGCTCCTTGCTGAAATTCGCGATGGCTGCGGCGCGGGGCCGGGTCCGCCAGACAGGCGGCCGTCTCACATATAGCGCATATTGCACCGCAACACAAATGCTTTGTGCAATGCAGCAGGCGTATCCTTAGGCGTCCCCCCCGCACCATGCCGCCAGCGGCCGCCACAGCAGCTCCGGTGCCCGGCTGCCCACCATCATGCCGACATGGCCGGCGTCGATGTCGAGGCGGCGTCCGTCCGGCAGCCGCTCCGCCAGCGGCGCCACGCTTTCCAGCGGGGCGATTCGGTCCGAGGTCGAGGCCGCCACCAGGGCCGGGCAGCGCGCCGATTCGGGCCGTATCGCCTCGCCCGCCACACGCCAGGCGCCCTCCATGGGGACGTTGCGCAGGCACCAGTCCACCAGCACGTCGCTGGCGGCGCGCCGCACGAGAGGGACGCCGTCGTTGATCCAGTCCTCCACCGCCACGAACCGCCTCGCCGCCTCGCCGTCCTGCTCCATCGCCGCGAAGCCCGCGTATTTGCGGGCCGCGAGGTTGGGGTCCAGCATCGCGAAAATCGCCTGCAGAAAGTCCACCGGCACGCCGCCGGCGGCCGCGTCGAGGCCATCGACCATCTCCTCCATGCGCTCTTCGCCCGCCTCCCGGGCCACCGCCCGCAGGCATCCCGCCGCCCCGCGGCTGGCGGCGAAGTCCCATGGCGTGGCCACCAGCGCCAGCCGCTCGATCAGGTCGGGCCGCAGCGCCGCCAGAGCCAGGGCAAGGTTGCCGCCCATGCAGTAGCCGATGACCGGCGCTGGCCCGTCCGCCGCTGCCTCTTGGGCCGCTTCGACAAGCACGCCAAGGACATAGTCCTCGATTCCAAAATCCGCCTCGGCCGCGCCCGGCTCGCCCCAGTCCAGCAGCAGCGGCCTCAGGCCTTCCCTGCCCAGCAATTCAACCATCGAGTGCCCCGGCATGATGTCCAGGACGTGGGCGCGGTTGACCAGGGACGGCACCACAAGCGCCGGCCTTCCGCCGTCCGCGCCATAGTCCAGCAGCCGGGCGCTGCCGCGGCGCCACACGCAGGGCGCGGCGTCGGGCGGACGTTTCCAGGGATGCCGTCGGTAGGCGTCGATTCCCGCCAGCATCGCCGCCAGGCGGGCCAGGGACTCGACGCCCACCTCCAGTCCCCGCGCCGGGTCGGGCGCCGCGCTCCAGATGTCGCCGCCGCCCACCAGCGACTCCACCAGATCCGGCGCCAGGCCAGCCGCCTCGAGGGTGGCGCGGGCATGGCAGGCCCCGGCCATCGCCAGATGCAGCATCAGCGGGCGGGGGGCGTCGGAGCGGTCGTAGACGCGCGGCACGGGAGTCTCGCCGTCCTTCGCCCAGGCGGAGAGCCGGGCGTCCCAGTCGTCAAGGAAGGCGGCGGCGGTGACGGAGACAGGGGCGGAGCTGGACATCGCGCTCATAGGGTAGATTGCCTTGCCGCCGCTTGGAAGCGCCTGCGGCAAGAATCTCGTTGCATTGCAGCAAAAATGGCACTATATGCAGTATGTAGTTCATTCTGGAGGCGGCCTATGGAGCCGCCTGCGCCTGGGAGTCGCGCATGGCAAAACGCAGCGCCAAACAAGCCACCGCCGCCAAGGACAGCGGCGAGGAGGCCGTAGTCATAAAGAAGTATGCCAACCGGCGGCTCTACGACACCGTCGCCAGCGCCTACGTGACTCTCGCGGACCTCGCCGCCATGGCGCGGGAGGGGACGGAGTTCGTGGTGCACGACGCGCGCAGCGGCGATGACATCACCCGCTCCATTCTGGTGCAGATCATTCTCGAATCGGAGAACCAGGGCGAGAACCTTCTGCCCATCGACTTTCTGCGGGGAATCGCCAGCGCCTACGGCGACGCCATGCAGTGGGCGCTTCCCAGCTATCTGGAATCGACCATGGAGGTGTTCCGCAGCAATCAGGAGGCCCTCCGCAGCCAGATGAACGCCGCCCTCGCCAGCAACCCCGCGACGGCGGGACTCGACCAGCTGGCCCAGGCCAACCGCGAGGTCTACGAGCGCACCATGCGCATATTCTCGCCTTTCGGCGGCGGACGCGAGCAGGCGGACGCCAACTCGCATGGCGCCGAAGGACCGGCAAGCGCCAAGGAAATCGCCGCCCTGCGCAGCGACCTGGCCAAGGTACAGGGGCGGCTGGAGCAGATTGCCACCGAGCAGGAAGAGGCATGAAGCGCTGCCCCTGGTGCGGGGACGACCCGCTCTACGTCGCCTACCACGACAACGAATGGGGCGTGCCGCAGCATGACCCGCAGGCGCTGTTCGAGGCGGTGATCCTCGACGGGTTTCAGGCGGGGCTTTCGTGGATCACCATCCTGCGCAAGCGCGAGGCGTTTCGCAAGGCGTTTCACGGCTTCGATCCGGAGAGGGTCGCGCGTTTCCGCGAGCGCGATATCAAGCGGCTGCTGGGCAACGCCGCCATCGTCCGCCACCGCGGCAAGATCGAGGCGACCATCGCCGGCGCCCGCGCCTGGCTGCGAATCGAGGAGCGGCAGGGCTTCGCTTCGTTTCTGTGGGACTTCGTCGACGGCGTTCCCCGCGTAAACCGCTATCGGCGCCTGAGCCAGGTGCCCGATTCGACGCCCGTGTCGGCGGCCATGGCCCGCGCCCTGCGCGACGAGGGATTCCGTTTCGTGGGGCCCACCAGCGTCTACGCGTTCATGCAAGGATCGGGGCTGGTCAACGACCATCTGGTGAGCTGCCCGCGCCATGCCGAGCTGGCGGGGTCCTGACAGGCCATCGCATGGCAGCCGCCCGCTTCGTTGAGTATTGTGCCGCCTAGAACGCGCCTTCGAAGCGGAACGGGAAGGGAACGGGGTTGTTCAGCAAGCTTATGATCGCCAACCGAGGCGAGATCGCGGTTCGCGTCATGCGCACTGCCCGGCGTCTTGGCATACAGACGGTGGCGGTCTATTCGGAGGCCGACGAGGACGCGCTGCACGTGCGCATGGCCGACGAGGCCGTGCCCATCGGACCGCCGCCCGCCCTCGAGTCCTACCTGCGCATTGACCGGATCATCGAGGCGGCGGAGCAGACCAAGGCCGAAGCCGTGCATCCAGGCTACGGGTTTCTTTCCGAAAACCGCGAGTTTGTGGAAGCGCTGGACGGCGCGGGGATTGTGTTCGTGGGCCCGCCCGCCCCGGCCATCGCGTCCATGGGCGACAAGATCGAGTCCAAGCGAATCGCCGCTGAAGCCGGAGTCAGCACCATCCCTGGCCATGGAGACGCCATCGACGACGTCGACGAGGCGGTGCGAATCTCCAGCGAGATAGGGTATCCCGTCATGATCAAGGCCGCCGCCGGAGGCGGCGGAAAGGGCATGCGAATCGCCCGCGACGAGAAGGAGGCGCGCGAGGGTTTCGACAGCAGCCGGTCCGAGGCCCGCTCCAGCTTTGGAGACGACCGCGTGTTTGTGGAGAAGTTCGTGGTCAGTCCCCGCCACATCGAGATTCAGGTGCTGGCCGACAAACACGGCAACGCCGTCTATCTGGGCGAGCGCGACTGCTCGGTGCAGCGGCGCAACCAGAAGGTGGTCGAGGAGTCGCCGTCGCCGTTTCTGGACGCCGCAACGCGGAAGAAGATGGGCGAACAGGCGGTGGGACTGGCCCAGGCGGTGGGCTACCACAGTGCTGGAACGGTGGAGTTTGTGGTCGATTCGGAGCGCAACTTCTACTTCCTCGAGATGAACACCCGCCTTCAGGTGGAGCATCCCGTGACCGAGCTAGTCTATGGAGTGGACCTCGTGGAACAGATGCTAAGGGTGGCGGCTGGCGAACCGCTTGCCATTGCCCAGAAGGACGTTGTGGCGAAGGGCTGGGCGATGGAGTCCAGAGTCTACGCCGAGGACCCGTTTCGGGACTTCCTGCCCTCCATCGGGCGAATCACCCGCTACGCGCCTCCCGCCGAGACTGGCGGCGTGCGAATCGACACGGGGGTGGTCGAAGGGTCCGAGGTGTCGCTGCACTACGACCCGATGGTGGCGAAGCTCTGCGCCAGCGGCGACGACCGCGAATCCGCGCTGGCGGTGATGCGCGACGCTCTGGACGCCTACGAGATCAAGGGCATTGGCCACAACATCCCGTTTCTGTCGGCGGTGTTTGACCATCCCGATTTTGTATCAGGCGACTTCAACACGGGGTTCATCGAGACTGTTTGGCCCGATGGCTTTTCCGACCAGGAGCTGGCTGAGGAGGAGGTCGATGCGCTGGCGGCGGTCTGTCTCGTGATTCGCCGTCGACTGGAAGCGCGGGCGGGCGGGGATGCCGGCTACGAGCCGCCGGCGCGATGGGTGGCAAGCGTAGGGGAGCGGGATATACAGCTGACTGCGGGTGCCGGTGGCGTCGCGGTAGGCGAGGGAGCTGAGGTGGACATAGAGGCCGACTGGACTCCGGGACGAAGCCTGTGTCGCGCCCGGATCACCGGGTCGCCGCTGGTGTTTCATGCCGAGGTCGAGGGCGAGGGGTTTCGGGTACGCCGTCGGGCGACGCGGATGAAAGTCACGCTTCGCACCGAACGAAGGGCCGAGCTGGCGAAGCTGATGCCGGTAGTGCAGGCGGAAGAAGGGGTGAAGGCGCTGCGCTGTCCCATGCCTGGGCTGGTGGTATCCATAGCGGTGGAGGCTGGCCAGAAGGTAGAGGCGGGCGAACCGGTAGCCACCATTGAGGCGATGAAGATGGAAAACGTCCTGCGGGCCGAGAGGACGGCAGTAGTGGCACGGGTGGCGGTAGCGCCCGGCGGCACGCTTGCGGTGGACGATGTTGTGGTAGAGTACGAGTAGCGCGGGCCACGCGGACTGCTATGCTCCGTAGCCGGGCGGACCACCACCGCGGGCTGGACGAATGCAGGCTTGGGAGAGAGCCATGATCAAGGAATCGGAAGTACGGGATATGATCGCGGGCGGAGAGAATTCGCGCGTGGTGTTCCTGCAGGACAGTCTGAACGAGGAGGAGCTGTCAAAGCACATAGCAGCATTTTCGAATGCTAATGGGGGGAGCGTGATGTTGGGAGTCGACAAAGACGGAACAGTATCTGGAGTTGCTCGTCGCAATCTTGAATCTTGGGTCAACGAAACGTGCTGGAGCACGGTGCAGCCTGGCATCTGCCCCTACTTCACGTACTTGAAGGATTTCGAACCGGGCAAGGATATTGCGGTTGTGGGGGTGCTGTCGGGAGTCAGCCTCAATTTTGCTCGGTATGGGGGCGCGAATGTGTACTTCTGCCGGTTTGGCCCCAAGTCCTGCGAGCTGCGTCCAGATGAACTGTACTCGAGGCTTCGACAACAGAGTTACCCGCGGGCCATTGAAAGGCCGGTATCCGGCACGACAATGAGCGACCTGTGTTTCCGAAGGTTGGAGAACTATTTTGACATAGTGCGAGAGCAGGAAGCGCCAGTCCACGATGATTTGGCGAGGTGGAACGAGCTGTTGAACAGTATAGGTCTTATGGAGGACCAGGCCGCAACGCTGGTAGGACTGCTTGCGTTTGGAAAGGATCCAAATCGCTTTTTACGGCAGGCGGGAATTCGGGCAACATCGTTTGCGGGGAAATATAGAGATAGCGAGGTAAAGGACAGAATCGACATCAGAGGTCCAATGGTAAAGCTTATGAATGCGAACAAAGAAGTAACTGATTTCGGATTGGTTGAAAGGGCAATCGCCTTTGTCAACCAAAACACAGGAGCAGACTGTACAGATCCTGAGCAAAGCGGTGGCGCGATGCGCGCGTATCCTGAATGCGCAGTTAAGGAAGCATTAGTGAATGCAATAGTACACCGGGACTATCTGTACTCTACATCTTGCATTGATCTATCCATCTATAGCGATCGACTTGAAATTTTATCACCTGGTCCACTGCTCCCTGAGATGACGATTGAAAAAATGATATGGGGCATGGGAAGTTACAGAAATGACCCGCTGAAACTCGTAATGGACCTATACCGTTACACAAGAAACAAGCGCTGTGGGGTCAGGATGGATATCGTCGACGGGATGAACAAGCACAACGGAACCGAACCGGAATTTGTCGAGGGAGAATGGAGCTTCTTGGTGAGGTTGCGCAGGTAGTATTACTTTGCTGACGAAAATTGATTGAAGAAAGGTGCCAGCGAGATGCGAAAAGAGACTGTGCTGTTGCGCTTCGGAGCGGCATCGGGGCTTGGCATCAAAAAGTTTTGATCCAGTAGGTTGAAGAGCGATGTCGCGCGCACGTACAAGAATGCATACCATCTTGCTATGACTGTTGTTGCAGCCACTTCAGGGTAGAGGTAAAATTTTTCCTGTAGTGCATTCCAAAGTTGGAAAAGTCTTCTCTGATTTCCCGTTTAACCACAAACTCAGTTTCCATGTACTCCTTGGTGTTTGATGAGATGAATACAATACCTTTATCGAAAGAGTTTCTGCGAAGTGCAGATGCAAACCCAAGATATGTTTCAACGATCACACAGTCATTGTACGACTTCTTTTTCGGTGCAGATGGAGCGCGGTGACTAGTAACACGAAAGCTAGCTCTCTGCTCGACTTCCGCATCCGGAGCAACATGATACTGAACTGCCATCCATCGGTCAAAGTGCTCTCTGGCAAGGGACGAGTGTATATCCAAGTGGCGCATGTCTGCTTTGCCAGAGCCGCCAAACACCCCATGCAATGCGTCGACTTTCCTTACATGAGCCTGTAAATGTTCTACGAATACACTGGTCTCTCGCTGTATTTTATCTTTATATTCATCTATTTCATCATCTACCTGATTCGCAATCATTGCCTTCAATTGACGAGAGTCTTCAGCACGGTTGAGGAGTTCGACGCAAGCCTTGCGCTCATTCACCAAAATGTCTTCCCTGGTTGGGGTGCGCATTACGTCGAGAAGAGTGCAGGTGTCGAAGAACAGCACGGGGACGTTAGCGCTGCAAACATCGGAAATGGTCGCGCAGGTCATTTTTCTGCCCCAATGCGATTGTGATACCTGAGAAGCTCAACACCTTTTATGTAGTCAATGGTAAGGCTATGCGCAAACTCCTCGCTCCATCCTTCGACTTCACGAAGCCACGTTCGAATCAAATCAGAGTGCAGTGCCTTCTCGCTTTTACTTGCTTCAGACACAAAGTTCATCCATCTTTCCCAGTCAAGAGAATCAGAATTACCAGTTTCCCGATTAGCCAAATCAGAAAAATGTCGTAGAGCAGTACCCGCCTTCTGGCCCAGCCAGTCTTCAGGCTTCTCCTTTCCTGTACTCATCGTATATCTGAACGCCGACTTTTCAGATGCGGGCTCTACCACCCTCGATACGAAGTCACGAAGTGCTCTGTTATATTTTTGTAAGGAGATATCATCCTCCGTAACTGGCAATATACTCACCACTCGATAGCAGTTTTTACATGGAAATAGATCTACCCACACCCGCACAAGTCCATTGCCCTCACGACGCTCGAAGGCAAGCGTTCTATCGTCCACACGGTCCTTCATACAAGTCGCTCTTTCGCGCTCCTTTGCATGCTTCCAGGGCGGTATGGCGGCTTCAATAAGCGCTTTCCTGACATTGGCATTGTCGTCCTCTAGCAGAATCAGGTCCAGATCTTGGTAGACCTCGACCGAATCAGGGTCGTCAGTCAGCGATACCTCTACATTCATGGCACCCTCCATAGTGGCATTCCGTGACCGTCACCGAGACAGGGTTAGCCTCACGAACCGTCGCCTCGCGAGTCACAGCAACAGCGCACCGATCTTGCGGTTACAGCAACATAGCAGCCGTACTCGCTTTGTCAAGTGCTAACAGTGGGGTGGTACGAGACGTAGTACAAGGCCATGTCCTGCCTCTACCGGCACGCATGTTCCAAACAGCCAGTGGCTGGGCGAAGTGACTTCACGGTACTGCTGGACGTCGGGCCGCAGGCTACGGAAGTCGCAGCATCTACCGGGTTTCACGGGCTACTTCCACGCCTCCGTGGAAGCCGACCGCTTGCCCGGTGGCTATGCGGGATGCTCCAGAACCGCCACACAAGCCAAAAGGGGCAGGGATGGTCGAGCGTCGCGGGAAGCCGTTGTCGCCCCGATGCAGGGACCAACCCTTTCTGGTGTCGAGGCCATCGGAGTTTGGTCGGCAACTTCGATGGCCGCACCATTCCTCAGGCTTCGGCTGGCAGACCCGCTCCCGCGGCCAGCTCCCGCAGCTCCTGCCTGGCCGCCACGTGCGACATGTTCAGACGAGTCCCCTGGCCGCCGGAGTCGCCCATGTCCAGCAGCGTCAGCCCCTGCAGAAACAGCTCGCGAAACACCACCCGTTCGCTGAAGCCCGTCACCAGCCGAAATCCGATTCGTTCGCTCAGGCGCTCAAGCGACCCGTGCACCCGCCGCCTGTTGCGGGCGTCCAGCATGCCAACACGGTTGGGGGTGATGATCCAGTCGGTGGCCGCCTTGCCGGCGATCGACCGGTCCTTGCGGGCGTTCCATACCACTTCGGCATAGATCGACGGCCCCAGCACCTCGCCGCTGGCTGGATCGATGTGCGCCAGCAGGTCCAGATCCACGAAACTGTCGTTGATGGGCGTGATCAGGGTGTCGGCGAGGCCGTGGGCGGCCAGCGCCAGCGGCGTCTGCGCGCCAGGACAGTCAATGACGATCCACTCGTGGCTGCGGGCCAGCTGGGACACGTCCTCTTCCAGTTTCTCGCGGTCCAGCTGCGCCGCCTCTTCCCGCAGCTCGGCCTCGCTGGGGTCGACGCGGTGGTTGCGGGGCGTCAGCAGCTCCACGCCGTGCCGCTTGGCGTAGGCCACGCGGTTGTCGAGATAGCGCGACAGGGACCGCTGGCGTACGTCCAGGTCGATGGCGGCCACGGGCGCGCCGGTGCGCGCCAGCCAGACGCAAAGGTGCATGGCGACAGTCGACTTGCCGCTGCCTCCCTTCTCGTTGCCAAGTACGATGACGCGCGCCATGGCGGCAGCAAAGAGGGCTAGAAGCTCTCCGTGCCAAACATCTTGCGGAATCGGGACACGCGGCCGCCGGTGTCCACAAGCGTCTGGCGTCCGCCCGTCCAGGCCGGGTGCGTGCTGGGGTCCACGTCCAGCGTCAGCGTGTCGCCTTCCGCTCCCCAGGTCGACTTCATGTCCACCGTCTCGCCCGTCGTCATCTTGACGGTGATCGAGTGGTAGTCGGGATGGATGTCTTTTTTCATGGTTCTCTCTCCTTGCGCGGCAGATGGCTGAGCAGTCAGGCGGCGATCGAATCGCCGTACATGGGCGCCAGCACCTCCTCGCGGAACAGCGATGATACAGAAGTATCGCGGGCGACGTTGAGGATCGCCTGGGCCATCAGGGGCGCCACCGTCACCGTGCGGATCTTGCTGGCGGCGGCGACTTCGGGGGTGCATACGATGGAGTCGGTGGTGACCACGGACTCGAGGCTGGACTCGACGATGCGCTCGATGGCCGGCCCCGAAAACACGCCGTGGGATACGTATGCCTGAACGGAGGCGGCCCCCTCCTTGAGCAGCCGCCCGGCCGCTTCGCACAGGGTGCCGGCCGTGTCGCAGATGTCGTCCACCAGTACGCAGTGGCGGCCGTCCACCGAGCCGATGACGTTGAGGGCTTCGGCGCGGTTGGGGCCGGTGCGGCGCTTGTCGATGATGGCCAGCTCGGCGCTCAGCCGCTTGGCCAGGTTGCGGGCCCGCAGCACGCCGCCCACGTCGGGAGAGACGATGGTGATGTCGCGCTTGCCGCGGAAGCGGCTGCGCAGGTCGAGGGCGAACACCGGCTCGGCGCTGAGGTTGTCGGCGGGGATGTCGAAGAATCCCTGTATCTGCCCCGAGTGCAGGTCCATGGTCAGGATGCGGTCGGCGCCGGAGTGGGTGATGAGGTTGGCCACCAGCTTGGCGGTGATGGGGGTGCGGGCGGCGGTCTTGCGGTCCTGGCGGGCGTAGCCGTAGTAGGGCAGCACCGCGGTGATGCGGCGCGCCGAGGCGCGGTGCAGGGCGTCGATGATGATCAGCAGCTCCATCAGGCTGTCGCTGGCCGGCTTGGAGGTGGGCTGGATGACGAAGACGTCGGCGCCGCGGATGTTGTCGTGGATCTCGACGAACACCTCGCCGTCGCTGAAGGTCTCGATGCGGGCGCTGGCCAGCGGGCTGCTGCTTCCCAGCGCGGAGGCGATTCGCTGCGAGATGGCCGCCGCCAGCGGCTGGTTGGCGTTGCCGGAGACGATCCGGATGCCCGCGCTTCCGTCGTCCATGGCGAATCCCCCGATGCGCGGGGCGGGATCAGTTCTTCGCGTAGTACTCGACTACGAGGCTGGGTTCCATGCGTACCGGATAGGGTACCGCCGTCAAGTCCGGGCCATAGAGGAACTTCGCCGTCATGGCCTCGTGGTCGACCTCGAGATAGTCGGGCAGGTCGCGCTCGATGGACACGGCGGCATCCTGCACCAGCGCCAGCTTCTTCGCCTTGTCGCCCAGCTGTACCACGTCGCCGTTCTTGACCAGGCAGGAGGCGATGTTCACCCGCCGGCCGTTGACCGACACGTGGCCGTGGTTGACCAGCTGCCGGGCGGCGAAGACGGTGGGCGCCATCTTGGCGCGGTAGATGACGGAGGCCAGCCGCCGCTCCAGCAGCTCGACGAGGTTGTCGCCGGTGTCGCCGGAGCGCCGCTGCGCCTCGCGGAAGGTGCGGCGAAACTGCCGCTCGGTGATGTCGCCGTAGTAGCCCTTGAGCTTCTGCTTGGCCCGCAGGTGGATGCCGAAGTCCGACAGCTTGCTGCGGCGGCCGGTGCGGGCCTGCTCCGTGGACATGCCGGGAGGGCCCGTGCGGCGGCCGTTGAGGGGCGACTTGGTGCGCCCCCAGATGTTTTCGCCCATCCGGCGATCGATCTTGTGCTTCGCGGCGGTGCGCTTTGTCATGTCGTTCTCCGCTGGCCGCCTTGGGCGGCCCAGAAGGGTTGGTCGGCAATGCGAGGGAAGCCTCGACCCCCAATTAGTGACCGATGTGCGGGATTGTCAAGTCCTCCAGGCGCGCCTGTCGGCTACTGTGCCCTGCCGCGTCGAGGGCCGCGCTGAGCGTTAGCAGATTGTGCCGCAGCATCCCTAGATGGGTGCTGGCCGGACCGCCAGCCGCCGACAGCGCGTCGGAGTACAGGAAGCCTCCTTCAGGCAGGCCGGTTTCCCGCAGAAACTGCCGCAATGGGCGCGGGTTGGTGACGTTGTCGGGAAACGCGGCGGCGATTTCGCTTTGCGCGGACTGCCTGTGCAGGCTGGCGATGCTTCCAGCCGACGGCTGCGATTCGGTGCTCAGGCCCTCCACGCCCAGCGTTGTCAGGCCGTAGTCGCGGGCAAGGTAGCCGAAGGAGTCGTGGGCGGTGACGATTCGCCGACGGTCGGCCGGCAGGCTGCCAACCAGGCCGGCCATCTCCCTGTCGAGAGCATGCAGGGAAGCCAGATAGGTACTGGCGTTAGCGCCGTAGACGTCCTTGCCTGCCGGATCGACCTGCGCCAGCGCCTCGGCGATGGCCTCGACGTAGGCGGCCGAGCGAATCGGGCTTTGCCAGGCGTGGGGGTCGGGACCGGAATGGCCGTGGCCATGGTGGCCGTGGTGATGGTCGTCATCGTCATGCATGCCGTGGTCGTCGACCTCTTCATGATCGCGGTGGGCCGCTTCTTCATCATGCCCATGGTGGTCACCGTCCTCATCGTGGTCATGCCCGTGGTCGTCCCCGTTATGCATGCTGTGCTCGTCACTCATTTCATGAGCGTGGTGGTCCTCGTCTTTGTGTCCGTGGTCGTCGCCGTCCTCGTCGTGGCCATGATGGTGGTCGTCTATCTGCTCGAAGTATGCCGAAGTAAGGCCGCTGGCTTCCAGAAACTCCTCACGCGACTCGATCTGTACGTTGGTCGCCTCGCCGATGCTGAGGTGCAGGCCATCGATTTCCGCGGCGCCGATGGCGCGCTCCATCCAGCGGTCGAATCCCAGACCGTTGGTGATAACAAGGTCCGCTCCGGCAATGGCGCGCAGGTCCATCGGGCTTGGGGAGTGGGCGTGCGTATCGGAGTCCGGGCCGACAATCGACGTAACCTGTACACGCTCGCCACCTACTTGGGCAACCATATCGCCCAGCACGCTGAAGCTCGCGGTCACGCGCACCTGCGCGGAAGGGGAGCCGGTCATTGCCGCCAGCCCCGCCAGCGCTGCCGTGGCAACCAATAGATGTTTCAGGGATTTGTTCAGATGATGCATTGCTATGCCTCCAAATGCTTTCTTCGGGGGAGCAGGCTGCCGAAGCGGCCTGCAACAAGCGACACGGCGTAGATGACGCCTGCCGCGAGGATGATTGCTGGGCCAGAGGGGAGGTCCCAGTGGAACGAGGTGAGCAGTCCGGCATAGCTTGCGACCGCCGCGGTCGCGAAAGCGACCGCCAGCTGGCCCGGCAGGCTGCTGCTCCAAAACCGCGCGGCGGCGGCTGGCAGAATCATGATGCCAACTACCATCAGCGTGCCCAGCGCGTGGAAGCCTGCCACCAGATTGATCACCACCAGCGCCAGAAACCCGTAGTGGGCGAGAGGACTCGCGCCGCGTAACGAGCGCAGAAAATCCGGGTCCAGGCACTCCAGCACCAGCGGCCGGTATAGCAGCGCCATAACGAGCAGCGTGACGCTGGACGTGATGCCAACCGCAATCAGCGTGGGGGCGTCGAGCGCCAGCACCGAACCGAACAGCACATGAAGTAGATCGACGCCGCTGCCGCTGGTTGAGATGATCAGCACGCCCGCCGCCAGCGACAGAAGATAGAAGGCCGCCAGCGAGGCGTCCTCGTGCAGATGCGTGCTGCGGGTGATGTATCCCGCCAGCATCGCCACCGTCAGTCCAGCCACCAGCCCTCCAAAAATCATGACGCCGCTGGACAGGCCGGCAACCAGAAACCCGACAGCTACCCCAGGCAGGACGGCATGGGACAAGGCGTCGCCGGCCAGACTCAAGCGGCGCAGCACCAGAAACACCCCCACGGGAGTCGCGCCGGACGCGATGGCCAGACAGCCGACCAGCGCCCTGCGCATGAAGGCGTAGTCGGCGAACGGCCCAACCAGCCAGTCCATCATGCCGCCAGCCTCGCGTCCGGGCGCTCGCAGGGAGCGGCGCTGTCGTCGAATGCCTCGCACAGCTGGCGGGCGCGGGTGAGACTGTCGGCGTTAAGCGCCTGTGCGGTGGGACCGTGGGCAATGGGCTCGCGGGCGATTAGAAGCGCGTCCGGGAATACAGACCGTACAAGGTCGAGGTCGTGCTGCGCCGCGATGACCGTGCGGCCCTCCCTGTGCCAGTCCACAACAAGATCCAGAAGGCGCTTGGAGGTGGCCGCGTCGACCGCGGCGAAGGGCTCGTCCAGCAGTATCAGCGAGGCGTCCTGCACTATCAGCCGGGCGAACAGCGCCCGCTGCAGCTGGCCGCCGGACAGCGTGCCGATGTTGCGGCGTTCGAAGCCCTCCAGTCCGACCACGGAGATGGCATGCTCGACGCTGTCCAGCATGGCTGGCGAAAGTCGTCCCAGAAGGCCGGCGCGCTGAAGGTGGCCCATCGCGGCGAGGTCGAAGGCGCTCAAGGGAAAGGAGCGGTCGAGGGTGGCGCGCTGGGGCAGAAAGGCAACCGGCCGGGCAGTCTGGATGCGTCCACCCATTGGCTTGAGGGCGCCGGCGATGCCGCGCAGCAGGGTGGTTTTGCCGGCGCCGTTGGGGCCGACCAGAGCGGTGAGGCTGCCAGCGGTGATGTGGGTGGTGAGGTGGTGCACCGCAGGGTGGCGGTCGTAGCCCAAGGTCACGTCCTCAAGGACGACATCGGGCGGGGCGCTGGCGACTTGAGGGCGCATCGGATCAGGCCAGTACCGCAAGCAGGCAGGCCCACATCGCCGCCGCGGCGAGAACGGCAAAGGCAAGGCGACGGCCGGCGCCCATCGCCAGCAGTCCGGCGCGGCTCATGGGAAGACGGATCATTGGTCGGCACAGTCGGCGCACTGGCCGCGGAGTTCAACCGTGGCGGCGGCGCTGTGGAAGCCGCGCTCGCGGGCCATGCGGTCAAGGCGACGGGCGATGCTCTGGTCGGTGAACTCCTGCGTCTGGCCGCAGTCGCTGCAGATCATGAACAGCGCAGGATCGGTCGGGACGTGGTCGTGATCATGGTCGCAGGCGACATAGGCGCTGAGGGACTCCAGACGGTGGACTCGTCCTTCATCGACCAGTCGATTGAGGGCGCGATAGACGGTGGGCGGCGCGCTTACGCCATGCGGGCGCAGGAGGTCGAGAATCGCGTAGGCGGAGAGAGGGCGGCTAGCGTCGCGGAGGGCATCGAACACCTGCTGGTGTATGTCGGTTGGTTGGCGAGGAGGCATGGTGACTCCTGAATCTGTGCGAATGGGGCCGCCTGCAAGACGGCATGCGTAAGATATAACATACGCTCGGGACATCTCAACCCCGGCTCCGCCCGCTGTATCTGAGTCGCGATGGTCCGCTGGCCATCGGCTCGCCGCTCCAGGGGAGCCGTGAGAAAGACAGCGAGGCGGAGGCGGT
Source organism: uncultured Rhodobacterales bacterium (assembly GCA_964586735.1). GTDB lineage: Bacteria > Pseudomonadota > Alphaproteobacteria > Rhodobacterales > CAZPXZ01 > CAZPXZ01. The sequence continues at coordinate 509 of CAZPIN010000081.1, read as the reverse complement.
CTTAGGGCGGGATGGCAAGGCAAGCACGAGGTCGGCTTGGTGAGCGGCATGGGCCAATGACCTTCTTGCGGCTGGGGTGCAAGATTGGGGCTTCCACGGATACGGCGAGGGGGGTGGTCGTGGGACTGCGAGTGCTGGGTTCTAGGATCACACTGAGGAGAAGCGCCCATTGACACCTGCCAAGACTCGTGTATAAGGGTGATGCCTTGAAGCGGCGGTCTTGTACAGCAAGGCGCAGCGGAACGGGCGTCTGGATGCTGCCGGGTCCCCGGCTGCTACCTAACAAGACAACATCGAAGGGGATAGGAATGCGGTGGATGAGCGCGACAGCGACCTCTGGTCAGAGCCTTCTGGGGCTGAGGTCGGAAGGGGAGGCGGCTTGGCAGGCGGGATGCCGCTGGGCGCGGAGGATGATTGCGGCAGCGCGGGCAGGGGAAGAACGAACCAAGTACAGGACGCGCCCGGCAGGGCGGCGCATTGGCGGCAGCGGTGGGGTATGGTCTCGCGAC
>CAZPIN010000080.1:0-14433 GCA_964586735.1 uncultured Rhodobacterales bacterium | reverse complement strand
ACTCTTGTGCTCGTCCTTGTCAGGCTGTATCCTAGGTGGTGGCGTCCGATTCTGCGCGGCGTCTTGGTGAAGGTCGGCATTGGAGGAGAGATCATGGACAGCATCTATGATGACGCCGTGTTGACGGGCGAGGCCCGAGGCGAGGCCCGAGGCTTCGCCCGAGGCGAGGCCAAGGGCGAGGCCAGAGGCAAGGCCGAGATGTTTCTCGTCTTTGCGCGGCGGAAATTCAAGCAGGTCCCCGATGAGTGGGCGGAGCAGGTGCGGTCGGCTGCGCCGGAACAGTTGGACGACTGGCTGCTGCAGGCGTACGACGCTGATGACCTTGCGTCGGTCTTCAACGGCAGCGTGGTCAGCGGCCACGGTCCGGCGCGGAAGAAGTCGAACGGCGGCCCCTGACGCAGCTGGCTCGGCCGGGTTCTGGCTGATGCCGTTTCCCCTGCGCGTGGTGAACGGGAACAGGGGGAAGGCCGGTGGAAAGCATCTATGATGCAGCCGTAAAGGAAGGCTTCGCCCGAGGCTTCGCCCGAGGCGAGGCCAAGGGCGAGGCCAGAGGCAAGGCCGAGATGTTTCTCGTCTTTGCGCGGCGGAAGTTCAGGCGAGTCTCGCCGAAGTGGGCGGAGCCGGTGCGGTCAGCTGCGCCGGAGCAGCTGGACGACTGGCTGCTGCAGGCGTACGACACTGATGACCTCGAGTCGGTGTTCAACGGCAGCGCGGCCAACGGCGACGGGCAGGCTCAGAAGGAGCCGACCGGCGGCCCCTGACGCCGCTGGACGCCTGGCTGGTCCTTTAGAAGCGGACAGCAGAAGATCTGGGCATGCTTCCAGATAGAAGCCATGGCCACGGCCGGAGAACCGATTTCCCTCGTACTGCGTCCAGTACATCGGATGGCGGTGGCGGCTGAGCGCTGGACAGACTGTACTGCGGGTTTGTGCCGACCCGTCCCCAAACGCGGCGGGTAGCGGCTTGCCTGGAGACCCCGGTCGGGGTAAGATCGCCTGGCCTGTTAGGGAGAGCCCTCATGCGGTTCATGTTTCTGCTCTTTTCGCTGCTTCGACTGCTGCGCCGCATCCGCTAGGCGGAGCGAAGCACGGGGACTGCGGCGTCGGCAGACGTCCAAGGACAGCGCGTTGTCTAGTATCGCTGGCGCGGCCGCGCACAGCCCATTACGGAGCGAGACCAAATGGATGCATCACTGCTATCAGCCTACGTAGGAGAACTCGAGGCACTGCGCGTGCACGGACGCGAGTTCGCTCGGGAGTACCCCGACATCGCCAGTCGGCTGGACATCGGCCCGCAGCGCTCCCGAGACCCGCATGCCGAGCGGGTGATCGAAAGCACGGCGTTTCTGGCCGGGCGAATCCGCCTGATGATCGAGGAAAACGCGGCCGAAGTGCCGGCGGCGATGCTGGCCGTGCTGGCGCCGACTCTGGTGGAGCCGGTTCCGTCGCTTGCCACCATTGAGTTGGTGGGGGGAACCGAGGCGCATGCGGTACCGCGGGGCACTCGCTTCGACTTCTATTCCGGCGGCCAGGCGCTGGTCTGCATGTCCACCACCATGGACACCGCGGCCTATCCCGGCTCCGTCACCGTTCGCCGCGTCGAGGGAGGCGGACGGTATGCGGATGGCCTGTCTGTCAAGTTCAGCGTGCGGCCGTCCGGTCGGGTGGTGTTCTGCGTGGGCAACGACGAGCTGTCGGCTGCCAGCCTTCTCGACGCCCTCGAGCGAGACCTTGCCGGCATAGCCTATGTGCCTCCCGAAGGGTCGCCGGTGCCCCTGCCGATTTCTCGGGTGGCGTTCCACGGCTTTTCCAATGCCGAGGCGGCTCTGCCGGTGTATCCAGGCGTGCACCCTGCCTACCGGGTTGTCGGCGAATTTCTCGCCTTTCCCGAGAAGTTCCGCTTCATCTCGATTCGGGGCATGCGCTACCAGGCCAACTCCGAGCTCCGCTTCTACTTCAAGCGGCCGCTGCCGTTCGAGGGCCAGCTGCCGCGCGACCTGCTATCGGTCAACAAGGTGCCGGCGATCAATCTGTGGGCTTCCACGGCGACTCCCTTCGACATCGTGGGCCGCGAGCTCGAGTATCCGGTGCGGGTGGACGCGTTGCGTTACCGTACAGTGGAGTGCCATGGCGTAAGGCATGTCGAGATGTTCGATCCTGGCGGCGGCAAGCCGGAGCGGATCGACCCGATTATTGGCCACGGCGAGGTGCTCGGCACACCGGTGCGTTGGGGAACGCGGCGCGGCTTCTCGCGGGCAGGCGGCGAGATCATGATGTACTTCCGGGGGCTAGACTACTGGCAGATTGGCCAGAAGCGATTTCTCGTAGCCCCCCACGTCTATGCCAGCAATCGCGATATTGCGCAGAGGGTGCGCGCCGGGGCGCGGCTGACTCCGACGGAGAGCCTGGCGGACTGGAGGGCGCGCCTCGTGAGCGCCCCGAGTGCCTACATCCCGGCGATCAGCAGCAGGGGGTCGCTGGAAGGGCTGATCTCCTATGTCCGCAGCAGCGTGTCGCGCCTGGTCTCGCAGGGCGGCGAAGGGCTGCTGCGCGACTATCTGCGCAGTTTTCCCGGCGGCGCAAACGCTGGCTGGATTGACGGCATAAAGGGCCTTGACTTCGAGGCGGTTGCGTCGGCCAGCGGTCGGCGTCCGGAGGCTGGCGTATCCATCAACATCACCTATGACGGCGAACGTTATCGCGCAACCAGCGCGGCGATGGTGCGCCGCGTGCTCGGCGGGCTGTTCGACAGCCAGCGGGGCATCAACCGGACCGAAGAAGTTGTCATCCGCACCGCCTGATCCCGAGGCGGGTATCCCGCCGGAGGAGGAGCCGACGGCGGTTCCCGAGCAGAGGGAGTCCGAGTCGGCGCTGGAGGAGGCGGCTGAGGAGAGCGGTGGCCAGCAGGAGGAGGACGCCGCGCCGCAGCTGGCGGAGAGCGCAGATAGCGAGTCGGTAGATGCTACGCCGCCGGTAGAGGACGCGGCCGTCGAATCAGGGGGTGCGGAGGAACTGGCCGCTGACAGCGCGACGGACGAGGGAGAGGTGGAGAGCGCTGGGGAATCGCCAGAGAGCGCGGAGCTTCCAGTACCGGGCGGAGAACGCCCGCCCGATTCGCAGGAGAAGACCGAAGGCCTGGATGACACCGGCTGGCTGCTCCATGTCGCCGAGGCGCAGGCCACGCTGGAGGCGCGGCGAAAGGGGGGCGCCGCCGCTGCGGAGCCGGGTACAGGGGCGTCGGCGGGAAAGAAGGTCGACGCCCGCCATCCTCTGGCAAGAGACGTCCTGCTCAATCCAACCAGCTGGAAGATCTGGCCGGCGGTGGCAGTGCTGAGGTGGCTGTTGCGGGGGTCGGCGGCCAGCGCCCGGCGGCTGGTGTACCGGTCACGCCCCTCTCTCGCCTTCACCCCGGCGGAGATCGAGGATGTCGCGTTTGGCGAGGAGGGTGTTGACCTAGTGCTCTTCGCCCCGGGCCTTGCTGCGCCTGGGTCGCCGCTGCCGTACTCCGACATCGAGCGGATCATTCATGACCGCAGGAAGGGAGGGGGCCTCGCGCGGTTTCTCGACATGTCGGTGGACCGCTTCATGCACGCCATGGAGAACTCTCTGGTCAACTCCAGCTCGGCTTTCGCCTATGCACGCGGCGGCCGCTCGACCTCCCTGCGCATGGCGGCCTCGCTTGCCGGGCTTACCGCGCCTCTCGCCGCCGAGCCCAACGGCGTGCTGGAGGACACCCGCCAGCATGAGGAGGGCGGCGCGGCGGCGCTGATCAGCCTGTTCGTCGGCCCCATCTCGGCCAGCGGCCTGGCGGGCTGCCTGCGCACGGTGACTGACCGCGAGGTGATGATCAGGGAGTTCGCGGGCGCCACGGTGCGCGTCGCCCGGCCCACGCGGGTCGGCGGGACCCTCAGCGGGCTGCTTGGCGCCAAGTGCTTTCTGCGCGAGGCGGGAGTGGAGGCGATCATTCGCGGCGACGCCGAGACTCTGCGGTGGGTGCAGGACACCCAGCGGCGCGATTCGCTGTACCGGCTAGCGCGCGCTTTCATCGGCTCGGCTTCTCCGGAGGTGCGGATCTATCTGCGGGTAGATGCCAACGACGTGCCGCCTGCGGCGCTGGATGGGAAGGCGCAGCTGGGAGGCCTGGCAATGCTGGGCGAGGCGGAGGGACAGGTGCTGGTGCAGCTGTCCGATCCCGCCAAGGAGAAGCGAATCAATTGATACGATTCGCAACGCATTGAATCGGTTGATTGAGCGGATGCGGAAGGCGAAAGAATGAAGAAAAGGTCTATTGGATGCACTATGATACAGTTTGATACAGTTTCACGGAGCACTTTTTTGCAGGCTCTGCTGGACTCGCTGGGCCGATCGGGTATCTTTAGCGTCGAACTCATCCACTGACCCGGTGCCGTTGGGGCTTCTGGCAGGGGGTGAGACACAGGAGAAAATAACCATGGCGGTTATTGTTGTAGATATCGCCACGATCCCCGGCGAGAGCCGCGTGGCGGACTTTCAGAACAAGCTCGATGCTGTCTCCATTGGCGACATCATCGAGGTACCTGTTCCGAAGGGCGGGGGCGGATCCGCTTCGCGGACCGTTGGCAAGTCGCGGCACGCGAACGTCGAGCTCGTGCGCTACAAGGACATCGGCAGCCCGCTGCTGGCTAACGCCTGCGCGGGCGGGACCAATCTCGGCACCGTGGACATCTATCTGTTCAGGACGCTCGAGACGGGCCTGAAGCCGTACTTGCGGTACACGCTGGAGGAGACCTTCGTCAGCCGTCTCGAGCACGAGACCGAGGACGACATGGGCACGGTGTACGGCCCCCACATCCCCGATGGCGGCAACAACATGGTCGCTGCTTCGGCACGGCACGGGGCGGCTTCGCTGCTGAGCCCGTCCGGCTCCGAGAGCGCCACGCGGCCTTCCGTTCGGGGTGTCATCGCCCGCCCGTCCTTCGCGGCTGGGAACTCGGACTGCGAGCGTCTCTGGCTCAATGCTGGCACGATCAGGTGGACCTACACGGAATACCAGAACGGGCAGCGGGCCGGCGACACGTCGCAGGGCTGGAACATCCAAGAGGGCGTTGCTCTCTAACCGAAACTTCGACAGAGGAGAAAAATCATGTCGAACATTCTTGTCAAGATCACGACCATTCAGGGCGAGAGCCAGCAGTCTGGCCATACTGGCGAGATTGAGTGCTTCGCAATGAATCACGCGATCGACCTTCCGACGGTGACCATGGGCGCGTCCCGCACCGGCGGAGCTTCGCGGCATGGCGCGATCCATCTCATGCACACGGTGGATAAGTCCACTCCGAGCCTGCGCCACGCGTGCTCGGCTGGCACCAACCTGGGCACGGTCACCATCTACACTATGCAGATGGCTGGCGGTCAGGCGCAGCCCGTTGAGGTGCTGACCCTGACGAACGCCTACGCCGTTCGCATGGAGATGGAGACTCCGGTGGATCCGTCGACCAACAGGCCGTCGGAGGAGCCCATCGAGACCTTCGCGCTGGAGTACAGCGCCATCACCTGGGACCGCAACCGCTATGAGAATGGCGCGCTTGCCGGTACCACGTCGGGTGGCTGGGACTCCAGCGACAAGGTGGCAACCTGAGGTCGGGAGGCAGCAATGGCAGTCCGCTACAGCGGATTCCTGAGCGTGCCTCAAAAGGAGGTGGCGGTCATACCCGCCACCTCCTTCGACGTCCAGGAATCCTATCATTACGGCTGGCAGGCCCGGGTCGAGGTCTCGGTCGAAAGCGAACTCCCCATTCCGGCGGGGTCGCTGCTCTCCGCATTGGCCGCGAAGGGAGTCGTGCCGGGCCGGCAGGCTATCGTCCAGCTCGCAACTCTCACTGAAGACGAGGAGGAGGAGCACCTCGGCGTCGTGGTGCGATCCTGGCCTTCGGTGGTGCAGGAATTGCAGCCGTGGCGCGAGGATGAAACCTCGCGCAAAATCACCTGCGGCATCCAGATGGCAGACCTGATCTCGCATCTGAGCGATCGGCCCATCTGGGGCGCGTACCGCGCCGTGTCGCTGGCGGAAATCGTGGGTGGAGCGCTGACGCTCGCCGGCGGCGGCGACGGCCAGCCGACCACCACGCCGTTTTTGCCGGGATACCTGCCCGTGTTCATCGAGGACACCGTGCGCGCGGATCTCCATGAGATTCCGTACGTCGTGGCGGCGGGCGAGACTCTGGGATCCTGGCTGCTGGACCTTCTGGGCCGGCTCGGCGTATGCATGGAGCTGTGGGGCATCCCGTCTGGCGGACTGAGAATCAAGCTCAAGGACAACGCCACCGGCGTGCATCCCATCGCTATGCAGGTGATTCCTGAGATTCCCGACGAGAGCCAGTCCGCCGAAGCCGAGGTGGAAACGGAGTCCACTGGCTCGGCGACTCCCCAGGCGCAGATCAGCGCGGTGCGGGGCTACGTGTCGAGCATTCAGGCGTCGTCGGGCGAGATCATCCGCGGCGGCCTGCTGGACGACCCGGTACAGGGCGCATTCCGGCGTTTCGGCAATCCGTTTGGTTCGGTGGGCATGGTTACCAGCGGACCGCAGATCTCCTTCGAGGAGGCGGATCGCCGCTTCAACCATGGCATCGACCACGTCTACGTGAACATGCTGAAACTTCAATTCGCCACCCGGCAGCCCGGCGTCCAGCCTGGCCGCAGGGTCACGATGGACCATACCGTGCTGAACATCGACGAATGGCAGGTGAGCTTCGCCTATCACCGTCTGCGGGGGGATTCCTACAGCAACGTTGGCCTGCTGCTGCGCGCCGACACGCCGTGGCGTCCGCCGATGCCGGCGATGCGCTCGCCGGTGATCGTGCCGGGCATTGTCAACGGCGGCGACGATCTGTACCTCAACGAGCCTGTGGAGCGCGACAGGCTGGGCCGGATACCGATATCGTTTCCCTTCCTGGCCACTCCGCTATCCAACGAGCTCGAGATCCTTGCGGAGATCGACACCTCGCAGGACGGCAAGATTCGGCTGGACGACTTTTCCGACGAGGAGAAGGAGTTCTACGAGTCGGACACGGGCAGCGAAGAGATGAAGAGTGAGCTGAAGATCTACGGGGATGGCGGTATGGAGGATCCATTCCCCACGAAATCTGATGACGAGCTCGTGGCCGAGGACGAGAAGGACAACGGCACCCGTGTCGAGCAGAGGGAAGCCCTCGAGGAGCGCCGAAAGCGCGTGCGCAACTACCAGGCCTATACGTGGGCCAAGGAGCGCGCCGAGGCCGACACCGACGAGGACGACTATATCACCGCAGCCGACTCGTTCCACACCGACGACTCGAAGTTTGCCGAAGTCCTTGCGGACGAAGACAAGCGCGCCGAGTTCGAGCAGCAGATGGTGGAGTACGCCACCGGCCAGAAGGAAATGCCGACGGACGAGACGGAACGGGGGACGCTGCTCAAGCAGTTCGCCATCTACCAGCGCTGGCAGGATGCCCAGGAAAGCAAGCGGATCGCCCCCGAGCGATGGCCGCCGCGCCTTCCTCTGGGAATCGCCGAGCCCATGGCCGGCGGCCTGCACGGATTCGTCTCGGCGCATCGTCACGGCGACTCCTGCCGAATCGCGGTTTACCACCCGCTCTATGCCGAGGTGATCGGCTTCGAGTACCGAGGCGACCGCAGGATCAACGAGGGGCTCGCGGGTGTGACTGCCGGCATGGTGGTCGAGCACGACGGCAGCGCTTCTTGGTCCGGTTTCGTCTTCCGGCGTACGGACCAGCTCGAAGAGGAGCCGGCCGTTCCCGACGACTCCGATGACTCCGACGACGACGATGTCTCCGGTACGGTCGTTCGTTCGAACAGCTCCGGGCCGGAGCAGACGGGGTCCTGGGAATCCATCTGGGGCTCTGAAAACACATGAGCAAGCAGCGGGCGCAGCATGGCGGACTGGCAGAATCGGTGCATACTGACTCTGCCGTCCGCCGAACTGGAGAAAGGGAAAAACCATGAGCGACGGAACGAATCAGGGACCGCCTCAGGGTGGCGGGACTACGAATCCGAACCAGCAGGGCGGGGGAACGGCCTCCGAGCCGCCAGTGCCGACACTGCCCCCCCCTCCCTCAACAGAGGGTACCGATGACAGGCAGGCACCTTATATGCCCACGGTACACACTTCTCCTTCGGACAACTTCGATCCCTCGGATCTCCTCGACCCATCGGATCTGCCAGAGGGAGCCGAACAGAAGCCGCGGCCCTACAGGCCCTCGAGTACGGAGCCTCCCCAGCGCCAACGGCAGACGGGCGGCGGGACGACCACCGGACAGCCTCTGCCGCCGCTGCCCCCTCCTCCGCCGCTCGAGCCAGACGACAGCTCGAATGACGATCAGGGTACTGGCGACGATCAGGGTACCGGAGACGACCAAGGCACTGGCGACGATCAGGGAACCGATCAAACAGGGCCGACTGAAGAGGAGTCCAAGGAGCACTTCGAGCGGGTTTTTCGCCACAATCTCATCACCACAAAGGCGGATCTTCGCCTGATCGTGGCCGGCGCCGTACAGCACAGCGTGGCGGGGAACGAGACCATACGTCTAAAGGAGAGAACCATCCACTCCCGCTCCACTTTCAACGTCGTGCGCAAGGGCAACCGTACGCGGACGGTCAACGGCAAGTATGAGCACCACGTCGGGACGGCCTACGCCAACATGGTGGACGATCGAATCGACGAGAAGGTGACAGGGGTCTCCACCATCGATCTCTATGGCGGCTACGACGTCATGATCGCTGGCCCCTACATCAATACGATCGCCGGCGCGGCGCTCAAACTCTGCGCCTGGGCTGATTTTCTGTGCTGGGGAGCCTGGCTGGAGTGCGACAACGTACGGGCCGAGATTGGCATCGTCATGCTCCGCTCCAACATGTACTACGCCCACGCGACGATTTTGCGCATGGGTGCCATCAAGAAACTCGTCGACGACTACTGTGTCCGAAACGAGAGCTGGGGCACCCTCCACATGACCGCGCAGGCAAAGCTCAATGCTCTTGCGCCTGGCGGTGGTTCAATATCGGAGAGCTGACCATGAGCACACCAGACGACGACTTCGTTCCGCCTGACGACGCGACCGAGCTGACAGGTGCGGGATGGGCCTCGGACGAAACCGCCGGCACCGGCGACGATTTCGTTCCGCCTGACGACGCGACCGAGCTGGGTAGCGGCAACGCGGAGAGCACGACGCAAACGCAGCAGCAAAGGCCCAGGACTCAACGCTCCACGGCAGGTCCGCAAACCACTACCGGAGGCAGCTCTGGCGGGACCGGCAGCGATGACAGTTCCGGAACCAGTAGCAGCGGCACCGACGACTCCGGGGTCGACGACTTCGGCACTACCGGGATCGACGACAACGCCGACGGTACGGTGGTATTCGGTGGCGACCCCAATCCGGCCTACACGGAGTCAAAGTACAAGGTGTCGGGATCCACGCTGGAGATGGAGCATGGCGACCTGGTCCAGATGGAAGGGGACATCTCTACTCGGGCCTGGCAGGTCAACGTAGACCCAGATAGCGGGGCCGACGATGAATCGTGGGAGCCCGAGGAAACCTCGACTCTCGATTCGCTTCTGGACTTCGTCAAAAACTACGACATGAGCAAGGTCGAGCGGGACGACGACGAGGCCGACTGGTTCCTGACCAAGGAAGGCGCGGCCCGACTGGACGAGAAGTATCCACCGCCCTGGGCGGCGGGCTACGGCATGCGCATGGTCGCGTTCGGCGGCGTGAACAGCGAGGAGCGTCGACGGGTGATCATCGCGCCGCGCACCCTGCGCTCCATGGTTTCCGGCGACCTCAACGTTACGGTCGAGGGCAAGGGTGAAATGCGCGCCGAATGGAGCTCCATGGACTCGATTTCCGGTACGGACCGCCTTGTCGTCAACGGCGATGTTGACCAGACGTTCAAGAGCCGCACCACCATCATCACCCACGGCAGCGTAAACCGCACCTGGTTGGGCAGAATCCACCGTTTTGTGGGACAGGAGGGCGTGATCTGCGCCGGCATCTTCGCGCGGATGTACTTCGGCGTGCAGATGACCATGTCGGCGGTCGCGTCGGGAGACGTCTACGGCGGCGCGATCAAGGTCGCGGCGTTCCGCTTCTATCTGTCGAAGTTCGGCTACCGGGCGTCCAAGACGGCGAACTGGGCGATGGCGGCCTATCTGCGGACGGGCATGGTCGTTCTCGAGCCGGCCGTGAACACGGTTGCACAGGACGGGCCGGTACCAAAGGCCAAGAAGGCGGCCTCAATCATCGCCGCGCTTTGCCCGTTCATCGAGATCCTCGGAGGATTGGCGATGCTTCCAATTTCCGTCGTGATAGCGATCTACAAGAAAGTTCGAAAGAAGAAGCCGCCGCCGCCCGCTGGCCCGCCTCGCTGCCGGACGATCAGCTGCTCCAACATCATCGAAATCAGCGCAACCAACGTAACCACCTAGGAGGCTGCCATGACAATGCCAATGACATTTGGCCCGGGCATGTCGAATGCCGTGCCCGACGTCTGCAAGACACCGCCATTTGCAATACCGGTGCCCTATCCCAACACCGCGCCCAACGCGATGGTGGTGCCCGGATACTTCACGGTGATGATCATGGGACAGCCGGAGCTGAACATCGTTTCCCAGTACCCCACGACGCAGGGCGACCAGGCGGGAGCGATGGGAGGCGTGGTCAGCTCCACCATCATGGGGCCGGGGCGCCCGATGATGGGGTCGATGGTGTGTTTCATCGGCGGCTCGCCCACCTGGCTGCTTACCAAGCCGACTCTGCAGAATCTGAGCAACGCGCCGGGCGTTTCGAACGTCCCCAGTCAGACCTGCAAGCAGGTACTTCGCTAGCATCAAAGGATCTGGCATCGAAGGTTCTGGAGAGGGGAGCCGGGAACCAGGAGCGCTGTTCTTATGAGCATCACGGCTGACCGCGAGGTGTACGCGCTGGAGTCGCGCTCGGAATCTCTTGAGGTCACCAGCTTCGGCGACTTTGTCCGTGAAGGGGAAAGCGATATCACCGATGTCGGTACGGGCGGCCTGTTCGACACCGTCGACGGCGACGAGGAAGCCGTCTACGGCAGCTTGACTGAGACGCATGACCACAAGCTGAACCGGCAGATCGGAGCCGTCGAGACCGAGATTCGGGGCGAATTCAAGATCGATGGCAAAGACGACATGCTGATGGTCACTGGGGCGATGGCGGAGACCCAGGCCGGCGGCATGGTCACCTGCGCGGGCCAGAGCGACGATCTGATTGGCATCTCCGGCATGCGGCTGACGCTTGTCGGTGATCTGTGGCTCGCGGGCCTGTTCGGCATGGAGGAGAAGATCGCCTCGGGCGTCGCCGACGGGATTCTGTTCGAAATATGCGGGCTGAAGTTTGAGAGGGAGTATCTGAGCTCCAACTACAACGGCTCATTCGGCTACCAGAACGCCGCCGTAACCCACACCACGGCGGCGACAACCTTCTTTCCGTATCTCAAAATCGTCAGGGGCCTGCGCAACCAGCTGCCGGGCTCCGGCGCAGCGGAAGGCGAGGCCGAAGGGGAGGGGGGAGAAGCCTCTCCGGCGGTACCGCCTCCCGCGGCGGCGGAGGGTACCGAGGGTACCGGTGGCGCGGATGGCGTCGTCAGGGGCGGATCGTCCGCCGGCGACGACGCGACTCAGGGCGTTACTGGGGCTGCTGCGAACGCGGGAGAGGGTGCGCCAGTCAGCGGCGGTACCGGGGGCGCTCCCAACACGGCTGGCGCAGCAAATACCGCCCAGACGACCAGCGCGGCAACAAACACTCCGACTCCTGGCCTGCTCAACGGCACGGGCGCGGGCACGGTCAATGCTGCCACGAGCGCGGCTCAGCCTGGCGTGGATATTGCCAACGCGGCGACGCCCTCGACTTGGCGCGCGGCGGAGAAACTCGCCGGCCTGCAGAATGCTGAAGGAGCCCAGCATGCCGATGTGGTGTCTAATGTGGCGCACACGGATGGCGTACAGCACGCCGACCAGGGGGCGGTTGGCTCGCAGATGGACGAGATGCTGGCGGCGGCTGGGGGTTCTGTTGATGATTTTGACCCCAACTACGACACGATACCGGCCCACAGGGGGCAGGCGGATGGTCCGCCGACGGGATCCGGGCGAGACCCGCTCTACGACACGATACCCGCTCAGCAGAGGTCGCAGGCGCCGGACGGTACGGCCGGCGGCCGTCTGGGGGAGTCCGGCTATGCCCAGATTCCGGGCGAGGAGCTTGCGCCAGGCCAGCCCGCGCCGCAGCCCGGCGCACCGGTCCGCCCGACTCCGCAGGCCGACCCCAACGCCACCTACACGCAGGTGGTGCATCCGCCTGGCTGGAAGCCGCAGCATCCGAAACCGACGGTAGATCCTGCTGACGTACCTCCTCCGCTGCCGCCGCGGCCGGACTTCACTGCGGACGAGGTAGCGAATCTGGGCAGCAGTGCGCCGGCGAGCCGATATGCCGGCGAGAAGCCGCCTGCTCCGGGGATGGACGCGCTTTTGAAGCAGTCCTTTGGCTACAAGCAGCATATGGAAGGTATGGGCCTCGAAGTGGAGTGGAGGAGCGGCTGCTGGCGTCCGGTGCTGGAGGAGGGCGCTCCACCGCCGAGAATCGGCCAAACCCATTACATTAACGGCGAGTGGAGGATGATGGAGACGGGCGCGACTGCCAGCGACATGAATCCCGGCGCGCTGCCGGGTATAAAGGACTTTGGCGGGCGCGATCCGGACACGTACGCGCGGATGCGGAAGCTTGTGGGCATTGCGGAAGGCGCCGCCGAGCAGAGAATTTTGGCGGGGCAGGCAACCGGGGACGACATCGTGGCGCAGACGGCGGCACGGCTGCGTCGCGAGCGGGAAGCGCGCCTTGCCCGCATATTAAGGAAGCCGAAGCCGGAGGTGATTGCCCACTCGCCGGAGGTAAAGGCGGCGCTCGCCAAGCTGCAGGCGGCGGCGGACGCTGCCGCCCGGTCGGATGCGGGCAACCAGTGGTGGGACGAGGGACAGAGATTGATGGCGGCGGCGGACCGGAAGATTGCGGAGATGGAAGGCGTGGACAGTCTGGACTGGGTCGTCCGCATGGGCGACAAGGCAGAAGGCGTCTCGGCGACGTCTGCCAAGGCGATGGATGGCATGCAGAAGGCGGTGCTGCAGGCCACCGACCCTACGCAGAGAGCCGTGTTTGGGGTGCGCAACCCGGCGTATCAGGGAGCCGCGCACGCAGTGAGCCTGCGGCATGTAGAGAATACGCTGAACGGCGGCGAGGCCGGCCATCTGATTCCCAAAGCTTCGAAAGTTACCGAGCAGGTTGGGGCCGTATCGGTGGTGCGGGCGAGTGACTGTCTGGCCGTAAAGTCGGCGCCACTCAAGAAATGGGCGTTCAAGGTGGAAGATTCCGCTGCCCTTATGCGTGTGAGAGACAATCTTCAGAAGCAGCTCTACAGCCTCAAAGCGTCCAGGGATTCGGCGGAGGGCGCGACCAAGACCGCCATTAACAGGAAAATCGCGAAGATCGAAGAGGCGCTGGCGTCGATGCAAAACAGCATTCCCGCCTTTTTGACGACGGATCCAGTGAAAGATGCTGCCAAGCTTCAGTCTACTGCGGAGGACTCTGGATCGACTCTGCTGAAGACGGGAGGAAAAGCCGAGGACATTGCGGGCAGCGACCTGCACCAGGCGGCCGATGGCGGGAAGAGCGGCTGGCAGCCGTCACCGTCGATCGCGTCCGTCGGCGATGACGGCGCCCGGCGTCCGCCGCCGGGGCCGCAGATGGACGAGCTGGGCGCGAGTTGGGCAGATTCGGCGGGCGACGCGACATCGATCTCGGATGGGCGTCCACAGAACATAACCGTCGACCAGACCATTGTGGTACAGAGGCCGGACGGCGGGCTTGAGATGAAAACGGTTTCCTCTGGCGCCCGATTCGACGACCAGAAGTGGCTCAGCCGTCTTTCGAACGCCGAGCCATCGAGGGGGGCGGGACCGACCCGCAGAGCGAGTCGCGGCAGCAAGATTCGGGAATGGTTCAGGAAACTCTTTGCCCGCATCCGGAAAGTTTTCTCTTTTGGCGAGAGCGCATCCAGCGGCCATCTGGGGGTGGATTCGGCGTTGCAGCAGCAGGTTTTGAGCGCCCCGGCGGCTCCGCAGGAGAGCGCGGCGCTGATGGACAGCATACCGGGCAGAGCTGCGAACCAGGCGGGTACGCTGGACGCACCGCCGCCAACGGCCCTGAGCGGCGAGGACGCGCGGCAGTTTCAGTCGTCGCTTGAGGGAGGGGATCCGGTCAATCCCGGTGCGGGGGACGCTCTGGAGACTCCAGGGGACGGCGCGAAGGGAATCGAAAACAATCTGAAACTTCAGCAGACCGCCGACGGGAGCGATGGTTTCAAGGCGGGCGACGGAGCGGGAGACGCC
>CAZPIN010000079.1:0-4644 GCA_964586735.1 uncultured Rhodobacterales bacterium | reverse complement strand
CGGGATGGAGACACCATACCGTATAATTTTCCCGGTCAATAAAATAAGTTGATAGAATATACGTATCAAATTGAATCAAACCATGACAATTGAATCAGCCCATGATAATTGATTGTTCAAACATTAATGGGATTTGCTCTAAAGCTCTCGCGGCAAGCATTGCTTGATGCATGGGCTTTGCCAACCTTCCACCGGCTGATGGTCGAGTGCCTCGCTGGTGATGCTGGGAGAGGCGTACGCTTGGTCCGCACTACGGCCTGCTATACTATCCAGCATGCCTGATTTGAAAGGCCACGAGCCAAACTGCGGGGCAGCGTTTATTTATTCGCAAGATTCCAATAATGCTTCGGCTTGATGACGGATGTTGGCGAAGCATCCAATTCAAGGGATCCTTCCTTAATCAGCAAGTCGGATAGCCTGAAGACCCTTTGCGCGAACATGCTGCCGTTCGCCGAAGTATACTCGGTAAAGTATATATCATCGGTTCCATTAAGAAAATCGCCGTGAACAATGTTCCTGTCGAGAACGTAGTCAACGGCGCGAAAGTATCCTCTTGTGGGCCTGGCGGTATTTAGCTTGTATGAATAGCTGTCAAGCATACGAGCGCGCATTCTCAGTCGGGATTCCTGTACATTCTGCAAGTCTATGTCAATTCCATATATCGACGCGAGCGCCGCTATGCTGAAATACTCGTAGTCCTTCTGCGTTTTGCTGCTCGCGAATGCCAGATTGATTTTTCTTTCCAAGATGGCAACAAGAAAATTTCCGTTTCCGCAGCTTGGCTCAAGAAACCTGCTGTCAATATCTTTGAAGCACTCTGCAACCATATCAAGCATATCGTTCACCTCTCGCTCAGCAGTGAACACTTCCCCAAGTTTTCGCACTCTATCGTAGCTTCGCAGGCCGGGCGCTTCTGGCTCTTGGCTTGCGCCGCCTTTGGCCGCACCGCTTCTGCTTGCGCTCCTGCTGCGAGAACGCCCTCTGCCCTTACGCGAAGACTCGCTCGGCGTGTTCCTATCAGTCCCCATGGTGCACTCTCTTTCCCAAGCATAGACTGCTCGGTCTGTTCTGAGTCTGCGACAAGTCCCGCAATCCGGGGCCTGCGGAGAGGCCTCCCTCTCCTTCGATGATTCGCCCGCTCGTCACGACTCGCCCTCCTCTATCTCTACCTCCCCCAATACTACCGCGTCCGGTATCTCGGCCAAGGCCATCAGCAGTCCGCCCCGACTGGCGGCAAACGCCTCCGCCGATTCGCGGCTGCCAAACGGCACCACCTCAGGCGCGCCCATGCCGCCCCGGGCATCGCTGCCCACCACGTACACGGCCACGTCCGCCAGTATCCAGTTGTCGCTTCCCGGCGCATCCCAGTCGGCGGCCACCGCCATGTCGTTGACGTACACCGCCACCACCTCCGCGTGCCGTTCGGGCATGCGCAGATAGGCTACGGCGTCCCGCACCTGGGCAAACCACACCGGCGCGTCAAAACCCTCTATATGCACCTGCGCCTTGGGGCCGCCGTGCTCCAGGATCTCCATCTGGCAGTAGTGTCCTACCGCCTCCTCCGTCAGCGTCACGGCATCGGGCAGGCCACCCGCGTCCGGGCGGCAGGCGCCCAGCGCCATCATGGCCACCGCCAGCAGCCGCGCCTTCATAGCTCGCGCCTCGACAGCAGCAGCCAGGCGGCCGCCAGTGCCGCCAGCGGCCACAGCCAAAGTGCCGCATGGACAGCCGCTCTCGGCACCGCCTTTCCCGCCGCCGCCAGTCCAGTTACAACCGCCGCCGGTCCGTCGGCGAGATTGACCAGGCGAAACGCGTCGGCGGGGTTGGCCGCCAGCAGCCATGGCAGCGCCTCGCGGGAAAACGCCCCGCCATCGTCGGCCACCACCGCTCCCAGCAGCGCCAGATCGTAAAACACCACCATAAGCAGCCATATTGCCACCGCGTATCCGGCCGCGCCAGCGGAGGCCCTGCCAAGGCAGGACGCTACGTAGCCGAGCGCCAGAAACCCCGCCCCCAGCAGCAGCGCCGTACCCGCCAGCCACAGCAGGGACGGCAGGCTGTCCGCCGACTCCGCATCCAAGGCAATCGCGATGGCGCCGGCGGCGCCAAATCCCGCGAAAATCGCGATCGCCAGTACCGCCAGGTGTGCGGCAAACTTCCCCGCCAGAATCTCCCCCCGTCGCAGCGGATAGGTGGCCAGCAGCGACAGCGTTCCCCGCTCCGCCTCGCCGGCGATGGCGTCAAAGGCCAGCAGCAGCGCCAGCAGCGGCACCAGATAGGCGCCAAGCGTGGTGAGGCCGGCCACCGCCACCGTAAGCCTGTCGACTCCAAGCTGGCCGCCGGGCGCCGACCCCACCGCCTCCAGCACCAGCGACAGGGCGCACATCAGCGCCACGGCCACCGCCAGCCATCGGTTGCGGGCCGCGATTCGCAGCTCGGCTCCGGCAAGCGCGGCGATTCGTCCCATCACGGCGATTCGTCTCCCAGCGCGCCGTACACCTCGTCGAGGCTTGGCGCGTACACCTCGATGTCTTCCACGGCCAGACCGCCCTCCGCCACCGCCCGGCGCATCCAGTCCATCTTGGCGCTGGCCGGGCATCGTATGTCCACCGTGCTTCCCCGCGCCTCGCCGCCCAGCGCCGCGGCCACCTCTTCGGCCCTGCCCGGCTGGCAGCGCAGCCGCATCAGCACTGGCAGCTCGCACCGCTCGCGAAGCGCGTCCATCGTCCCGCTGGCCAGCAGCCGCCCCCGCCGCAGTACGGCCACCCTGTCTACATGCCGCTCGACCTCGTCAAGCGCGTGGGACGACATCAGCACAGCCGCGCCGCCGTCCGCCCGCTCGGCAACCGCCCGGTAAAAAGCCCTGCGCGACTCCGGATCGAGTCCGCCGGTCGGCTCGTCCAGCACCAGCAGGCGGGGACTGCCAAGCAGGGCCTGGGCGAGTCCAAGGCGCTGGCGCATTCCCCGCGAGTAGCCGCCGACTCGACGGCCGGCCGCCTCGTCCAGCCCCACCGCCTTCAGGCAGGCCATGGCCTCGCCCGCGGTTTCGCCCTTGAGACGGGCGTAAAGCCGAATCTGCTCGGCGCCGGTGAGCGCGGCATGAAACCGGGCACTTTCTGGCAGGTAGCCGCATCGCTTTCGGGCGGCGGGGCTTCCCGGCGGCGCGCCGCAGACAAGCGCCGTCCCTCCGTCGGGCCTGCCCAGTCCCAGCGCCAGGCGCATCAGCGTCGACTTGCCCGCCCCGTTATGGCCGACCAGCGCCACCCGCTCGCCCGCCGCCACATCGAGATCGACGCCCTCCAGCGCCTGCACCCGTCCGTAGCGCTTGCTGAGTCCGGCGACCGAAAGCCCCGGCGCCGCGCCGCTCATGCCGGCTCCTGGACGAGGGGACTGGGGTCGATGACTCCGCCGGGCAGCAGATGGGGAAACGCCGCCATGGCCCATCGCAGCAGCTGCGCCGCCGGCGACCCCGCCAGCAGCTTGGCAGCCGGCTGCGTCCACAGGATGCGGTTCATGACGTCGTTGGGGCGGTAGGGCGCGTCGGCCACCCCGTCGCCGTCGAGGTCAAATGCGGCATGGTCGCTCCAGTGGTTGCCGCTCCATTCGAGCCAGCGCGACCCCACGTACTTGACCTGCGCCCGGTTGCCGACGAACGCGTTGCCGCTGATCTCGTTGCGCTCGGAGCCGGCGGTGAAGTGCACGCCGATGGGACAGCCGGCGAAATGGTTGTCGACGATGCGGTTGCGGTGGGCGTTGTAGAGGAACGCGCATTTGGTGCGGCCGTCGCGCACGCGGTTGCCGCGCACCAGCGAATCGGTGGCGTAGTTGAGCATGATGCCGTGGTCGCGGTCGCCCTGGGAGACGTTGTCGAGCACCCGCACGCCGCGCGAGTACATGATGGCGTAGCCCAGATGGTTGCCCACCGAGACGTTGCCCGACACCTCGCTGTCGTGGGCGTACATGTAGTGCACCGCGAACCGCAGGTCCTCGAAGCGGTTGCCGCTGAACGTGTTGTCGCGGCTGGTGTTGACGAAGATGCCGTCCCGCCCCCATCGCAGGGTGTTGTCCATCACCCGCGCCCCGGGGGCGTTCCATACGTACACCCCGTTGCCGCGGTCGTTCATGCGGCCGTCGCCGCGTCCCTCGATGGTGTTTCCCCGCACCAGCGCGTCTCTGGCGCCATGGATGTCCACGCCCACCAGGTTGCCTTTGAGAGTGCAGTCCAGCACGCGGGCGCGGTCTGCGCCCTCCACCAGCTTGACGGCGGAATCAAGGGTGGCGTTGGAGTCGCCGGAGCCGGTGACCGTCAGTCCCCGCAGCTCGACGTCCGCGGCGGTCACGGTGATGACAGTGCCCTCGCCGGCTCCGGCCACCTCGGCGCGGCCATCGCCGCGCAGTGACAGGGGCCGGTCGACGGTCACCGCTCCCCGATGCCGGCCCGGCGCCAGCAGCAGGACGTCGCCGGGCGCGCTGGCGGCTATGGCGGCCGCCAGCGCGCCCGGTTCGGCGGGGACGACGCGTTCCGCCGCCCCGGCCGGAGCCAGGGCCAGCAGGAGGAGAAGCGTCCCCGCCGGCAGGCTGCGCAAGCCCCGGTCCTAGGCGGACCTGGGCTCGACGATCATCCGCCCCCGCATCTCCATGTGA
>CAZPIN010000078.1:0-3802 GCA_964586735.1 uncultured Rhodobacterales bacterium | reverse complement strand
ACGGAGTCACTCCCGTCAGCGACGCTTCGACTGCGCCCTTGCCTGACTGCCCATTGCCTTTCACCGCATAGTCCGAATCGCCAGAGAAGCGGCTCAGCGCCACGCCCGCCAGATACTCTCCGCTGCGCCAGTCGACGCCCGCAAGCATCGCCTGCGCAGAGCCTTCCACCGACCCTCCATCCTCGGACTCGCTCTCGTAGCTGGACATGGTGCTGCCGCCCCAGACACCAAGCGCTCCACTCCCGATACCGTCGCCGAGGGCAAGGGAGAAACGGCTGCTTTCCATGAGGTTTGCGCCGTCGCGCACAATCGTCCGGTCACGCCAGGCGGCCATGTCTCCGGAGGCACTCTCTGTGAAGCCGTCGCCAGCCATGGCTAGCGGCGGCTGGACAGCCTCCACGCCAAGCAGCCTGGCGGTCTCACGCGCCACCCTGCTGGCGTCGCCGCTTGACATAGCAGCAGTGTCAATGGAGCGTCCCCCTATCCGGGCTGTCGATGTGACGTCGCCTGACCGGTGGAGATTGGCCCGCTGCCAGATCCCGCCGACGATGCCTGTAGCCATGGTACGGCCGAAGCCCGCAAGCGCGTGCCTTTGAAGCTTGGTCTCCCGCTCGTCGAAGCGCCGCGCCTGAAACACGACTGCCACGGCCGTAGTTGCCGGATCAGGACTTGTACCGGACAGCGCGCCGCTTAGAGCCTGGGCGCCTCTTGCCTGGCTGATGGCGCAGGTGCCGGTACCGCAGTTAAGGCTGGAAATCTCGAAACCCAGCTGGTCGGAGGCGTCCACCGCCTCGCTAAACGTCGCCATAACTTCGACTTCATCCTGTCCCGCCGCCAGCCTCGTGCTGCCGCTAGCAAGCTCATCCACGTCATACGTCCGCGAATCGCCGCTGCCCGTTTCTCGGATGCGGGTGACCTTCCAGTCGAAAGCAACGTCAAAGCTGCGGCCCGCGCTTGGTACGCTTATCTGGAAAACGGACGTCGTTGTTCCGTCCACTTCCTGCGTCTGCCCGTGCTGTACCGATACAACGGCAGGCGCAGCTTGGGTGATGGTCGCCTGGGCCGACGCCAGCTCCGTACCAGCGGGACTGAGAATGCTGAGGCCAACCGTCTCGCCGCCGTCATCGACAATGTCCGGGTTGACGGTAACGGTGACAGTACGAACGGTCACGCCCTGCGAAAACAGCAGCTGTCCGGCTGTCGCCGAGCCGCTGCCAGCCTGCGAGGTGGCATCGGAGAAGTCGACATCCAAGGTCGCCGTGCCGCCGTCCAGCGCGTAGTCGACCGCCACATCCCGTGTCCAGGTCCCCGCCAGCGTAACCGTGAAGTCGATATCGGCGGTTTGATTCGCGGCGGGCTCGGCGACGGACGCCGGTACGGCGGCAACCGTCACCTCGTAGTCGTCGCTGAGGATGGTCCCCGTCCAGCCAGCCTGCGAAACCCGCGCGCCGCCTGTGGCGCCGGACAGGGTCAGCGTAACTGTCTCGTCAGGCTCAGCGGTCGTGTCGCCAAGGATGTCAACCTCGACGGTCATTTCGGTTGTACCGGGATTACCGCCGGCGGCCGGGGCAAACGTCAGCGTACCGGACTCGGTGCGGAAGTCCTGGCCTACGGTTGCCTCGCCCGCGCCAGTGCCGCCCGTCACCTCGTAATTGATAGTAACCTGCTGGTCCCATGCAGTCGACATCGTCACCGTGAAAGTCATTGGCGACGTACCCGAATCGCCTTCGGTGACATCGTCCACGCTGACGTTAAACGTTGGCGCGTCGTCGTCCATGATGGTGCCTGTCGCGGCTGCCGCCGGGACGATCGGATCAAGGCCGGCGCCGCAGGATGCCGTGCACCGGCCGTTGGAAAGCGTTACCTCGACCGTCTCGTCGCCTTCCGAAACCTGGTCATTTACCACGGGCACCGAGGCCGTCATTGGACCGGTGGCGCCCACCGCAAATGTGAGCGTGCTGCTGCTCGGTACCGTATAGTCAGACCTCACTGTCGCCGTACCGCCCGTCACCTCGTAGTCCACGGCAACCTCCTGCGGCCACTCCCCGTCCAGCGTTACCATGAAATCAAGCGTGGTGGCGGCGCCGGAATCCGATTCCGAAGCTGTCGCCGAAGCGATGGACATTCCGCGGTCATCGTCGCGTATGGTGCCTGCCTCGCTGATGGTTGCCGCGCCGCCGGTGAATTCAGCTCCCATGGGAGAGGTCAGCGTAACGATCACCGTCTCGTCCACCTCGGCGAGATTGTCCCCGACAACGTCGATCACGATCTCTTTCGTCGTCTCGGTCGCCGTGAATTCAATCGGGGACCCCGGAGTGTGCGTGTAGTCGTCGATGGCGGTCGCCGTGCCCGTAATGGCGTAGACGACGCTGGCGGGCAGGTCGGTGGGACCCGTCTTCGTCAGCATGTACCTAAACTCCGCCGTGTCTCCCGTATCGCCCTCGTCCACGGCTGACGAGGCAGAGGCAATGGTGATCACTGGCGCCATATCGTCGTTGGCAATCTCAGTTGTTGAAGATGCCGTGCCCAGCCCAATGCCGGTGCTCGCGCTTGGCAGGCTCAATGTCATTGTGATCGTTTCGTCCGCTTCATAGGTTGTGTCGCCGTTGACAGTAACGTCAATGGTCTGAGCAATGTCAGCCGTGAAGCTCAGCGTGCCGGACGCGGGAGTGACGGTGTAGTCCGTGCCGGGCGTCCCCGTGCCTGTAATCGCGTATTCGACCGTCTGGGCCGAGTCCGGCGCCGCGCTTGGATCAATTGTAAACGTCAGAGTCGCCGTGTCTCCCGCGTTGCCCTCGTTGATGGAGGCTGGCGAAGAGACGGAAACGGTGGGAAGGTCATTGTCGTCGATAGTGCCAGTACCTGCGTCCTCGCCCTGTTTGAGGGTTGGCACAACGTTGGCCGGACAGCCGGAGCACATGGGACTGGATAGCGTTACCGTAAGCGTTTCGCTGGCTTCCGACTCCGTGTCGTCATTGACCGTGACCTCGATCGTCTTGGTTAGCGGGTCAGTTGTCGCAAAGGTGAGCATGTTCCCGCTTGGAACCGCGTAGTCCCCCGGTGCGGTGGCGGTGCCATTCGCGACGGTGTAGCTGACCGTTACGTCCGCAGGCGGCTCCGCGCCCAGCTCCACCGTGAAAGTCAAGGTGGCGGTGCCCGTGTCCGGCTCGCTAACCCGCGCATCCGAGATCGAAAGCTCGAGAAGGTCGTCGTTAGCAATGGTGCCAGTGCCATCGAGGATAGTACCGCCGCCCATTAGGGTTGCGCCCATAGGAGAGAACAGCCTGACGACTACCGTCTCGTCCACCTCGGCGACATTGTCCTCGGTAACATCTATCGTGATCGTTTTCGAAGTCTCGGTCGCCGCGAATGAAATCATGCCGGTAGTGATTGCGGTGTAGTCATCGGCGGCGGTCGCCGTGCTGGTAGTGTCTGAGACCCCGTATTCAACAGAAGCGGGCAAGTCGGTCGCTCCCGTCTTCGTCACCACGTAGCTTAGCACCGTCGAGTCTCCCGTATCGCCCTCGTCCTCGGTTGGCGAAGAAATGGTGATCACGGGCCTCTCGTCATCGTTGGTGATGGCAGTCTCCGACGACGGATCCGCGGCCAGCACGAGTCCGGCGCTTGGATTGCTCAGCGTCAGCGTGATCGTTTCGTCCTCTTCGTAAGCCATGTCGCCGTTGATCGTAACGTCGATGGTCTTGGCAAGAGGGCTGTCGGTTGGCCCAAAAGTGAGTGTGCCAGAGGCGTTTGCGACGGTGTAGTCCGTACCAGCCGTCCCTGTGGATGTAATGGCGTACTG
>CAZPIN010000077.1:0-8979 GCA_964586735.1 uncultured Rhodobacterales bacterium | reverse complement strand
GGATCCCTACGCCATCTACGCCCGGCACGTACTGAAGCTGCGACCGCTGGAGAGGCTGGGAGCGGCGCCCGACGCCCGCGCCCGCGGCACGATGGTGCATGAGATCATGCAGAAGTTTCTCGAGGACTCGAAGGACGCCGGCCCGGACCGCGGGCAGCTAACAGCGATGCTTCGCGCCGCCGAGGAGGGCGCGTTTCAGGACCTCTCCCGCTGGCCCTGGCTGGAGCGGCTGTGGCGCGGCCGCATGCAGAATCTCTTCGACTGGCTGGCGCAGATCGAGACCGCCGACCGCGAGGAGGGATGGAGACCGGCGGGAGTCGAGGCCGAGGGTAGCCTCGATCTGGGCGGCGGCCTGACCGTGACGGCGCGGGCGGACCGCATCGATTCGCGCAGGGCGGACGACGGCGAGACAGCCCTCTATCGGGTAGCGGACTACAAGTCGGGATCCGCTCCGCGCCCGGGCGATATTGAGACTCATGCCCTGCAGCTGCGAATCGCCGCGCTGATTCTGCAGGAGGGCGGCTTCGAGGGCCTGGAGAAGGGAGCAGTCGAGTCGGGCCAATACATCAGCCTGCGCCCGGACGGTACGTCCGGCCCCTATCAGGGAAAAGTCGTGATCGACCCGCTGGGCGATTCCAAAGCCTTCCGCGCCCATCTCGCCGAACTCATGGCGGAGTATGCCGACGAGGCAACGCCCTATACGCCGCACGCCATGCCCGACGCCCTGCCGTACGGGGGAAACTACGACCATCTGGCGCGGGTCGCCGAGTGGACCAGCGCAGGAGAGGACGATGACGGGTAGCGACGAGACTCAGCCCGCGAGATCCAGCCATCCGCTGACGGCGCCGCAGGCGGCCGCCGCCAATCCCGGCCGTTCGTCCTGGATCGACGCCAACGCCGGCTCCGGCAAGACCAAGGTGCTGACCGCCCGCGTGGCGCGCCTGCTGCTGGCTGGCGTCACTCCGGACCGGATTCTGTGCCTCACCTACACCCGCGCCGCCGCCGGCGAGATGAAGACAAGGCTGTTTGCGATGCTGGGAGAGTGGGCCATGCTCGGCAACCGGGAGCTCGCCGAGGAGCTCAACGGCCTGCTCGAAGAGGGCGAGCCCCCCTACAGGGCCGGCGAGTCGGACCGTTTCGACCGGGCCCGCAGGCTGTTCGCCGAGGCGCTGGAGTTTCCCGGCGGCCTCAACATCCAGACCATCCACTCCTTCGGCTTCGCCCTGCTGCGCCGCTTTCCCTCCGAGGCCGGCCTGCCTCCGCACGTGCAGATGATGGACGAGCGCACCATGGCCAGCCTCTCCCACGCCGCCTTCGACGAGACCGTCCGCCATGCCGAGAGCGACCAGGACGCGCTGGGCCGGGCGTTTCGCCATCTCGCCGACGGCGCCACGGAAAAGAGTCTGGAGGAGCTTCGGGAGGCCATCCTCGTCGAGCGCGACGGCTACGCCAAGTTTCTGGAGTGGGTGGGCGAGGATGATCTGGCCGAGGCATTCTGCGCCGCGCTGGACATCCCGGACATATCTCCGGCCCAGGCCGTCATGCCGTATCTCCATCCCGACCCGCCTGATCCCAATCCGCTGGAAGTCCTTGCGACCGTCAGGCGGCTCATGCTGGAGCATGGCGGCAAGAGAGAGAGCGGGGCATACGCCGAAACGCTGCGGCTTGGCATTGCCTCCGTCGTACACGGGCACCCCCTGCGCGGGCTGCGGCTGCTGCGCGTGCCGTTTTTCAAATCCACGAATAGCGAGCGCCGAGATCGCATCTTCACCAAGGGGCTGCAGGAGGCCATCATCAAAAGCCCCGAGTCCGCCGTGCTGAACGAAATCGGCCCCTGCCTCGACCTGCTCGAAACCGCCGAGATCCGCCGCCGCCGCGCGTCGATCGCCCAGTCCAGCATCGCCGCCGCCGCCATGGCCGCCGACTATCTGCGCCGTTTCGAGGCATCCAGACGCAGTACCGGCGGCATCGACTATCAGGACGTGGTCGAGCGCGCCGCGCATCTGCTAACAAAGGGCGCCGCGCGGGAATGGATCCGCTACCGCCTCGACGGCGGCATCGACCACATCCTGGTGGACGAGGCGCAGGACACCAGCCCGCCGCAGTGGGACACCATCCGCTCCATCGCCGAGGAGTTTTTCTCCAGCGACGCCAAGCGCACGGTGTTCGCCGTGGGCGACCCGAAGCAGTCGATCTTTTCCTTTCAGGGGGCGGACAAAGCCTCCTTCGACGCCTCGCTGGAGTGGCTTGACGCGAAGATGCGGGAGTCGGGCAGGCAGCTGGCCCGCCAGGCGCTGGAGGTGTCCTACCGCTCGTCGCCAACGGTGCTGGAGTTTGTCGATCAGGTCTTCCACCCCGAATCCTTCACGGCAGAGACGGACGGCGAAGACGTCGGGATTATTGACCTGAAGAAAGATCCCGTCGACTGGTGGGCAACGCTCCTTGGCAGCGATGGCAGCCTGGCGCACAGGGCGCACCGCGAACAGGCGCCCGGCCGGGTAGAAGTATGGGACCTGGTGCGCCCGGAAACGGCCTCCCCCAGCGAGGCTGAGCGTGGCGGGTCGCCGACAAGGGCCGCCCAGGGAGCGCTGGCCGGCAGAGTGGCAAACCGCATCGCCACCTGGCTGAAGGAGGGAACGCCGCTGCCGGGCGGCCAGCGGCCCATCCAGCCCGACGACATCATGATTCTGGTGCAGCGCCGCAGCTACCTGTCGCGGGAAATCATGCGCCAGCTGCGGGAGCTGGGCGTGCCGGCGGTGGGCAGCGAGCAGACCCAGCTGGAGGAGCACCTCGCGGTGCAGGACTGCATCGCTCTGGCGGAATTTGCCTTGCTGCCTGCCGACGACCACGCGCTGGCGGTGACGCTGCGGTCGCCGTTTTGCGACGTGAGCGAAGAGCAGCTGTTCAGCCTCGCCTGGGACCGCGGGCCTGCGAGTCTCTGGCAGCGCCTGAAGTCGTCTCCCGACGAATCGCTGGCCGGCACGCGCGAATTTCTGGAGGACATGGTGGCCGGGGCCAGCAATCTTGGCCCGTTTGAATTTCTGGAGCTTGCTCTGGCACGGCATGGACGGCGGCGACGCCTGCTGCGCCGCTTGGGACCCGACGCGGCGCCCCCTATCGATCAGCTAGTCTCCCACGCGCTGGTGTTTCAGAACGAGGGCGGCAGTTCGCTGCAGGAGTTTGTCCATCTGGTGCGCAGCGAAGGACTCAAGGCGATCAACCGATCGGCGATTCGCGCCTCCGCCGTGCGGCTGCTTACCATCCATGGAGCCAAGGGCCTCGAAGCGCCCATCGTATTCGTGCCGGACGCTGACCGCCTGCCGAAGCACGCCACGCGAGCGCGCCTGATCTGGGGCGAGATACCCGAACGGAGCCCAATGCCGCTGTTTGTGCGCACCAATGCTGACGACCTGCCATATATCACGGAACGCCGAAAGCGCCTCGCCCTTGAGGAGCTGGAGGAAAGCTACCGGCTCTTCTACGTCGCCCTGACGCGCGCCCGCGACTGGCTGATCGTCGGCGGCTCTCGAAGCAAGAATCGAGCCAACCACAAATGCTGGTGGGCACGAGCGAAAGCCGCCGCCACGCGAATCGGACACGAGATACATCATATGGATGACGCCGACGGAAGCCTGAAGCGGCGAATCGGCATCGTCTATCCCGGACATCTCATGGAAACGGCCGGTGGCGAAACCATCGCCGAAACGCCTCCGCCAGAATCCGACATGCCGGAGCTTCCTGCATGGTGCGAAGAGTCCGTGCCGGAGCCCGAACCCCAGCCCGCCTGGCTGCCGCCCTCCTCCATTGGTATGTCGGACCGACGGAAGGCCGCGGCTGCCGAGGGCGACCACTCGTACGCAGCCGAGCGCGGCACGCTGATCCATCTACTGCTGGAGCGGCTTCCAGAAGCGCCCGCGGGCGAAGAGCGGGACAGGCTGGCACAGACGCTGGTCGAGTCCTTTGACGAGAAGTTGCCGCAGGAGCTGCGGGAAGAGGCCCGGGAGTGCGCCAAGCGCATCCTCGACAATCCGAAGTTTGACTGGGTGTTCGGGCCGGACTCCATCGCCGAAGCGGAGTTTGCGATGGTAGGGGATGCGGCGCGAATCGGCGGCCGCATGGACCGCGTGGTGTACGACGGCCACCGCGTGCTGGCAGTGGACTTCAAAAGTGACGCCCGCCCGCCGCCGAACCCTGCCGATACATCGGAGACCTATCTTGCGCAGCTGGGTGCCTACCGCAGCGCTCTTATCGCCATACACTCCGACCTTGCCTGCACAGCGGCGATCCTGTGGACAGGCGGCGACGAGCCAAAGCTGGTGGAATATGACAACGGACTGGTGGACCGTGCCTACCAGCGCGCGCTCAAGACGGTGGGGAAACGGGGCGAAGAGGCAGACGCATTTTGAACGGTTTGCTGCTTTTCAGACGGGCGGCAAACAGTGAATGAGCCAGACGGGATAGAGATGTGCTTATGGTGGTATGGTAAGGAGTGTATACAGCTGAGGCCGAATGTGCCTGCCGTCTTGTCGCAAATGACTACGCATCCTCAAGGCAGAAGTTGACGATATTGCGTTTTTCGCTGCTGTACTCTACGCTCACGAGATGTATGGGAAGCCCCTTGCTTCGGTACTTGTCCGCGTAGCCTTTGTTTCGCATCTGCTCCATGCCTTCCTCTTCAGTCGATCTTTCCGCAATTTTGAACTCGAATATATACACCCTGTTCTCTACTATAGCGGTAAGGTCGATTCTCCCATGACTGGTTGGTTCTTCTGCGCGAACTTCCAGCTTTGCTCCCTGAAAATGCGAAAGAAACACGCTGGCGCAGTGGGCCTCGTATTTTTCAATCGGACTGGAATCATACCACTGGTGCGGAATACTTGAAAACAGGGACTTGAAATGTTCTTCCAATTTTGGAGCGTCGCAGTTTTCAAGATGCTCTATAAGCAGCTGGGACGTTTTGCCCTGCTTCTTTGCATCCCAGTCACGCAAATACATTGATTCCAGAAGCTCGTTGAGGCTTCTTCGAACTCCAAGATTGGGATAGTCGAGCCTAAAGAGCATCTCGTCGCCTTGTTCTTTTGTTTCACTTATAGTCAGATAACCTGTCTGAAACAATAGCGCCTCAGGCACTCGCTGGTCGAAGTCAAATCTTGAAAGCAAACTCTCATTACAGAATTCAATTCCAATTTCTGCGGAAAACACCGGTTTGTTCCGCAGCAGATCTACCAAAAACGCTGGCGACCCCGTTTCATACCACCAAGACTTGAACCTTCGTTCATCGAATAGCGAAAGCAGCTCTTGAGGACAGTAAACCCGTTCTTCGCCGAGCCAGCTGTAACCGTTATACCATTCTCTTATCTTATCGCGGTCCAAACCATCCAGCTCTGGTCCGAAAATAGTATCAATCTCTGAATCAGTGTATCCGCATATGGCAGAATACCGGGGATTCAGAGTCATATCAACCAATTGATTAAAGCCAGAGAAAAGATTGACTTTAGAAAATTTACTTACTCCGGTGAAAAATCCGAATCGCACCATTCCGTCCCTGGTTTTCAACGTACTAAAAATAGAACGCAACAATTTACGGTTGGAAAGCGCCACATCGGTTTGCTCAAGCGCATCGAGGATTGGCTTGTCATATTCATCCACAAGCACAACAACCGGCAAACCGGTTGAAAGATATACTCTGCGAATAAGCTCAAAAAAACGAATAGAAGGGCTGCTTTGACTGGTATTTACATTGTATTTTTCTTCAGCTTCACTCAAATGCGCATGCGTCACTTCGGTTAAATCAGCTGGATCCGTGAAATCTCCCGTGCCATAGTCGAACCGAATAACGGGATAGCTAACTGTCCAGTCCCATTTGTCATATATCGCTAGCCCTTCAAACAACTCCTTGTTTCCCTCGAACGCTTCTGCGATAGTGTCAACAAGCAAACTTTTTCCAAACCGACGAGGGCGTGAAAGAAAGTTGTACTTGCGATGCTGGGCAAGTTGATAGACGTAGTCTGTCTTGTCCACATAGTAGTGCCCGTCCCTGCGAATCTCGCGGAAATTTTGGACTCCAAGTGGCAACTCCAATTTTTCCATGTCCGTTACTCCATGTCTAGCCGCTAGGGCCTGTCTGCTCCAATCGGCAAGCTACGCTAGCACTTTCCGCCTTCATGTCAAGCCGCTCTTCAGGGCGAACCAATAACACTGCAGATTGCCGATTCGTCTCCGGTACCAGCAGCCTGCAGAAGGTGAAACCAGCAACCGCAGATGGTGAATGGTACCGGTTTCCAGCAACCCTGTCAGCCACCCACTCGCGATTATCCGGATGCATCAGGCTTCTCCATGACGTCGGTACCGTCTCCGAATGCAGCAACCCGCACATCAGGGTAGGTTTCCCTGAGCGCATTGATTCGTGTCTCGTCCAGCAGGCAGGCACTAGTCGATAGCGCGTCCGCCAAAGCCGCGCTTGGAGCCTGAACCGCCACTCGGCTCCAGCATCCACCGGGAACACCGCTGCTTGGGTCTAGAATGTGCCCCACCTGCCCAGCAGCGTCGAAGTGAGTTGCCAGCGGTTCGGAGACTGCCAAGGCACCATCGTCAAGACCCACAGTCTCTGCAGTGCCCCGAAGCGCAGCCTTCCACGGACGCCCTTCGGGATGATGGCCAACGGCGATTGCCTCGCCAGTCTCCACCAGCACATGCTCCAGCCCCTCGCTACGCAGCAAGTCAGCCACACGGTCAGCGATGTATCCTTGGGCGACACCGTTGAGCGTCATCGCCATGCCTTGGCGAACAAACCGCACCTCGCGGGAGCTGTACTGCACCTGATGCCATCCGACGAGAGCCAGCGTCCGCTCTACGCTTCGCTGCGGGGGCGCGACACCACGTTCCACGTGCCACCTAGCGTACAGATCCCACAGCGGTTGTACCGTAGGGTCGAATGCGCCTTGCGTTGCCTGGTGCACCGACGACACTAGAGACAACACCCTCAGCAGGTCGGGAGAAGGATGCGAAAGCCTGCCTTCCCTGTTGAGTCGGGAGAGTTCGCTGTTGGCGTCGTACAGGCTGAAAATTCCTTCGAGACGCTTGACCTCAGCAAGGCTTGCCTGCACGAGGCCCTGCGCTGCAGGAGCGGCGATGGTCAGCGAGGCTCGAGCGCCGAGCGCTACCCCGCGCCACCGCGTGACACCGTTGCCAGCCATTGCTACAGGCCAAGGTACGGATACCGCAGCAAGCACCGCTAGAACACGGCGGCGGTCAATGCCTGAAGCCATCATGCCAAGTCCATGTTGTTATAGGGGAGTACCCCGCATCGCCAAGCCCTTCAGAGGCGTTCTATCGTAGCACCTTGTGGCACTTCCGTCATCCCCGTTGGCCGATGCAACCGCACATAGCACCACCCGGCGTGGCAAGCCCCCTCCCGGCTCAAGGCCAGAAGTCGCCATCTACCTGCTGACCAGAAGCAGCTATGGTCTCGCACGGACTTCTGGGGGAAGCGAGGAGTGTCGGCTTGACAGCTGGTGGCGACCCAACTGCCTAACCTCTCGTACAAGCACGCCTTGGCGCTTCGAAGTACTCGGCTGTGCGCCCAACCGGTACACTGAGAAGTTCGAGGCTGAGAGGATACCCGTAGTTTTGGCAATGGTGTGACATCCATCCAGCCGACGCTGGGATTCTGCTTGGTCTATGCCGAGTTGCGCTCGTTGCGACAGTCGGGTATAATGGTTTCCACTGGCGCAACTCATGCGCTGTTGTATCTGTAGCATCTTCTACTGTATGGCTGGTACAATGAATTCAGCGTCCGAGGCTCTGCGGGACAGTTGTTCTCCAGATATCCCGTTATACTCTACGCCTAAAAAACGGGCAATGAGCCTCTTTGCTGGTGCAGGAGGTATGGACATCGGAGTGGATTTTGCCGGATTCAACACCCTCTGGTCAATTGAGCACGATCCGCACTGCGTATCGACGCTTCGGCGAAACAACGCAAGAAAAGCCGTATTGCAAAATGACATTCGCGAGCTGGACCCTTGTCAGATCGCCAGTGACGGTAATCTCCGCGCAGGTGACTTGGCACTGCTGCATGGCGGTCCGCCCTGTCAACCATTCAGCCAGATCGGCAAGAAGGCGGGACTGACAGACCCCAGGGGTCAGCTGGTGTTCGAAATGGTGCGCTTTGCGCAAATGCTACGTCCTGCAGCGGTACTGATCGAGCAGGTTCCAAAATTTCTTACCTCTCCGGTTGCGGATGGCATGACCGCGCAGGATGCGCTTCAGGATGCATTTTATATGGCGGGCTACGACTTGCATGCTTCGGTACTGGATGCCTCCGACTTCGATGTTCCTCAGCGCCGCCATCGTGCGTTTCTTGTTTGCGTTCCTCATGGTCAAGAATACTGCTTCCCTTTGGGATGCAGAGAACGCAAGCGAACCGTTGGTGACGTACTGAATGATCTGCCAACGGCTTCCTTGCCGAACCATGATGTGCTTTTGCCGAATCACATTGACATTACCCCGGATCGTGACCGCTACAGAATTTCCTTTGTGCCGGAGGGGCAGTGGCTATCCAAGGTTCCCACCGCTCCGGCCGATGCCAGGCAGAAGCTAACGGCAAAGGACTCTACGAAGTTCCGCAGGGTGGATCGGCAGAAGCCGTCCCTCACCCTGAGATGCGGTGAAACGCTGTACCACCCCATCGAAAACCGCTATCTCACGCCTCGCGAGTGCGCGCGAATTCAGGGCTTTCCAGACAGCTATGTATTCTGCGGCCCGATACGGCGGCGTTCCGGCACAGTGCGAAACTTGGATCAGCATCGGCAAGTTGCAAATGCAGTCCCACCACCCCTGGCTAGAGCAGATCCCATTAACGTTTAAACTGAATCACATAACCCGCCGCCCTTATGTAGTTGACGCATTCTTCCGCCGTAATCCGGCTTGCCTCTGCATAAACGGCCCGACGAATCTGCTCAAAAGTTCGCGGCTCCCTCT
>CAZPIN010000076.1:0-2726 GCA_964586735.1 uncultured Rhodobacterales bacterium | reverse complement strand
TTCTGGAGGTGGTGCTGCTGTCGCTGCGGGTCAGCCTGACGGCGACGGCGATCGCCTGCGCCATCGGCCTGCCGGTGGGGGCGCTGCTGGCGGTGCTGCGGTTTCCGGGGCGCGAGGCGGCGGTGGTGGCCGTCAACACGCTGATGGGCCTGCCGCCGGTGGTGGTGGGGCTGGTGGCCTATCTGTACCTGTCGCGCTCCGGGCCGCTGGGATGGCTGGGGCTGCTGTACACCCCGACGGCCATGATCATCGCCCAGACCGTGCTGGTGGCGCCCATCGTCGCGGCGCTGTCGCGGCAGGTGCTGGAGGCGCTGCACGAGGAGTACGACGAGCAGTTTCGCTCGCTGGGGGTGTCGCGGCCTAGGGCCATGGCGGCGCTGCTTTGGGACGGCCGTTTCGCGCTGGTCACGGTGGCGCTGGCGGGTTTCGGGCGGGCCATCGCCGAGGTGGGGGCGGTGATCATCGTCGGCGGCAACATCAACCACCTCACGCGGGTCATGACGACCGCGATCACCCTCGAGACGTCGCGCGGCGACCTGCCGCTTGCGCTGGCGCTGGGTCTGGTGCTGCTGGCTCTGGCCCTGGCGGTCAACGCGCTGGTGGCGGTGTCGCGCATGACGGCGCGGTGGCTGCACTATGCATAGCGGCAGCACGCCTGGCGAAGGGGGCGGAGAGGCGGCGCTGGAGGCGCGCGGCCTGGGCCTGACGATTGGCGGGCATAGGCTTGTGCGCGGCATCGACTGCCGCTTCGCCGGGCGGGGAATCACCGCCGTCATGGGACCCAACGGCGCGGGCAAGTCGCTGCTGCTGCGCCTGCTGCACGGGCTGATGGAGCCCACCGAGGGCGCGGTGCTGTGGAACGGCGGCCCGCTCGACGCGGCGGCGCGTCAGCGCCAGGCGATGGTGTTTCAGAGGCCGGTGCTGCTGCGGCGGTCGGTGGCCGCCAATGTGGATTTCGCGCTGCGGCTGCGCGGGCGAAGCGACAGGCGGCGGCGGGACGCGATACTGGAGGAGGCCAGCCTGATGGAGCACGCCCGGCGGCCGGCGCGGCAGCTGTCGGGGGGCGAGCAGCAGCGGCTGGCGCTGGCGCGGGCGCTGGCGGTGGAGCCGCTGACTCTGTTTCTTGACGAGCCGACAAGCAGCCTGGACCCGTCGGCGGTGGCGGCGTTTGAGCGGGCGCTGGTGAAAGCGCGGAACGGTGGAGCCAAGATCGTGCTGGTGACCCACGACGCCGGCCAGGCCCGGCGACTTGCCGACGAGGTGGTGTTTCTGCACCGGGGAAGCCTGTGCGAGCAGACGGCGGCGGAGAGGTTTTTTGCGCAGCCCCAATCGACCGAGGCGCAGGCGTATCTGCAGGGGCGCATCGTCCTGTAGGGCGGAAGGGAAGATGGGCATGGCAAAGGCAATGGCAATTGGCGTGGCGCTGGCCACCGCGCTGGCGGCATCCGCGGCATGGGCGGGCGAGATCGTGCTGCAGTCGACCACGTCGACTCGGAATTCGGGCCTGTATGGGCATCTGCTGCCGCTGATCGAGGAGGAGACCGGCGTCCGGGTGCGGGTGGTGGCGGTGGGCACCGGCCAGGCACTGGCCAACGCCCGCAACTGCGACGGCGACGTGCTGCTGGTGCATGCCAGGGAGGCGGAGGAGGCGTTTGTGGCGGAGGGCCATGGCGTGGAGCGTTTCGACCTGATGTACAACGACTTTGTGATTGTGGGGCCGGCGCGGGACCCGGCGGGAATCGGCGACGCCGAATCGGCGGCCGAGGCGCTGCGCAGGATTGCATCGGCTGGAGCGAGTTTCGCGTCGCGGGGCGACGACTCCGGCACGCACAAGAAAGAGACGAGCCTGTGGCGGGCGGCGGGAGTGGATCCCAGCGGCGCGTCGGGCGACTGGTATCTGGAGACGGGATCGGGCATGGGCGCCACCCTCAACGTAGCCGTGGCCAAGGAAGCCTACGCGCTGACGGACCGGGCTACGTGGACGGCGTTTGGCAACAAAATGGATTTTGCCGTGTTGGTGGAGGGCGACGGCGCGCTGCACAACCAGTACGGCGTGATCCAGGTGAGTCCGCGGCGATGCCCGAACGTGGCGGCGGCGGAGGGAAGGCGGGTGATCGAGTGGTTGCTGTCGGAGCGCGGGCAGCGGGCGATTGGGGAGTTTCTCGTCGGGGGCAAGCAGCTGTTTTTTCCCAACGCACAGCCTCACGGGAACTAGTGGATGGGATGCACGGTGGAGAGGTCGGCGGGGAGCGACGATTGAGCACTTGGGGTATTGGTATTTTAGGGGCAGCGGTGCGTCGAGAACCGGCGTGCCAGCCGCAGAGCTATCGAGGGGAGCAGGGGAAGCCAGAAGCCGTCGCCTCGGGCGAGTATCTGGCTGGGCAGCACGGGCATCGGAAAAAGGCCTCGCTATGGCACGGCGGTACATGCGACTTGCCAAACGGGATGAAGTCTGGCAGAGTAAGTCGCGAGTCAGGTGGCGGCTGCGGCAGGGCGTTTTGTCCTCCTTGTCTGGCGATGTGGAGAATGTCGCGCCGCTGCTTGGCTCAACGGCAGCCTGCCTTTTGGACGGCTGCCTGCGCGCGTTGCCTTGGCGACGTGGTGGGTGGCGGCAGGAAGGCAGCAATTTGGGGCGCTGACCTGATCGTCAGGCAGCGGCAGAATTCCCCGGCAAGTATCAACTGGAGGCATCCAATGAGCAACACAGTGGCATACGGTCGCAGTAG
>CAZPIN010000075.1:0-9407 GCA_964586735.1 uncultured Rhodobacterales bacterium | reverse complement strand
GAACTGTTCGGGGATCTGGTGCCGGAGGTCGTCATCCATCTCATCGACCTGGCCACGCTGCCGGTCGAGAGAATTCTGCAGACCATCGACGACCTCGCCGCCGGCCTGCTGGCGATGAAGTTTGCCGGGCAGGATCTGTCGGAGCAGGAGATCAAGGAAGAGTACACGCAAATATTCCAGCTGCTGCCGGAGGAGACGGACTTGGCGGGGCACTTGTACAGTTACGTCGTTGACACGAACCCAAAATGGGCTAGGCTTGCCATTGCGGAGGTGTTCCGCAAGGAAAGACCTAAGGACTGGATGCACTATATGGAAACCATAGGAGACGCCATGAGGGCCGAGGGCAAGCTCGAGACCCTGACCCTCGTGCTGGAAGCCCGGTTCGGAGACCTGCCTGAGGAGGTGCGGGACATGATCGGTACTGCCGACGCGCCACAGCTCGACCGCTGGACGCTCAAGGCAATCGACGCGCCGACGCTCGATGCGGTGATCAACGGGCACGACGCGGGCTGACCGGTACCTGCTCCGTAAGAGTAGATCCGGTAGAGGCGGCGGAGGTGACCAGCAGAGCCAAGCCTGCTGAACGGAGGTACTTCATGCGAACGATTGGAGACGCAATGAGGGCTGAGGCACGGGCCGAGGCACGGGCCGAGGTCGAGGCTGAAGTGCGGGCTAAGGTCGTGGCCAAAGCTTGGGCCGATGTTCGGACTGCAGTCGAGGCTGAAGCTCGGACCACAGCTGAGGCTGAAGTGCGGGCTGCAGCCGAGGCCGAAGCTCGGACCGAAGCTTGGGCCGCAGTCAGTGCAGAAATCTTCCTCGAACTCGTGGCCGAAGCTCAAGCCACTGTCAAGGATAAAGTCATAGCCGAGGCCAAGGCAAATTTGCTGACTCTTCAGCTGGAACAGCGGTTTGGCGACCTGCCGGAAGGTGTGCGGAGAAGGATCCGTATTGCTGTCGCGTCGCAGATCAACCACTGGGCGGTCAAGGTGTTCGACGCGCCGACGCTAGAGGCGGTGTTCAGCTGGCAAGACGCGGGCTGACCGGTACCTGCTTATTGGGAGTGGTTCCAGTCGAGGCGGAGGAGGGGCAGCAGCGCCAAGCCCGCTGAATGGGAGAAAACTATGCGAACCATTGGAGACGCAATGAGGGCCGAAGCACGGGCCGAGGTCGAGGCCGAAGTTCGGGCCAAGGCCGTGGCTAAAGCTTGGGCCGATGTTCGGGCTGCAGTCGATGCCGAAGCTCGGTCCACAGCTGAGGCTGAAGTGCGGGCTGCAGCGTTGGCAGAAGCTCGGACCGTAGCTCCAGCCGCAGTCAGAGCAGAAATCTTCATCAAACTCGTGGCCGATGCTCAGGCCGCTGTCAAGGATGAAGTCATCGCCAAGGCCAAGGCAAATTTACTGACCCTTCAGCTGGAACACCGATTTGGGGACTCGCCGGAGGAGGTGCGGGACAGGATCGGTGCTGCTGACTGGTCGCAGATCGACCGCTGGGCGGTCAAGGCGGTCGATGCATCGACGCTCGATGCGGTGATCAGCTGGCAGGACGCTGGCTGACGGGTTCTGGCTCCTTGGGAGGTGGATCCTGTCGAAGCGGCAGTGGGATGGCAGAGCCAACCTGCTGAACGGAGGCACACCATGCAAACGATCGCAGACTCACTGAGGGCCGAAGGCGTGCCCCTAGGCATGGCGCGTGGTCTGACCCTCTATCTTGAAACCCGGTTCGGAGACCTGCAGGAAGAGGTGCGGGACAGAATCGGCACTGCCGACGTGTCTCAGCTCAACCGCTGGACGGTCAACGCGCCGACGCTGGAGGCGAAATTCGCCGAGGACAATGAAGACTGACCCGCGCCATACCCTTGAGAACAACGCTTCACCATGGGGACTATGCGCAGAGGCCGCCTGGCGGATGCCACCGTCCATGCCGGCTAAAATTGGGCCACCCCATCGAATCTGCAGGGGTGTCTGGGTGAAAGCGGCAAGGAGGGCATAGCCCCCTTCAGTGGCGTTTGGCACACGGCTCTCTTGATGTGGTACCTTCACCTCCTGGTTTTCCTCGCCCATCTCCCGTTCCGGGTTCGAGGCAAGGCGGCACCCACCCTGCATGAGCGCGACCGCTGGCGGGGAAACACTGGAGAGAGCGATGCTCCTGGCAATCGATGCAGGCAACACCAACACCGTCTTCGCGGTGTGGGACAGCGGCGAGTTTCGCAAGGTGTGGCGGTGCGCCACTGTCGCGGACCGCACCGCCGACGAGTACTACGTGTGGCTCCAGGCTCTGCTGCGGCTGGAAGGGCTGAAGCCGGAGGAAATCGACAGCGCGGCGCTCGCCTCGGTCGTGCCTGGCGCAACCGGCAATCTGAGCCAGCTGTGCAGCGGGTACTTCGGCGCCGAGGCGCTGGTGGTTGGCAGCAGGAACTGCCGTACGGGAATCGAGCTCAAGGTCGACAGCCCGGGATCCGTCGGCGCGGACCGGATCGCCAACGCCGTTGGCGCGGGGGTGCGGCATGGCGGCAATCTGGTGGTGGTGGACTTCGGTACGGCTACAACCTTCGACGTGGTGGACGATGAGGGCGCCTACTGCGGCGGCGTGATCGCGCCGGGCATTCGCCTGTCGCTGGACGCGCTGCACCGGGCGGCCGCCAGCCTGCCGCGGATCGCGGTGGAGCGGCCGGAGACGGTGGTGGGGCGCGACACCGTGCCCGCCATGCAGTCGGGGATCTACTGGGGCTACGTATCGCTGATCGACGGCGTCTGCCGGCGCATCTCAAGCGAGCGCGGCGTTGAGATGGACGTGGTGGCGACGGGCGGCCTTGCGCCGCTGTTCGAGCAGGGAAGCGAGACGATTGGCAGGGTGGACAGCATGCTGACCCTCCATGGACTGGTGGAGATCCACCGCCGCAACCGGGAGGGACGGGCATGAGCGTGGAGTTTGTCGCCGTCGGCGGCGCCGACGAGATCGGCATGAACATGTATCTCTATGGGCGATCCACTGGCGGCAGACGGCAGTGGATCGCGGTGGACTGCGGCGTCGCCTTCGGCGACCCGGAATCGACGCCGGGGGTGGAGACGCTGGTGCCGGACCCGAGGTTTCTTCACCGGCCCGAGGAGGAGGTGGCGGCGATATTTCTGACGCACGGGCACGAGGACCACGTGGGGGCCATCGGCGAGCTGTGGCCGCGGCTTGGCCGTCCGCCGGTGTATGCGACGGGGTTTGCCAGCGAGGTGGCGAAGCGCAAGATGGAGGAGGCGGGGGCACCGGGCGAGGTGACGGCGGTGGGACCCGGGCAGACGGTACGGGCGGCGGGGTTTGAGGTTGCGTACTACCCGGTGGTGCACTCGATACCGGAGGCGATGCTGCTGGCCATCCGGACGCCCGAGGGGGTGATCGTGCACAGCGGCGATTTCCGGGTGGCGGCGGCCGGCGGCGCGGAGGCGGCGGCCCTGCGCAAGCTGGGCGACGAGGGGGTGATCTGCCTCGCCTGCGAGTCCACCAACATTTTCGAGCCGGGCGAGGAGCTGGCGGAGGAGGACCTGCTGCCGCGGCTGGAGGAGGCCATGGAGGGGTGCGGGGGCGCGGTGGCGGCGACTACGTTTTCATCGAACGTGCAGCGGATGCGGACTTTGGCGCAGGCGGCTGCGGCCTGCGGGCGAGAGACCGTGGTGGTGGGGCGGTCGATGCTGCGGATGCTGGAGGCGGCGCGGGTGTCGGGATGCGACGGAGGGTTTCCGCCGTGGCAGGAGAGGCCGTCGCCGGGGCGTCGTCGGGAGGAGGTGTTCTATCTGGTGACGGGCAGCCAGGGGGAGCCGCGCTCGGCGCTGTCGCGTGCCGCCCGCAGCGACCACCGCGACCTTCGGCTGGCGGCGGGCGACACGGTGATCTACTCGTCGAGCGTGGTGCCCGGCAACGAGATCCACGTGCACCGCGTGCACAACGAGCTGGCGCGCATGGGGGTGCGGGTAGTGGACGGCGAAAGCAACGGCCTGCACGTATCGGGCCATGCCGGATACCGTGAGCTGGGCAGGCTGTACGAGCTGCTGCAGCCGGCGGCGGCGATACCGATCCATGGCGAGCCGCGCCATCTGCTGGAGCACGCCGCCCGGGCGCGGGAGTGGGGGGCGCGGGACGTGGAGATCGTGCGCAACGGAGTCACCGTGGAGATTGACGGTCAGGGGTTGCGGCGCGGCGAGGAGATAGACTGCGGGCGGATGTACCGAGACGGCAAGCTGCTGGTTGCGGAGGGGAAGGGGGTGATGAAGTCCCGCCGCCAAATGCAGAACGCCGGCCATGTGACGGTGGGGTTGATGGTGGACGGCGACGGCGACCTGACGGCGGCGCCGAAGGTAATGATGCGCGGCCTGCCGTGGAGCGACGAACCGGAGAATGCCCTGGCGCGCCGCATCGCCGAGGATGTGGAGCACACCGCCGGACAGATGGCGGGCAGGCTGCATCCCGGCAGCGAGGCGCTGGAGCGGGCGGTGGTGCGGACGGTGCGCAAGGCGGCGCGGGACATGTGGGGCAAGCAGCCCGAAGTGACGGTGATGGCGCAGACGGTGAAAGACCGATGGTAGGCGCAGGAATGCGAGGCGCGGAGGCAGTGCGAGGTATGAGGATGCAAGGCGGGATGCGCGGTGCGGAGGATGCGCGGGGGTATGAGGATGCGCCGGCAAAGGGATGCGCGGCGGTACGCGAGACGCGGGGGATGCCCGGAGCATGAAGGGGCATGAAGGCGCGCTGGCGAAAGGGCGCGTGGCGGATGCGGGACAGAGGAAGCGAATCACGGCATGCGATTCTGGCAGGGCTGGCATACGCGGGTGGAGTCAGGCGACGGGCGGCAGGTAGCGAGGCGGATGGCGAGGCGGATGGCGAGGCGGGGGTGGAAGCAGGCGACGGGGATGGACGGGAGGCCGCGGCATGGGTGGACTTGCAGGCAAAACTATGGCAGTCTATGGGAAGAAGCATGCTGGTGCTGCGTCTGGCGCAGGGCCGTACTTTGGCTATTGCGGCGGACAGTGCTTGACGTAGGCAGCGGCAAGGGATAGAAGGACGGAAAGGGCCAAGCAGGTCCAATTCGCGAGGAGCATCATGGTATCCACACTGCAGCGAACAGCATTGCAGCGCCTGTCTGGCCGTCTGTGCCAGTCGGTGCGGCTTGGCGGAGAGACTGCGATGGCGGCGCATGGCCGCCAGGCGGCAGCGCGCACCGGCGGCGAGATCTGGGGAAGGCGCGCAATCGGCGCAGACTGCGGCGAGCCGCGAAAACGCGGGAACAGCGGCGGTATGGGCCGCCGGTGGCGCGGCAGCCCGCCGCGGTGGATGGCGGCCTGCGCGGGGGCTGTAGGATGCCTGGCGGTACTGGCGGGCATGGGGACGCATGAAGCGAGTGCGCAAACATCGACGACGCTGATTTCGAACACGGGGCAACTGTTAGGAGGTACAGACCAAAACTTGGGCAGCGTCGACTTCGCAACTTACTTAAGAAGGCGCCTAGCACAGCCATTTCGAACAGGCCCCGAACCTCTCGGCTATACCATCGACAGCGTTACGCTGGACCTTGATCAACTAAATTGCGAAGGGAGAGCAAGCGGGTTTGACATTTTAGTCGAGATAGCGGAAAGCGTGGCTGGCAGTGGGGGCGACGTGCCAAGCAACGTTCCGGGCGATGCAGATACCAATGTACTGCACCGCTGGACGATTACGACGACGCCAACCATGTCGCGGACCATGGTGACGCCGCTTCCAGCAACCTACGTGGTCGATGCCACCACTGGGCCCGCATACACCGCGCCAAAGGGGGCTGGCAGCAGAATCCTGTCTCCCAACACCAGGTACTTTGTAGTGATGAGACTTGCCAATATTGAAGGTGCGGAGTGGATTTCTTGCGCTCAATGGAGATGGTCACGAAGAACAGCCGTGGATGATGAAAGCGCGGCCGGCTGGACTCTGTCAGAGCAAGCGCTGGACCATCATCCGCCGTCAGGGATGGATTCGGGACCAGGGGTCTGGCAAAATTGGGGCGACAGGTGGAGGTTTTCGCTTCAGGGGTCGAAGGTGTATCTCAACAAGCCGGTCATTAGGGTGGACTCGTCTGGGCCCCAGGACGGCACGGCCAGGGTAGGGGACACACTGGAGGTGAATCTGGATGAAATCGTGGATGATCAGGGCGTAATGGCGGGGACGTTCAGCTATCTGTGGTATAGGGAGGCTAATGCGGGAGACGCGGCGGACAGTTGGGACCCAATATATGAAGCCACCGGTCCAACCTTTACGCCTGGCGTGAGGGAACGCGGCAAGAAAGTAGGGGTTAGAGTGTGGTTCAGCGATAACACGGGCAGAAGAGAAACACGATTGAGCGAACTGTTTCCCGCAGACAGTACCGTGGCAGCGGCGGCGGCGGCCGATAACATGCAGGCAACGGGTGTCACTGTTTCAGGGCTAGCGCGTGTAGGGGCTACCTTAAGGGCGGACATCTCCGGGCTGACGGATGCAGACGGGCTTGGTAGCCCAACCTACACCTATCAATGGTACCACACAGACCCATCCATCTCCACCAACGCGATCAGCGGAGCGACCAGCAGCACGTACGTGGTTGCGTCGGGAAATAACAACCAAAGGCTTGCCGTGGTTGTAAGTTTCACGGACGCTAAGGGCAACATGGAAGAGGTGGCTAGCGCGCTTACGTCTGCGGTAGGGGCTTCGTTGGGGACTAGGCTGGTGGTATCGGTTCAAGTTGCGACTGTAGGGGAAAATCAAACGAATGAAAGACGGGAATTTAGAACATCGCTCTATCGAAGCGGCGGCTGTAGCAACGCAGTTATTCGCGTAGATTACACTATTGGAGGCACTGCAACGAGGGATATTGACTATGGAGTAGCTAGATCCGCATTATACGATAACGCAGTACCTATGACGGGTACGCTTGTTTTTCCGCGCCCTGTGATCCCCGGTGGGACACAAGAGCCCTTGTTGCATTTCCGGACCATGAATGATAGCATATTCGAGGGCGATGAAACAGTTACCCTTACATTTGAAAACATGCGAAGCGACGCCGTCGGCTGTGACAGCAGCAGTTTTGGCATTGCCAACGGGTTTGGTGAGCTTACAATCACTGACGACGACCAGGCGCCTCTTGTCGAGATATCATCAAGCACAACTGTATTCGCGAATGTACCGGATACCGGGGTAGACGAAACCGTAATCATATCGCTGCGGAAGACGGGAGACACCGCGCTGCCCGCGTCGGTTCCCTGGGGATTGGATTATGATCGGACTTCCGCAGTTGAGGGAGTGCACTTCAGATTGCCCAGCGGGCCGCGCTTCGTTGATTTCGCGCCTGGCGATACCACCGCTGAGATTGTGATAACTTTAATTGGCACAGATGTGGTTTCTGCCTCACGCGATATAAGCCTTATTGTCGGTCCTGCCAATGACCTTTTGCCGCCCGTTAACGCCAGGGTTGCAACGTTTTCAAACCAGCGAATAATTGGTGTTAACCTTTATTTTGGTAAATTTTTCACTGCTGTGATCGATTCGCCAAGCGTAGAGGAGGGAGCATCGGGTGAAACAAACCTTGACTTTACTGTATCGGGCTCTGCGACTGGCAGCGGCAGGGTTCCATATCCAATGCAGATAAAGTACGTTGTTGATACGGCGAGTACAGCAACAAGCATGGGAACCGGCAGTGACAAGGATTATGAAGCTCCTTACAGCGGTGCTTTTGGACTTCTAGATTTCCCGGCCTATTCAACGGAGGGGGTAATTAGCGTTGCCGTAAGGGGAGACACCGTTTCCGAGCCAGACGAAACTGTGGTCATCAGGCTTACGGAGATAATATGCGGAGAATGCCCATCAGGTCAACTTCTCGGAGTATTTGTTAATCTTTCTGATACTCAGGCAACAGGAACGGGAACGATTCTCAGCGACGACAACCCCTCGATCAATATTGATTCGGTACAGGTAGCCGAGGGGAATGCTGGTACCACAACACCGCTGGCTTTCACCGTGTCCCTGAGCAGGGTATGGACGCAGGATGTAATGGTGGACTACGCCATTGCAGATGAGACGGCGCTGTCGTCGGGAAACCGCGCCGACTATTCGTTCGTACCGCCATCGGAGCCCCTGACAATACCCAGTGGCGAAATGAACGCGATGATAACGGTAACTGTCAACGGTGACAATATTTACGAGAATGACGAAACCTTCACAGTTACGCTGAGCAACCCGGTGAACGGATTGATCGATACGGGCATTGGAAGAGGCACAATCACCAATGACGAGAGGGATCCCCCATTCGTTTTAAGTGGTCCGTCGCAGCCCGTTGACGAGGGAAATCAAGGTACAACGGATATGGTGTTTACATTGACAAGGCTGAGTGGATCAGATGTTGATTCAGCGATATTCCATCGCGGTGAGATTACCACCCCGCCGGCAACGGTCAGTCGACCATTATATTTCGGGGGAGAAATCACCTTTCCGGCCGGTGAAGCGGGAGCGACACTTGATATCCCAGTACAGATTAGTGGCGACATGCTCCCCGAGCCAGACGAAACCGTAGAAGTAATTTTGAGTTCAGCAACACCCGGCGGAGTAAGGGTAGGCAGAGCAACTGGCACGATCAGAAACGACGATTTCCTGGCCGTTTCAGTCGACTCGCTAACCGTGGACGAGGGTGCATCGGGTACTTCAGACCACCAATTCACGGTAACGCTAGGTGCGATTCCGCCCGCCGACCTGACGGTGGAATACACCATCTCTGACGGCACGGCATCGTCTTCGGGCAGCGATATCGACTATTCCGTTTCCAGCACAAGCGGCACGCTCACCTTCACGGCGGACACCACCACGCTGACGCAGGCGATACCGTTCACTGTCAACGGGGACACCGCTCTGGAGATCAGCGAGACATTCACAGTAACGCTAAGCAACGTGCAGTGCACCGGCTGCCCGACCGATCCTGCCTATCCTCAACCGGAAATTTCGACTGCGACCGGCACGGCTACTATCCGCAACGACGACGGCACGACGGTTACCGTTCAGCCAGCAAGCGTTGTGGAGGGCAATGCCGCCACCAGCGCCTTGAGATTCACCGTTCAGCTGGATGCAGCGTATATCTCGGCAATCGACCTAGAATACAGCGTTGCCGATGGCACGGCAACGGCGGGCGTGGACTACGTGGCTCCCGCTGGCCCGACTCCCACGCTCAATAT
The DNA here is from genome assembly GCA_964586735.1 of uncultured Rhodobacterales bacterium. GTDB lineage: Bacteria > Pseudomonadota > Alphaproteobacteria > Rhodobacterales > CAZPXZ01 > CAZPXZ01. Next base: position 204 of record CAZPIN010000075.1, on the reverse strand, counting down.
TCCCCAGGGTGAAACTTCAGGGACAATCGATATTGTAGTCAACGGCGATACCGTCTACGAGACGGACGAGACGCTGGAGCTGACGCTGTCGCTTGCCTCGATGCCCATCGGACTTAGCCTGGATACCGCCACGGCAGTGGGCACAATCCAGAACGACGACGACCCGCCGTCGCTCCGCATCGAAGCCGCAAGCGTGGATGAGGG
>CAZPIN010000074.1:0-5970 GCA_964586735.1 uncultured Rhodobacterales bacterium | reverse complement strand
GATGGAGACACCATACCGTATAATTTTCCCGGTCAATAAAATAAGTTGATAGAATATACGTATCAAATTGAATCAAACCATGACAATTGAATCAGCCCATGATAATTGATTGTTCAAACATTAATGGGATTTGCTCTATCGCAGCTTGTCGGGGCCAGATTTCGCTTCACGCCCCATAAGCGTGTAAGACGAGCCAAGATATGCGTTAGCTATCGGGTCGCTGCCGTCTGCCTTCACCAGATCGCCAAACGCCTCGACTGCTTGTGTCACAGCTCTGGCGTCTCCTGCGCGACCCGCATTGTGGAGCGCGACAGCATTTGCAAAAGTCGACGAGGATGCGCCGCTTTGATCCGTGTCGGATGCCAGCGTTATTGGAGTTGTCACTTTCTGCTGCGCCTGTGCGTCGTTCACCCCGACGCAGGCAAAGGCAATCAGGATGCCAGCAGCGCTGGTGTGCATTGCAACCCTGAAGAGGCCAACGCCGTCCCTCCAACGCGGCATGCTACCGAGTCTACAGCGAATACTTTTGCTGGCGTTCCCTATGGGGTGCCGAGTCCAGCACCGCTTCGAGTGTCCCCATGCCTTCATCTTGCTTGGAGGGAGAGCTGGACTCGCATGACAGTGGCCAGCCTCCAACACGGATTCCCCGTTTGCCAGCCCCGAACAGTCGGGACTGCCAGCCAGATGCCGGACAACGGTGTCGGGCACTTTGGTAATCATGGTGCTTCTCCAAGCAAGTGTCAGACTGCGACTTGTGCTGCCACAGTACCGGTCCACCTGCTAGGCAAGCTACTCTCGCCGCAGATGGCATCAGAAGAGTGTCTATATAGTGAGGGCGAAAGACCGTTGCAACCCCTGTCCCCGTCGAGCGGGATCCTAGTCAGCAAGGCACATCACGCTTCTTCTCACAGCCGCTTGCTCCTTCCTCCTGTCCAGCACTGATCCGATCCACTGGCTGCCTACGGAGCGTTGACCCAACCTCTATTCTACTCTGCATGTGGAAAGTGGAGCAGCCGATCGAGACTGGCCAAGTCTCGATATAACCCTCCTTCCCTGCCGTTTCTCTCCACAATGGCATCGGGGCGATGATTCTATCGGCGCAATGCACAGCCGAGTACATTTCATGACTCTCAAAAATTGTTGACTTCAAACCGATCTACTATGCCTGCTTCATCTGAAAATTTACGATATTGCGCTTTGCACTACTGTACTCCACAGCCACTAGATGGATAGGAAGTCCGAAATTGTGATACTTTTCCGCATACCCCTTACTTTGCATCTGCTCCATTGCTGCACCCTCCGAAGATTTTTCAACTATCTTGAATTCAATTACGTACACTCTTTCTTGCAGAATAACAGCAAGGTCAATCCTTCCTCGGTTTGTTGGGTCCTCTGCCCGCACATCCAGGTCCGACCCAACAAAAAGTGCAAAAAACACGCTAGCGCAGTGGGCTTCATAGTGTTCGATGGGGCTGTTGTCATACCAATGATGTGGAATTCCAGCGAACAGCGACCTGAAGTATTCCTCCAGCTCTCGTTCGTTGCCGTTATTCAGCAATTCGCGAATTTTTTCACCTTGCTCATTTGCATTGCCAAGTGCTTCCTCCGGCAGCAAAGTACTATACAGCAACCGGTTCAGGCTCTTGCGCACCTCAAAATTTGGATAATCCAGCCTGTGACGAATTGCAGTGCCAACCTGAGATGTATATGCGATCGTAAGGTATCCAGATTGAAATAGAATTGCCTCTGGCGTAATTTTATCAATGTCAAATGCTGATAGATCATTTAAGGTCCAGGTAACTGTTCCAATGTTAACGGGATACACCTTTTTCTTGCGCAGCACAGGTAAAAGAAAATTTGGCGATCCCGATCCATACCACCATTCTTCAAATGTTCGATTCTTGAAAAGATACAGCACATCATGGGGATTATACACATTGTCTTCGCCTAACCAGTTGTAACCATTGTACCACTTGCGTATTTCATTGCGGTCAAACCCATCAAGCTCTGGGCGAAACACAGTATCAAGATCATTCTCGGTGTAGCCGCAAATTGCCGAGTATTCGGGCCGAAGAGTAATATCTTCAAGAATGTTCATTCCAGAAAACAAGGTAACCTGCGTGAACTTGGTCACTCCTGTAAAGAAGCTGAATTTAAAAAATTTCGCTAGTGATTTCAGCGCACCATACACACTACGCAGCATTACTCTATTGGCATGTGCAATCTCCGGATTTTCTAAAGCGTCAAGTATCGGTTTGTCGTATTCGTCAACTAGCAAGACAATACCACGTCCGGTCGATTCGTGTAATCTATCAATGAATGAGTAAAAGCGCGCGGCGGGCTCTGAAGTATCTGGCGTAATACCAACTCTCCTCTCAGCAGCCGCTAACTGCTGGTTTATCATCTCCTCCAGCCCAGTTGGTTTGAGGAAGTTCCCACTGCTGAAATCAAAGCGCACGACCGGATACCGTACGGTCCAGTCCCACTTGTCATGCAGTGCAAGTCCCTCGAACAGCTCCTCGTTGCCCTCAAACGCTTCCTGTAGCGTATCCACAAACAGGCTCTTGCCAAACCTGCGCGGGCGAGAAAGAAAGAAGTGCTCGGAACCATCTCGCCGGAGCAGGTCAACATAGCCAGTCTTGTCGACATAGTAGTACCCACCCTCGCGTACCTTGCGAAAGGTCTGGATGGTCGTCGGCAGGCGCAATTTGTCCATGGCCAAGTCCTCCGTTGCGGCCAGCGGCCGCTTGTTCTCTGCGGGGCCTGACTGTACCCGCACCACAGGCGACGGTCAAGCCCCAGTCTGTCAATGGCTAGCATAGCGGATGGTACGGCCTGCAGCCAGCTGCGGTAGATCATAGCATCCCGTGACTTGCACTGAAGCACTAGGCAGTGCATGATTCTCTCCGACAAGCTCGGCTCAGATGCATCCGGTTTCTGGGCTGACGGCGACACAGTGAAGGGGAGCAGTACCATGAGACTTACCTGGCTTGGCCACGGAGGGTTCCGAATCGAGGCGGCTGATGCCGTCCTGCTGGTGGACCCCTGGCTGCGCGGCAATCCGGCGTTCGACGAAAGCCGCTTCGACGAGGCGGTCGAGGGCGCCACCCACCTGCTCGCCACCCACGCCCATGCGGACCATGCGGGCGATATCCCCGAGATCGCCAAGAAGACCGGCGCCACGCCCGCGGCCACCGTCGAGCTCTCCGCGTGGTTCACCAAACGGCATGGCCTTGATCCCATCGCCTTCAATATGGGCGGCACCGTCGACTGCGGCGGCGTTGACGTCACGATGGTGCGGGCGCTGCACAGCTCCTCGTTGGAGGAGGATGGCATTACCCACTACATGGGCACCGAGGCGGGCTTCATGATTCATGCTGGCGGGCGCACCCTGTACTTCATGGGCGACACCGACGTTCACGCCGACATGGGGCTGTATCAGGAGCTGCACAGCCCGCAGCTGGCGATTCTGCCCATCGGCGGACACTTCACCCTTGACGCCAAGCGGGCGGCCTTCGCCTGCAAGAAGTTCTTCCAGTTCGAGGCGGTGGTTCCCTGCCACTTCGGCACTTTCCCGATCCTTGCCCAGGACGCCTCGGAGTTTGTCAGCCTCATGGAGGGCACGCGGGTGGTTGTGCCGGAGGTCATGGAGCCGTTTGACCTGTAGCGGTACCGGTTTCCAGCGTGGCGGCAAGTCCAGTTCTTCCGCTGCCCAGAGCAGCCGCGGGGTGGACGTGGCGGCTACCGTTTTGCGGCGAAAAACGCCTTCAGCAGGGCCGCGCATTCGCTTTCGCGGATGCCTCCGTAGACTTCCGGCGCGTGGCAGCAGGATGGCTGGTCAAATACTTTCGCGCCATGCTCGACGCCGCCTCCCTTGGTGTCGTAGGCGCCAAAGTACAGCCGCCGCAGCCGGGCTAGGGCGATGGCTCCGGCGCACATGGCGCAGGGTTCCAGGGTGACGTACAGATCAAGATCGTCGAGACGGTCGCCGCGCTGGTTCGCCGCGGCGCGAATCGCAAGTACTTCGGCATGGGCCGTTGGGTCGTTGCGGGCGCGCACGGCGTTGCCGGCGCTGGCCACGATCTGGCGGCTGGCGGGGTCGTACAGCACCGCCCCTACCGGCACTTCGTCGGCAAGGTCCGCGGCCTTTGCCTCGGACAGCGCGGTTTCCATGGGATCGTCGTTTGCCGCCATGCACCTCTCCTTCAGGAGTCGCGGATGATAGCCGACAGTGACGAAGGCAAGCCCACCGACCGGCAGGGTGAACGCATCGCCCGCCGCCTCTCGCGTGCAGGCGTCGCATCGCGCCGCGAGGCGGAGCGGTTGATCGCCGGGGGCAGGGTGCGGGTGGATGGACAGCCCTGCACGACCCCCGCCACGCTGGTCACCCCTGAAAGCCGAATCGAGGTCGACGGACGGCTTGTGCCGAAACCGGAGCCAAGCAGGCTGTGGCGGTTTCACAAGCCGCCCGGCGTGCTGGTCTCACGCAGCGATCCGGCTGGCCGCAGTACCATCTACGACCTGCTGCCCAAGTGCTGGAACCGGCTGGCGCCGGTGGGTCGTCTGGATTTCAACTCCGAGGGCCTGCTGCTGCTGACCAACGACGGCGGCCTCAAGCGCAGCCTGGAACTCCCGGCCAACGGCGTTGTCCGCGCCTACCGGGCGCGGGTGCGGGGAGCGGTGCAGGAAGAGGCGCTGGCGCGGCTATCCAAGGGGTTGAATCTAAAGGGCGAGCGCCTGCAGCCGATACGGGCGCGGGTCGAGCGGCAGCGGGAAGGCGGTGGCTGGCTGCGGCTGGAGCTGACGGAGGGGCGGTGGCGCGAGGTGCGCCGGGCGCTGGCGGCGGTGGGCCATCCAGTGGAGCGGCTGGTGCGGGTGGCCTATGGCCCGTACAAGCTGGCTGGCCTGCGGCGGAGCGAGCTGGTCGAGGTGTCCGCCGACAGCGTCGAGCGGCTTCGTCGCCGCATTGACCGTCCCAGAAAGAAGTGACTGCCATGGACGTTCAGCATTTGCCATCACCCAACCACGATTCGCGTGGAGACGAAACGCCAACGCTTGTGGTGCTGCACTACACGGGCTTGCCGACTCTGGACGCCGCGCTGGACCGTCTTCGCGATCCCAAGGCCAAGGTCAGCTGCCACTATCTGGTCGCCCGGTCGGGAGACATCGTGCAGCTGGTGGACGAGGAATGTTGCGCCTGGCACGCCGGCGTCGCGAAATGGGGTGGTCGCCGCGCCGTCAATGCACGCTCGGTCGGCGTGGAGCTGGAACATCCCGGACATAGCTGCGATGCGCCTTATTCCGAAGTGCAGACTGCCGCACTGGAGCGCTTGCTTATCGAGATCATGGAACGATGGGAGATACCGGCCAAAGGCGTCGTAGGCCACTCGGACGTGTCGCCGACGCGCAAGCGCGACCCGGGCGAGTGGTTTGACTGGCAGCGGCTTGACGCGGCGGGGCTGGGGGTTTGGCAGTCTCCGCCAGACCGGGGGCAGGCGCTGGAGGGGGAAGACTTGGACCGCCTGCTCAAGGCGCTGGGGAGCTTCGGCTATCCGGTGACTGGCGGCATGGACGCGGTTTCGCGCGCCGCGGTACGCGCGTTCCAGCGCCGTTTCCGTCCGCAGGAGGTAGGGCGGTGGCCGTGCGGCGGCGCTCTGGAGCTGGCCGAGGCGCTGGCGGCGCGCTGGCCGGCCTAGGACTGCCTAGTGTCCCGTCATTGAAAAATCTGCTATGTTGCAGATTCCCTCCCCCAAGCGTAACAGGAGTTCAGCGCAATGGCAAACCGGACAGGCCCCAAGACCCCGCCCGTGATACTGGGCGAAGAGGAGCGCCAGTTTCTGCAGGCGGCGATTCGCTGCAGGAAAACCCCGCATGGCATGGCCACTCGCTACCGCATCGTTCTGTACTGCGCGGATGGAACGAGCAACCGGAAGATCGCCTTGCGGCTGGGACTGGACGACCGCACAGTCG
>CAZPIN010000073.1:0-8149 GCA_964586735.1 uncultured Rhodobacterales bacterium | reverse complement strand
CTGCCCATGGTCCTTCGTGCAGGAAACCATGATCTGGCCGTTGTATCCCTGGACGTATCCCTGTCTCGTCTTCATGATCGCGCTGTCCGGATCGGTGATGTTGATCTTCGCCTCCTTGACCTTCATGTCCTCGGGGGCGGCTGGCCTGCGCCCGGGAAGAGGCTTTCCGGCTTCCTTCTCGCGCTCCTCCCGCGCCTCGACCTTGTCTCTTTGGGCCGCTTCCAGCTGCTCCCTTTCGGCGGCCATTGTCTCCAGCATCTTCCGAAGGCGCGCAACCCTCTCCCTGCGGGCGGTCGGGGCCTTCGAGGGCTTGCTGGCGCGGATGGCGGTCTCCAGCGGATCCTCCACCGTCACGCCTTCAACAAGGTCCTTGACCTCCTCCCTGAGCCTTGCCTCGGTGCGGTTCTTTTCGAGCGCCGCGTTGCCCTTGACCTTGGTTCCGTCCAGCGCGAACACTCCCATCCTCAGCATTCCGTCCATTTTGCATAGCATCAGTATCTGGACGAAGATGTCATTGATCCGCTCCTCGTGGGCGGCCATGAATTTGGCGATCGTCGTGTGGTCCGGCGGCTGGTGCCCGACAATGACCTTCCAGCAGTCGTCAAAGCGGCAGCGGCGTTCCATCACCCTGCAGGAGTTGACCCCGCAGATAATGGAGTAGAGAATGACCTTGACAAGCAGCTTGGGGGCATAGGCCGACCGTCCGCGCGGGCCCACCCAGTATTTCTTCTCGATGAAGCCCAGGTCGAGCGAGTCGACCGCGTCGCACAGCGCCCACACGGGGTCGTCCCATGGAACGACCTCGTCAAGGTAGGGCGCTACGGTGTACCTTGTTCCTCCGGTGTCCGGATCGATGAATTGATATGCCATGTCTGGCGCTCCCTCTCAGGCCGCGGTCCATTAAATTTATTGCTGCGGACGGTCGAGTCAATGGTTAAGCGCAAGGAAACATTGTATCAAGCGGGATCAATGCATGACAAATAAACGTTCCGAATTTAAATAGGCTTGCTCAGGATGGACCTGCGATGCGGTGGCGGTCAACTCTGCTGCCAGGCGCTATGGCCTATCCATTTTTCGTCACCCTCAACAGTAATTCAGTAGACCGCACGCGCGAATACTATACACATATAACTGCGACTATCGAGACGGATAGCAGCGGCGACCCCAGCGGGACAGTTGTCGCTACCCTGACCACTCCTGACACTCTAGGGGACGCTACGGATGGCATAGGCAACCAAAGCTTCGTCGTATCTACTACTGGAGGCGTAGTACTCTCTTCTGGTACCACCTATCACGTTGTGATGCGATGGGACTCTGAACTAACTGAATCAAGGAGGGGATTCAATTGGCAAACAACGCCTCAAACCGGCGCGGACACGGGATTCGCGTCTGGCTGGAGCATATCGGGCGCGGGAAGGAGGCTGACCAGCGGAAGCTGGGGGGCACTGGGTGGTGCAGATGCTGCCCGGAGGTTTGAGTTTCAGATTGTAGGCCACCTCAATGTAGTCACGGTCGCGGCCAAGACAGGAGGCGAGAGCGTGGTTGGCGGAAGTAACAGTGGAGGCAGCGACGCGGTATTCGTCCTGAGCCGTACGACCCCCATGACCACCGATCTGGAGGTGGATTACACCCTAAGTGGCGACAGCAGCGCATACGCTACCCCCGGCGACCACGGTTCATCCGGAATGGCCTCCATTCCTGCCAATCAAGACTCCGTGGAAGTGACGGTCGGAACCGCCTTACAGGCAGCCGGGAACATGTCCGCCATGACTCTGACGGTCAACGACCCCGGCGATAACACCTATGCGGCCGCCGTTGCGCCCGGCAACATGGCGTCGGTGACGGTCGAGGCGCCGCCCAACCCCGCCACTGGCGAACCAGCGATTTCCGGCACGGCCGAAGAGGGCCTAACGCTGATGGCCGCGCTTGGAGACATTACCGATGGCGACGGACTGACCGGAACAGCATACACGTACACGTGGTACAGGCAGGACACCGATGGAAGCAACCGGTCCGCCAGCGCTATCCATACTGGCACGAGCTACAGGCTAGTCGCGGCTGACGCGGGTAAGCAGATTGTTGTCGTGGTGAGTTTCATGGACGACGCCGGGTTTCCGGAGAGACGCGAAAGCATCCCCTATCCGTCGAGCGGCACGGTCGCCGCCAACATGCCCGCCACTGGCAAGCCGGCAATCTCTGGCGTCGCATCCGAGGGTCATACCCTGACAGCGTCGCCTGGGACTTCGCCCAACGGCATAGCCGACGGCAACGGACTGAGCGGTGCTACCTACACATATGAATGGTACAGGCAGGACACCGATGGAAGCAACCGGTCCACCAGCGCGATCCACACGGGAGGCACCTACCTGCTCGCGGCGGCCGATGTAGGCAAGCAGATCGTGGTCATCGCCAGCTTTGCCGACGACAACACCAACGAAGAAAGCCGCGAAAGCGATCCCTATCCGGCATCCCCCGGCTTGGTTACCGACAATTTGCCCGCAGCCGGCAAGCCGGAAATTTCCGGCCAGCCCTATTCAGGCCAGACGTTGACCGCCGTCACTGACCCCGCTGATACCACGGATGACATCCGAGACGATGATGGACTTCCCAATACACCTGCATACACATACGTCTGGGAGCGCGAGGAAACGTCTGGAAATTGGCAGCCAATCTCCGGAGCCGCATCGTCCACCTACCTTCTTGCGTCGGCTGACGAAACGAAGCGGCTGCGGGTGGTGGTGAGCTTCACTGACAGTATGGGTAACAGCGAGAGCCTTACAAGCGATCCCTTTCCGATGAGCGGGGCCATCTCCGCAAACTCTCCCGCCACAGGCACGCCGGAGATTTCGGGCATCGCCAGCGTAGGCGAGACTTTGATGGCAGTTACCGACCCCGCAGTTACTGCTGACGATCTTACGGACGCTGACGGACTGCCCGCCGCGAGCACGTATACCTACCAGTGGGTGCGGGAGGACAGGGATGGAAGCAATCAAGTTGACATAGCAGCCAATGCCGACGGCTCATCCTACACCCTCGTGGGAGACGACGGAGGAAAAAGGATTCGTGTCAGGGTCAGTTTCATGGACATCTTGGGCGGCTCCGAAGCGCTGCTGAGCGACGCCTATCCGTCCACAGGCACTGTCAGCGCCCCTTCGACCGGCCAGCTGGCGATAACGGGCACGGTGGTGGCAGGCGCGGAGCTGACGGCGGACACGGCGGGCATCATGGATCCCAACGGGCTGACCTCGGTGGCCTACATCTACCAGTGGCAGCGCGCGGACGATGCGGCTGGAACGGGAGAGGCAGACATCGACGGCGCGACTTCCCAGACCTACAGGCTGACCAAGGCAGACGATCAGGGCAAGTTCATCCGCGTGTCGGTGACGTTCATGGACGACGATGGCAACGAGGAAGCCCAGGCCAGCGACTGGACCGCAGCGGTGGGAAAGGCAGGGCCGACGGCTGCGACGGGTGAAGTAGCCATCGATGACGGCGCAACGGCGCAGGTGGATGTCGCGCTCACGGCGGATACGTCGGCCATCGAAGACCCGGCGAACGGCCTCACTTCGCCAGGCTACACCTACCAATGGCAGCGGGCGGACGACTCTGCAGGAACGGGCGAAACAGGCATCAACGGCGCGACTTCTCAGACCTACACGCCGACAAAGGCAGACGACCAGGGCAAGTTCCTTCGCGTGGTGGTGACGTTTACGGACGACGACGGCTACGGGGAAACCAAAACGAGCGTCTGGACCAGAGCGGTGGAGAAACGTGCCAACGCTGCTCCCGCGGGAGCGCTGACCATCAGCGGGACGGTCAAGGTGGACCAGTCCCTGACAGCCGACGCCACGGCCATTACCGACGCCAACGGCACGAGCGGCGTGACGTTCTCCTACCAGTGGCAGCGGCAGAGCGCCAGCGCTTGGGCGGATGTCGGCACCAACTCGGAAACCTATGCGCTCACCGTAGCCGATCTCGGTATGCGAATCCGCGTTCGGGCGTCGTTTACCGACGAGGACGGATACCCGGAGACCGTCAACAGCGACGCCACCGCACCCATTACGTCCGCCGCCAACACCCTTGCCGAAGGCACACCTGCAGTTAGCGGCCCGGCCAGAGTAGGCCGGATTCTGCTGGCTGCGACGCGGGGTGTCAGGGACGAAGACGGCCTGGATACTCCGGGCTACGCCTATCAGTGGCAGCGCGGACTGCCTGGCGCGGTCATTGCCTGGATCGATATCCCCCGTGAAACCTCGTCTACCTACACCCTGACGGCAGCTGACGAGGGTATGAAGGTCCGGGTCAAAGTCGCGTTCACGGATGCCCTCGGCAGCCTTGAGGAGCTGCCGAGCGCCCCCTATCCGGCTGGTCCCAGAGCGGTGGTAGTAGCCGCTGATGCTCCTGGCGCTGCACCTGGCGAGGGAGGCACGCCCTATCCGGGAGCGCTGGTGCATGCGGTTGCAGGCTTCGGCCACTCTGTCGCAGCTGGCATCGTCGATGGAATTTGGAGCCGTGCCGCTGCCCGCCGGACCGGGGACCTGGAGTCGAGGGGGACGCTGGGCGGGAAGACGCTGGACGCCCAGGCACTGTCCAGCGGAGACGCGGGCCGGACAGTGCGGGAAGTCGCCAGCCTGCTCGGTATCGAGGCGACATCGCCCGGCGGGTCGCTCGACGGGCTGAACAGCGGCCATGGCGGAGGCATCGACGAGTACCGCGACTGGGCGGGTATACCCGACAGCAACCGTTTGGGCAGCCAAAGCAGCTTTGCACTGACTGCTGCCAGCGGCACGGGGAGGGGCAAGGCTGCCTTCTGGGGCGAGTTCTCCACGACGGCCCGCGAGAGCGAGACGGAAGAAGGGTCCAGCGTCGAGACCGAATCCTCTGACATGCTGCTGGGTTTCGACCTGCCAGGCGGCGACAACGCCCTGTATGGCCTTGTGGTCAGCCGCTCCTCTGGCGAATCGGACTACAGGGATGCTTCTACAGCCAACGCCACCACCGGTACTGCCGAAACCAGCCTTTTGACTTTCGCTCCGTACGCGCACTGGACGGATACAACAGGAAGAAGCTTCTGGGGAAGTATCGGCTTGGGCTCGGGCAGCCTTGAGATGACCATCGACGGCAGCGCAGCGGAGGCGGACGTCGGCATGACAATGCTGGCTGCAGGAGCGAGGAGCGCTTCCACGAGGAGGGGCAGTGCCGATTTCGCCCTGCGGGGAGACGTCTACAGGACAGAGATCAGCGCCGACAGAACGGCTGGCTTCAGCGAGCTGTCGGCGGAGGCGTCGCGGATACGCGTGGCGGTGGAGCGGGCTTCAGCCCAGACGCAGGACAGCGGCGCAGTATCGTCGAATCGCATAGAGCTGGGGGCGCGGATGGACAGCGGCGATGGCGAAGAAGGCGCTGGCGCGGACGTGGCGGCGGAAATACGCTACGCGTCGCCGGGCGGTCTGGAGGTGAGTGCGCGACTGAGCACGCTTCTGCTGCACTCGCAGGAAGGTTTCAGTGAGTGGGGAGCGGGTCTCGGCGTCGCCTATTCGACTGGCAGCAATGGACGCGGTGCAAACCTGTCGCTTGAACCGACCTGGAACGTCACCCGCACTGGCGTGGCGGAGTCCATGTGGGGGGCGCAGGACCTCGACAGCTACGCCTCCTCGAAATCCGGCGCTGCGATGAAGGCGCATCTTGGCTATGGCATTGGCATTCTGGACGAACGGGTACTGGCAACCCCCTATACTGAAGCGGAGACTGGTAACGAGGAGCGGAGTCTGCGACTTGGCGTGGACCTGCGCGGCATGGAATCTGCGCTTGGTCAGCTTAGCATTGACATGTATGGGGAACACGGCGAGAGGGATGCCGAGGACGCCGAGAGCAGGATGATGCTGGAGGCGCGGCTGGGCCTGTAGGGCTTTGCCAAATTCTGCACTATTCTGAAGGTTTGTGCAGCAGGCAGACCGGCTAAAGCTGGACCTGTACCAGTCTATGCGAAGCGGTACTACCCTGTCAAGCAGCCCGGGCATGGTCCAAGGTAGGCACCGCCCGTCAGCCCTCCGCCTTCGCAGGCCACCAGCGGCAGAACGCCTGGATCGGCGCATGATGCTGGCACCGGGACTGCGGGGGAGGTACGGACTCGACAGCCGCCGGGATGTGCCCGGCGTGGCTGGCATCCTCCAATGGAGGCAGTGTCTCGACGCTGGTCGTCCTGCAGAAGGAGTGGCTGACCCGCGAGTTGGCGGCGTGCTCACTGCCGAGTAGCCGCTGCCTGCGGCTGCCGAAGCCCTGCCCATCGGGGCGGGCGGTGGGCCAGAAGCGGAAGCGTTACGCCGCCATGGCGCGGGCGTTTCCGGCCAGGGAGTCCCAGCTGCGCGACGGAGCGCCGCATCTATGGGATGCTGCGCAGATGGATTGCCACGCAGCGGGGTACGCAGGCACAGGATGTTGCGCGGCGAATCGGGCGGTGCATGGTGGGGGCACAGTGGAGTGGCGGTACAAGCAGGCGGGACGGGCCGCGTCCGTTGCTTGGCGGGGATGCTGGCCGCGCTTGACCTGATGTCGCTGTGCCCCGTTTCGGCTGCCACTATGCCGAGTGCAGTGCGCAAGGATCAGGACGGCGTGGTCAGCGTACGCGGTGGAGACCAAGACACGAGAATCGGTCAGACCCGCGATACTGCCCAGCGGCTCGCTTGACGCGGTAGGGAAGGGTCAGTATAGTAGGCGGCGTGGCACACGGACGTGTCCAGAAGCAAACTCTGGAGGAGTGGACAGATGGCTGATACGGCTTCGGCAGAGTATGACATGCAGGAGGCGGTGCGTGAGCTCACCGCTTCAGGTATGCCACTTAAGCAGGAGGAGGCTGTCGCACGCGTCCGCTTTCACCAGTTCGCGCAGAGTGTTGCGAGCAAGGAGGATGTGAACAATCTGCGCAGCGATCTGCGGGATCAGCGCAGCGACATTCGGGATCAGAGCAGTGACATTCGGGACCTGCGCAGTGTCATTCAGGATCAGCGAAGTGAGACTCAGGATCTGCGCAGCGACTTTCAGGAGCAGCGGAGCGAAATTCGGATACTGGGGGAGAAAGTCGACCAGCTCGACAAGAGGATGGACCAGGCCGACAAGAGAATGGACCAGATCGACAAAAAAATCGACGATAGCGAACTGAGAGCTGAGAAGCGCTTCGAGCAGCTGAAGGAGACGTTTCGCTTAGAGATTGACAAAGCGTTTGCAGCGATGGATGCCAAGAATGAGCGCATGACGAATCGAATATATGCTCTGGTCGTTGCCGTCGGCGGACTCATCATCGCTTCACAGCAGCTGCTTTAGCGCCTGCCGCAGCCCGGCGGCGGGAGTCTGCCCTGCATCCCGCCGCTCGGCGCGTAGATTTTCTTGACCGCCGCGCCTGCAGCTCCACGAGCATAAGCAGCCTCGCCTCTCCCGTAAGCCTACTGGAGGGAAACCTCGCAATGCCATGTACAGGAGGCAGCCGACGGGCGTAGACGGGAGACGGCGGTCGCCGCCCGCTTCGGCGAGATGCGTCTGTCGGCCGGTACGACAGGGCGCGGCATCCGTAACTCGGCGAGCAACGCATCCGCCGACTTGGGCCAGGGCTTGGCCGCGCTGGCGCGGTGCGTCACGGCCCGTGATAGCCCAACGCTATTCTGTCCGTAGCACAGTCCGAATCTGCATTGAAAATTCCCCATGCTTGACCTGCACAGCGACGAGACTGTGGTACGAGCCTGACTCGGAAGCCGCCGAAAGGTACCAGACGTGGCTCACCGCAGGCTGGCGGCACACCCTCCGCCGGAAAGGCGCTGGCTGCGGCTGCCGAAACCCTGCCCCTGGGGCGGGCGGTGGGCCATAAGCGGTAGCGGTACGCCGCCATAGCGCGGACGTTTCCGGTCAGGGAGTCCCATCTGCACGATGGAGCACAGCACCGCATCTATGGGATGCTGCGCAGACGGATTGCCACGCAGCGGGGCACGCAGGCACTGTATGTTGCGCGGCGAATCGGGTGGTGTATAATGGGGGCGACGAAGCCTCGTCTTCAACCGCCACTCTGGAGAAAGACCATGATCATGAAGGTCCCTTCGCATCGTGAGATTCTGCATAGCCTGACGGCCCGCCCCAGCTTCCTGAGGTGGCTGAATCGGGG
>CAZPIN010000072.1:0-37669 GCA_964586735.1 uncultured Rhodobacterales bacterium | reverse complement strand
TCGCAGGACAGGGCCATGGCGATGCCCACCCGCTGCCGCATGCCGCCCGAGAACTGGTGCGGGTAGTCGCCCAGCCGCGAAGCGCCGTCGGGGATGCCCACCAGCTCGAGGAGCTCGGCCGCGCGGCGGCGGGCGGCGGCGCGGTCCATGCACTGATGCTGGCGCAGGGGCTCGGCCAGCTGGTAGCCGACGGTGAGCACAGGATTGAGGGAGGTCATCGGGTCCTGAAAGACGAAGCCGATGTCGCCCCCGCGCAGCTTCCTCATCTCCTCGGAGTCCAGGCCGTGCAGGTTGCGGCCGTCGAAGAGCACGCGCTGCGACTCGACGATGGCGGGCGGGCTGGGCAGCAGGCCCAGCAGCGACATCATCGCCACGCTCTTGCCGGAGCCGCTTTCGCCGACGATGCCGAGGAGTTCGCCGGGGGCGACGGTGAAGGCAAGGTCCGTCACGGCATGCACCTCCCCAGCGCGGCTGGAGAAGCGGACCGTGAGGCCCTCGACCTCAAGGATGTTGCTGCCACCAGTGTGGTCCATGCCCCCTCCCACAGTTAGGCACGGTAGAACCGCGCATGGTAGGCGCTTCAGCCAGAAACGCAACGGCGTACGTGGCGGCGAAGGGAAGACTGGCTGCCGAACTCTCGTAGCCCCCAGCAGCGGGTGATCCCAGCGGCGAGTACTACCGGTCAGTGCCAGCAGAGGGTGAAACCCGAGTGCGCTGCGCCCGTATCAGCACTTGGCGGCGGGGCGTCATGCGATGCATGGAAGCCGGGTGCTGCGGTCTTTGGGCAAGTATCTTCACGCTTGGGCAGGTGGAAGCGGTCGCAGGACGAAGGCCATCAGACTTGGGCAGGCAGGTGCTTGTCGCAGGCCGAATGCGGTCGGGCTTGGGCAGGCAGAAACGGGTCAGTGCGGCGGGTCAGCCGTCGCCGTCGATGCGGTGAGCTCCGTGTCTCCCGAGTCGCCGCCGGTGTCTGGTTCGACCTTGAAGCTGACGATGTTGCGCTTCCATTTGCTGAACTCGACTCCCGCAAGGTAGACGGGCTTGCCAAGGCCGCGGTACTTCTGGGCATAGTCCATTTCCTTCATCTGCTTGAGCGCCTCCCCGCTTGGTTCCTCTTCCACCACCTTGAATTCGAACAGGTACACGTACGACGGCCCGGTCACGGTCATATCTATGCGCCCCCGGTTGGTGAAGTCCTCAGCCCGCGTATCGAGTCCGGTTCCCATGAAGTAGGAATAGAACGAGCTCGCAACGAATGATTCGTACTTGGTGATATCTGCGGACGTGTGCCATTGATATGGAATGCCAGCAAAGATAGACTGAAACAGACTCTTCAGACCTTCGACATCGCAGGCGGACAGTTTGCCATGGGGGTGATTGCTTTGTTGGAGAAGGCTCTGCGAAGAATCCGGGAGCATAATACTCAGCATCAGCTTATTCAGGCACTGACGTACCTCACGATTCGGATAGCCCAACATGTAGCTATCGGGGTTGTCAGATTCAACAACGTCCGCAATTGTCAGGTATCCAGCCAGGAATAGCAAGGTCACGGGAACGATGTTGTCGACGTCAAATGAGCCGAGCAGGTTATCCTCAGCCTCCATGTTACCCAGCTTTATTGAACGTACATCGTGACGCTTGAGCGTTTCAACCAAAAATTCTGGCGTCCCTGAATCGTACCACCAATACTTGAACTTCCTGTACTCCAGCAAGTAGAGAATATCGTAGGGATTGTAAACACTTTCATCACCAAGCCAGTTGTAGCCGTTGTACCACTCGCGGATTTTCCCTCGATCCAAACCATCAAGATCCGATGCAAATACGCGATCAAGGTCTGCCTCCGTGTACCCGCATATTGCGGAGTAGTTCGGGTCAAGCGTGATATCCTTTAGGTTATTCAATCCCGAGAACAGGCTAGCTCTGGAAAACCTACTAACACCCGTGAAAAAACTAAATTTTATCTCATCTTCACGCCGCTTGACAACCGAGTACAATCCCTTTAAGCCCTCTCGGTTATCCTCTGCGATTTTTGTCTTATGCAGAGTGTCGAGAATCGGCTTGTCATATTCGTCAACTAGAATCACCACTCCCTGACCCGTTGCCTTTCGAAGCTTAATGATCAAGTTGGACAGCCGTACCGATGCTGATCGACCTGTTCCCGTCGGAGGCATTCCATACTCATTTTCCGCCTCCTCTACGAGATCAATGGCGTGCTCCTCTACGCTCCCTGGCTGCGAGAAATTGCTTCCGTTAAAATCCAGGCGAATAACTGGATACTGCTTAGACCAGTCCCAACTGTCATGGATCGCGAGGCCTTCAAATAACTTTCTGTTTCCTTCAAACAGCTCCTTAAGCATGCTGACAAACATGCTCTTACCAAACCGCCGCGGTCGTGACAAAAATAGTGCTTCCCTGTACGAATCATGCGATCCGCAAAGCCAGTCTTATCTACATAGAGTTCCCATCTTTCCCGCACTTCAGGGAAAGAATGAACCCCAGTTGGGAACGTTTCAGACTCCATATCTTCTACTCCCCGCTACGACATTCTACCACGACGGCCTCATGGCAGGCCATGGCCCTGCCGGCCAACCTACCGATAGCGGACGCAATCCTTGCCATAGGTGTGCCTGGACAGAGCATATTCAGACTTCTGACGTTGTCAAGAGGAAACCACTGAACCCGGTACAGCCTTGCAAGACAAGGGCTTTACCGAGCGACGCTGAGCCTGGCCGCCGGTAGACGATGGCCAACTCGTTTCCTCCCAAGACCGAGCCCGGCGGGCGGTTCGGCGTACTGCTGGACGGGTTGAGCTCCCCAAGAGCACCGAACCGACAACTCTCAGCAGTAGGTACTGGTATAGCACTCTGCGCCTGTGTCAGTAACAAGTGGTAGATGTGCCAAGCCATGATTAGTATCCGAATGTTGCAGTCGCAGCCTGAACGTCGCCTGGATAGGAGAGGTATAGACAGTCAGAGCGACAGGTCAGCTGTCGCCGCCAACGAGGTGGGGCGCACGTCTTGCGGGCCTTCGCCGTTGTCTGGTATCACTTCGAAGCAGATGATGTTACGATTCTCGATACTGAACTCGACGCCTGCATGATAGACAGGTTTGCCGAGGTCACGGTACTTTTGGGCATAGTCCTTTTCTTTCATCTGCTTGAGTGCCTTTCCGCTGGGCGTTTTGCCCACCATCCTGAATTCAAACAGGTACACATAGGATGGCCCGGTCAGCGCCAGATCTATGCGTCCTCGATTGGTGAAGTCCACTGCCCGTACATCGAGATTTTCGCTCATGAAGTAGGTATAGAACGCGCTTGCGACGAATGCCTCGCAATTGGCTATGTCCTCTGATGTGTGCCATCGCCACAGAATGTGTGGAATAGTTAACTGAAACATACTCTTCATGCCTTCCACGTCGCAGGCGGAAAGCATGTTTTGGAGGTGGTTGATTGGGCAGATATGTTCCCATGAAATACCCGGGTGTATCGCGTCCAGCAGAATCCCATTGAGACACTGGCGCACCTCGCGATTCGGATAGTCCAGTTTGTAAACTGTACTGTCGGCGACTCGTTTTACTTCAGCAATTGTCAGATATCCTGTTTGGAACAGCAGTACTTCAAGGGCAATATCATTAATATCGAGTAAATCGTGCCAACGTATCTGGAGATTCATGCCCCCCAATTCGATAGGCATCACCTTTTTCCTATTTAACGTCTTAGTTATGAGTCCTTGCGAATCAAACTCAATCCACCAAGGCTCAAATTTTCGACGTTCCAGTAGGTTGAGAATGTCCCAAGGATTGTACACCTTCTCCTCTCCCTGCCAGCTGTATCCCTTGTACCATTCCTGAGTCCGCGCCCGGTCTATGCCTTCAAGTTCCGGCGCAAACACATTGTCAAGGTCTGCTTCCGTGAATCCGCACATCGCAGAATAATTTGGATCAACAGTTATGTCGCATAGATTGTCTGGCCCCATGAATTCCTCTCGAAACGACAGCTTGTTAACGCCCGTGAAAAAACTGAATTTGATCTCGTCATCATGAGATTTGAGAACCGAATAAAACCCGTACAGGTAATCCAAGTTTTTCCTAGCCAATTTTGGAAGGTCCAAGTTATAAAGTACTGGTTTGTCATACCCGTCAACAAGTAACACTACCCGCTTCCCCGTAGTTTCGTAAAGTGAGTAGATCAACCATGACAGCCTTTCCCCGGCATCTGAATCTTCATCAGGCGGCTCGGTTCCATAATTTTTCTCCACCTCCTCAATCTGATTGATGATATGCCTCTCAAGATGCTTTCGCTTTAAGAAGCAGCCCCCGTGGAGGTTTAGCCGAATTACGGGGTGCGAAGTTGCCCAGTCCCAGTCATCATAGATAGCGAGACCCTCAAATAGCCTTTTATTGCCTTCGAACAGCTCCTTGAGCATACTGACGAAGGTGCTCTTGCCAAAAAGCCGCGGTCGCGACAGAAAGCAGTGTTTCTCGGTACGTATTAGACGCTTAGCGAAGCCCGTCTTGTCTACGTAGTAGTACCCTCTTTCCCGCAATTTGCGGAAAGAGTCAATCCCAATCGGGATAACTTTACGCTCCATGTCTCCTACTCCCCTCTGCGAGATGCCACCACGGTGGCCTCATGCTCGGGCTTGGCCAATGCCTACCGACCATCCGTCGGTGGACACAGTCCTTGCCTTTGGCGTGTCTCGGCAGAGCATATCCAGTCTTCTGGCGTTGTCAAGGCGGGGTCGCCGGGCTCAAGGCAACCGCGCAAAGCGTGGCACTATCGAATGGCACTGAACCTACCCCCAGTAAGCGATGGCCAATTCGGCGATCCCAAGAGCCTGTACCAAAGTGCGCGATCATATCGGCGCACCGCTGATCTGATAGAGCACCCCCAGCAGCGTCGAGCCGGCAAGTCCCAGCAGGAGATACAGGAAGAACACTCTTCGCTTCACCAACGCCCAGACGGCAATAGCGGCGGGTACGCTGGAAACCGCCCCTGCGACGGCGAAGGAAAGCGCGGCCCCGCTTGACATGCCAAGGTCTACCAAGCCGGAGATGAGGGGAATCGCGGCATAGCCGTTGAGGTACGTCGGCACCCCGACGACCGCAGCCAGAGGAATGGCGAAGAGGCTGCCACCCCCCAAGGCCGCTGCCACAGATTCGGCAGGGATGTAGGCCAGCATCAGGATTTCGGCCAGAAACGCTATCGACAGCCACTTGCCCAGGAATGCGCTGGTAGTAAGCGACTCGCGAGCAAACTTGCTGCGACGGTCGAGGTCCCGCCAGAACCGCCAGTATACGGCAGGAGGAGCAGCAGGATCGATACTGGGGCTGCACCCGCTAGCAGGCTGTGCCGCGGGAGACAGCGGATTGCGAAGCCCGCCTACACGCTCAAACGCAAGCACAGTGATGCCGCCCAGCAGCCCCATCGCGACAGCGGCAACTGTCTTTGCGACGGCAAAGCCTAGACCCACGCCAGCAGCGGTGAGCACGAACATTTCCGGGTCCATGATGGGCGAAGCAAGCCAGAAAGCCATCACTGGGGCCAATGGCACTCCGGCCCGCAGCATACCGGCGACCAGAGGGATGACGCCGCAAGAGCAAAACGGCGAGAGAGCACCAACAGCAGATGCGAGCAGCACCGTACGCACCGGGCTGCCCGAGAAGGCACGGGCGATGAGACGGTCTGCGCCGCTGGCGGCAGCGCTGGCGGCGATGACTACGGCAAGCGCAAGAAAGGGGGCAATGCTGAGCAGGGCATCGCCCACGAAGCGGAGGCTGGCAGGCAGCTGGCCAAGGTCGATCACTGCCAGCACAAGCAGGGCGACAGCGAATGCCTGTACGACCCGATCACGAACGAAACCCCGCAGAGCCTGCACCGTTGCTGCGGTGGCGCGAGCGAGTCCCGTGTCGTTGGCAAAGCGTGCAGTCGTCATGATGCCAAGTCTCCTGCGGAGCGATCCGGTATGGGCCAGTCCTCCTAGACTGCAATATACCTACTCAGGGGTAGGAGCGCAAGGCCGCTGTTGGCTACGAGGTACTGATGCTACTCTTGGCGCAATCTGAGTTGGTCACACCGGTGTTGCACATGCAGGCGGAACCAAGCGAGCTCACTTGCATCGGACGGGGACTCTGCTTCCGGCAGGTACGGTTAGCTCTTCGCTTCTGATCGAAGCCGTAGGGTTCTACTGTCTTTGTCATAGACATATTGACCAATCGTCCCCTCCTTGATCTTCTCTACTGCCTCGTCAATCACTGACCTCGGTACTTCGAACCATTCCTGCGGCTTTACCTTCCTCCCGAAGTGGTCCTCTACTATAACGTCTAGCTGGGCATCCTCGAAAACTGTGTGGATCAAACGTTCCAGTACCCTGCCGCTGACGTTATTGTAGAGGTTATACTCGGCCACCACATCAACGCCTGCCATTAAGTATGTAGCCTGCAAATGCGCGCTTGCGATTCGCTTTCTTATGTCAGTATGCGTTACGCCAATCTTGTGCACTAGGTCTCGGCGCATTGCCACGTATGGAATATCTGACTTGCTTCGCAGTACGTAGATGGTTGCGCTCAGTTGATCCCCCTCTTCCAATTTATCTGAGAACAAAGGACCTGCCTTCCGCTCTTTCTCGGTGATTCGTTGTCCGTGTGGATCTTTGTTCAGGGCTCGTTGCAAGGATCTCATAAGCAAGTTGCTTTCTGTACCATTTTCAAAAATCACTCTCAATCGAGCGTCTGTATGACCGTGTTCTGCCAAAAACTCCTCTCCCTTGTGCGCCACATATGCCCTTTGCCTACCCACGACAAAGAATCTGCCCGCCTCGATCTCGGATCTGTGCTCGAATTTTCTGCTTTTTCTCATTCCGGTGTGTAGGTCTTGTTTTACCTCCATAAACAATGGTTCGAATTTATGGAAGTCCAAACACTTTTGTCTATTTGCGACATCCTCCGCTGCCTTTCGTTCCTCATACGGCCGGACATGCTTAAGCTCAGTGATCTCAGCATGGCTACGTTCGACGCCCAGCTCCCTAAGCTTCTGCTCCTCGCTCATCTTCCGTATTTCATCAAGCGATTCCTTGTATCCACCGTCAAGCAGGCATTGATTATCGTGAGGAGCAAGAAGATCCTTGTACTCTTCTGAACGGCGCAGACTTTCCAGTCTAACCGCGTACAGCCTTTCAAATATCTCTCTTTCCTCGCCTGCATCGGGAAGCCTCCCATGTCTGCATACAAAGCGGCTAATGGCCTCGAATCCGCCAAGCACCCGCTCTTGGACGGTAGTGTGTGTTGCCTGAGTCTTATCCTCAAGAGATACTCCAAGCTCCTGTAGCAGCTCTCTATCCCGATTACTTTGGAATTTGCTGTTACTCATCGCTTTGCTCCGGCGGTAGGTTTCTGATGTAGTTCACAGCATCAGCCATCATCACCTCGAATGGGTTGGCGGAGGTTGGTGATGGCGGCCTTCCACGCTCCTTTTTAAACGCTACCGCTCTATCCAAAAGATCGCGCGCCTCTTCAGGACTCATTTTTGCCTTCTTGGAGGCGATGATCTCCGCAATTTGTAAAAATCTCTTTTGCCCCAAGCTTTTGGACAGAATTTCGTAGTAATGGTCAAACGTGTCTATTCTGTCAATCAGGTCTATGTTAAGCTCTTTTACGCTAAGTGCAAACTTTCTGATTCCGTCCACCAGTGCTGTATTCTTCCCCTCCTCCTTAACATCAGGGTCTGGAATGTAGTCCCTCGCCCGTTGGGTAAGGTTAAGGGCCGCGGCTGTTCGTTGCCGAATCGCTTCGGCGTCCTCTTCGTCCAAATCTGGGTAACGATTTCTAATAATCTTTCCAAGCTTGACATCTGTTATTACCTGCGGTGGTTGGTCCTGGTCGAAAACACCTCGCTCAACCACATTTTTATCCTGCAGTAGCTCCGCAACAAGATCGTTAATGCCCCCCTCGCATACCTTCTTCGCAAGCTCGCTTTTGGGCTCCTTCAATCCACTGATCTCTACGTGAATCTCCCCGGTTTGCTCGCAAACGCCTACGTTGTTCTTGTCTTTGTAATATCCCTCTTCTCCATACCGGAAACCCTCTTCTTCCTTACTATTCGGATTTTTCTCCGTGAATCGAAACTTCGGAGCAAGTACCTGCTCCATAAGCAGACTTGCAGCGATAGCTTTCAATGTATCGTTGACCGCCTCGGAAACAACTTCAGATGAAGCGTCAGGCTCGGATATCAGGTTTGTGAATAGAGCACGTGTCTTACCTGGAGCATCCCTAGTTACACGGCCAATGATCTGCACTATCTCCATCAAACTCGCTCGGTAACCTACCGTGAGCGCATGTTCACACCATATCCAGTCAAATCCTTCTTTGGCCATTCCCAGTGCGATGATGATGTCCACATAATCCCGTTCTCCCATTCTTTCCGGATCCCTAAGCGCTGCTGCCACTACTTCCCGTTTGCCAGGATCATCATCTACTAGATCTGCAATCAGCAGTATCCTTCTATCGCTATGCGACTTTATCTTATCGAAACCCGTAATGTCATCTTTACCCTGCCACTCCCCAATCTTGCTCACAATATTCTGCACCTCCTTGTACTTGTCCTTCATACTTTCTCGCGCGTTAACGCTGGGTATGTGAATGATTGTCTTCTTGTTTGGATCCAATGCTTCCATGATGTCGTCAATGTATCTTCCGGAGTAGAAGCTAAACTTGATATCCAAATACTTAAGGTGTTCGTAACCATTTAGCTGCTCATAGTAGGTAAATGTTACGGTTTCAAACTTTGCTTCATCTTCAGGCGACAGCACGGGTTCAGAATCACCACGAAAGTAAGATCCCGTCATTGCAACGATATGCGACTTGTTTCGTTCCATGATTTGGGTTAGCAGTGTACCAAGCTTGTTATCCTCATTAGCCGCTACATGGTGAAACTCATCTATCGCTATCAACCGGTTGTCAAACGCTTCAATTCCGAAGCGTTCAACAGCAAACCGGAACGACGCATGTGTACAAAGTAGTACTCTATCATTGCTGTTAAGAAAATCGCCGATGGAGTCAACTTTTCCGCTATCCGTAAGTTGGGCATCACATAGGTTTCGTTTTGCCGGTATGTCCCAGTCCGCCCAAAACCCGTGCTCTGTCAAATTTGCGTTTGAGAAGCTTCTACCAATCATACGTTCAGGTACCGCAATGATTGCCTGCTTGACATCTTGGTTGTGAAGCTTGTCCAAAGCAATGAACATCAGAGCACGGCTTTTGCCGGAAGCTGGAGGGGACTTGATCAGCAGATATTGTTCGCCTCTCTTCTCATAGGCACGCTCCTGCATTGGTCGCATGCCAAGGTGATTCGACCTAGTAGATTTGCCTGTAGTTCCGTAGGACGCAGAGACGTGTACGGCAGGTGCGTCGGGTTCGCCGAAGCGGTACCGGTCCCACTCATCCTGTAGGTGTTCTGGAATAACCAGCTTTGCCCGCGCAAACCACTCATCCGTGGCTTCTGGAATGTCCGAGAAGTCAATCTCGTCGTCCGACGGAAAGTCGTCCTCGTCCAGCGCGCGCCGGAGTTGCGCCAAGCGTTCTCTCAAGGTGTCCATAGTAGCGTTCTCCCTCGTTTTTGGTTGCCCTTCTCGCGCTGATTATACGCGTAAGGTCTCCCCGCATCGTATGAACGACGCACAGCACTCGCCCTTCGCCAAGCTGCCCGTAGCTTCGTTCGCGTAGCTCGCCATGGTACTCTCCGTCAGGCTCAGTGAGACACTCCCAGTTGAAGATACGCTCCGCCTGTCGAAAGTCAATACCATGCTTTCGTTTGTTGCTAGCATTCTTGTCCGGGTCCCAGGCAAACTGCCGCTTCTTCCGCCCTTCTACCACGTTCGCTTGCCTCCTGTCAAGCTAGCGTAGCGGTCGAACAGAACTTCTAGGCGCTCGGTGTCGTTCTTGAAGCGACGCCCGATGAAGATGCGTTCAACCACCTCGTCATTCTGGTCGTGCGCCTCCCGAAGGTTGGCAGGCATAGCCCCTGGGGCATACAGTTCAGCGATGGTTGCTGGGAAGTGCCATTCTCGAGCAATGAGGATGTCCTCAGCACAACGTTTGAGATCTTGTTCGTTCTTCTCTGTAAATCTAGGGACAGGAAAAGTGTTCCAACCAAGGGTATTCGAGTACCTCAACCGATCTTCAAGCTTTCCCCCCACTGCTCTTATCCAAACACCATGTAATTTGCTAGCAATAATCGCCATGTTTCGCAAAGGTGTATCGTATAACCCGAAACACGAATTACTAATAATCGTTCCCGCATCAAGTAGATCAACTGGCAAATACTCACGGCTCTCTGAGCTGACGCCGGGAACCACAATAGTATGATCATTGGCTACACCTTGTATAGCGACAAATCTATGTGGTTTATCCGCAAAATTTCTTGTGGCAGGGCGCCTACTTCTACTTCTTGCCGAAGTAACCCGCTTCAATCGTTCCGAAATTGCTGTATACTGCATTGCCTCATTAACTTGATGATCCTCAATCCAAAGACAGTATCTTTCTATTCCGTGTATAATTTCCTTTGCTCCCAAGAATCTCTTTATGAACACTCCAATATCTGGATATCTATCTTCAAGAATTTGTACTTCGTCTCTACTCAATGAGAGGTTACCATCGTCAATTGGTTGATTCCCAAAACACATTTCTGGCAGATCACAGATTGGTTTATGTGTCGCGTAAACAATTGTATTTGGCGCACTAATGAGATATGGGTTGATATTCTCGCAGTGTTGAATGTGCCCCTTACCATCAACTTCGGGACTATATATACTTCTGCTATTGTCGTTTTTCGTTGAAATACCGACGATAACCACCGAAACCATTGCCTTGTTGCTAGCCAAGTTGCTCCACTTAAAACTTGTGTGGGCAAACAATATTTTGTTCCCTGATTCTAGAATCAGTGGCCATAGTGTAGACACCTGCTCGCCCTGAGATATTGAGCTTGTTGAAACAAACGCTGCTATAGATGTGGACACAGTACTATAGTCTGCCGCTTTTATAAACCATCCTGCAACATAATCAAGCTTTTTCCAGTTACGAATTCTTCCACGAATTACATGCTTAATGTCACTTTTTTGTTCGACTGACTGTAGCCGAGAGCCCAAATATGGTGGATTACTACAAATGAACACTTCGCCCCCTTCATTCTCGAATGCAATCTTTGCATTGCCACTGGATTCAAATTCCAACACATCCAGTCTGTGCTCTACCTCTCGTCCCGTAGGAGGACATACGCTTAACCAATCAATTCTCAGTGCGTTTCCACAAACTATCCAATTGGACGAATCAAGAGGTAGAAACTCCTCCATTGCAAGCATTTGCCCTCTGTAGATTACATTACACTGGTACTCTGCAATAACCAACGCGAGACGTGCAATCTCAGCAGAAAAATCACCAATTTCTATACCTCGAAAATTTGTCAAGGGTATTACCGAAATTTCATTTGGTTTTCCAATTTTCATATTTATTTCCGCTTCAATTTCACGCATTGCCTTATAGGCGATAACAAGAAAGTTACCAGAACCACAAGCTGGGTCGAATACCCTTATTCCAGAAAGCCGCTTACGCAAATGTAACAACTTCTTTCCTTCAGTTCCTGCTTTCTCTAGCTTATCTCGCAAATCATCAAGAAACAGTGGATTCAGTACCTTGAGTATATTTGGCACACTAGTATAATGCGCCCCTAGCGAACCACGCTCTTCGTCATCAGTAATTGCCTGTATCATTGATCCAAAGATGTCTGGGTTGATTTCCTTCCAATCCAACTGCCCAACCCGAAGCAGATACGCACGAGCGATCCTGCTGAAACGAGGAACGTTTACATCATCTGTAAACAGCCAGCCATTCACATGTGGAAACGCATCTATGGTCGGACGCTGCTTTAATTTAGTGGGTCTGTCCTGCCGACGCATACTCATAGCGAGAAAAATGTCACTAACGATTTCATGCGTGTTTGCCGAATCCTTCTCAGACATACTGTCGATTGTTTTTGTAAACAAATTCTCTTTCGTGAAAATTGCGGTGTCTTCGGCAAATAGGCAGAATATTAGCCGTGCCATAAACTTATTCATTTCTCTGCGAAGTTTATCTGTACCCCATTCGGGATTTTGCTTGATGAGCTCAGTATAAATTTGGTTAAGCCGACGAGTGGCTTTGACATCAACCGAGCTTTCCTGCGTATGCTGGACAACATGTATTCCCGCCAGCGGTAGAAATTCTCCAAAGTACTCTGGAAAGTCGGCGTAGTCAAAAATATGGGGGTCACCCGTTACCAAGTCTATGGCATGGACCTCTAACCCATCGGTCGCAAGAGCAAACTTAGCCTTAGCCTTCTTGGTAGCTGAGTCCCCGACAAGAACGTCGAGAATTTCGGTAGCCTTCCCCTCCTCCGCTACCTTTATGTGAATGTTGTTGCGCTGCAGCACGCCTCCCACTTCGGACTTGTTGGCGCCTCCGTACCGCAGCTGCTTAATCGTGGTTTCCTTGTTCCCGTACGCCTCCAGAAGCGCGTAGGGAAACTCCTCCGCGTCGAATGGCAACGCGGCGAGTCTCGTCACCGCCTCCTCGATCTCTACGGCGTTCATGGTGCTGCCCCTGTATCAGCAGGGCTACGGCGTGTCCTGCCACACCGCGATCTATCCGCGGCGCAAGCCCGCAACCTCGCCAGAAACAGCGAGGGCTGCTCGTATCTACCCCAAGTGTTCATCTGCTCAGTGGTGGCTGACCACCACACAGTCGTTGCTTTCCGCTCGCTGCACCAGCACCTGCCAAAGATGCCCGCCAGATGGCCCGCACCTCGCCGAATCAGTTGGTACGCGCCTGCTCAGCGCAGAGCCTCTTCCAACATGACCTACGTGCTATGGCATGCAGCGACCGCTACGTTGGCCACCTTACCACGCCCCTGACTTATTGTCAACCCCCTGTCTCCGCCGTCTCGCCCGACACCGCTTCGGCACCCGCCACACCGTGTCCAGTGGTATCGCGCTCCATACCCGCAACCGGACGAACCAATGGTCCTTCCCACCTTCCTCGCATGAACATCTCCGCCGTCACCTCGGGCATTTCCGAGGTGTCGATCTCGCTGTCAGCCGGGTGGTCTGCCTCTTCCAGATGGCACCTTACCTTGGCCAGCTGCTCTTTCAGAATGCTCTTGGGATGTCTACCGCTCATATTCTGTCGCCACCGCTTCGGCGCCTACCATCCCTGCCGCCGCAGCATCATCGGCGCCAACAGCGCACCCGCAAAGTACCCGCCAGCATGGGCCTTCCAGGCGATGCCCGACTGAAGGAAGCCGCTCCGAGACAGCAGGGCGGCGGCTATGACTATGGCTGCATTGAGGATCATCCAGCCTACCGCCTGCTTGATGCGCACCCGCCATCGGTCGCCAGCGTAGTGGCCGGCGGCCTGCGCCATCAGCTCGCTGCGTACCGCGGCGATGCCAAACACCGCCCCCGACGCCCCTACCGACAGGCCCGGCGACCATCCCGGCAGCCCTACCTGAGCCAGCCCTCCTGCTGCCGCAGTCAGCACGAACAGCAGCAGAAACCCGCCGCCCCCCATCCGCTCGGTCACCGGCGGGCTGAGCGCCAACATCATCAGGCTGTTCATGCCGACATGGAATATCCCGCCATGCAGAAACGCATGCGTTACCAGCGTCGCCAGCGTCATCGCCAGCCACACCGTGTCCGATGGCAGCGGATGGAAACTCATGGTGTCGAGTGCGCCGTAGGCAATCAGCCATCTGCTCATCTGGGGGTACAGATATGGCATCCCCTCCAGCGCCAGAAAGATCGCCACCAGGACGATCACCACGGGCGCGGGGCGCATCCCCTGGCTGGTCGTAAAGTTGGTCATGGATTCTGGCTCCTTCGCCACTTGGCGACGTTGCGGTTGTGCTCCCGCAGGGTGGACGCAAATACGTGCCCACCGCTGCCGTCCGCCACAAAATACAGCTCTTCGGTCTCGGCTGGATGCAGCGCCGCCTCGATGGACGCCCTGCCGGGATTGGCGATGGGGCCCGGCGGCAAACCGCGGATGCGGTAGGTGTTGTAGGGGCTTGACGCTTTGAGGTCCGTACGGGTCAGCTTCCGACCAAGCGGTTTCTTGCCGCCGGTGATACCGTATATGACGGTGGGGTCGGACTGCAGTCGCATGCCCCGCCACAGCCGGTTGACAAACACCGCCGCCACCCGCGCCCGCTCCTCGGCCAGCGCCGTCTCCTTCTCGACGATGGACGCCAGTATCAGTGCCTCCCTTGGCGTTTCTATCGGCAGCCCTTCCGACCTCTGGCGCCACAGCTCGTCCAGTATCCGCAGCTGAGCTTTCACCATCCTTCGCAGTACGGCCTCGCGCTGCTCGCCGCGGATATAGAAGTACGTGTCCGGCGCGATACTGCCCTCATGCGGTGGGGGTGGCATGTCTCCCTCGAGAAACTCGCTCTCGGCCAGTAGCCGCATGGCTTCCGCGACCGTGGCCCCCTCCACCACCCGTAGCCTGCGCTGCACGACATCGTGGCTCCGTATCTTGGCAAGCACCTCCTCCATTGAGGCTCCAGCCGCTATGAGGTACTCACCTGCCCGTAGGTCTCCTGCTGCGCCGCGCCGCCATACCCCAAATTCAAATGCCCGCTGGCTTCGCAGCACGCCCGCCTCGTCGAGTATGCGGGCTGCCTTTGATAGCCCCGCGCCCGACGGAATTAGAACCAAGACTTCGTCAGTCAAGGGGCCCGCGGTTTGAAACTCTCGTTTCTCATAATAGAACAATCCTACAGCTACAACTACTGTGCTGATCGCTAGTAGAATTGATATATTTACTTTACGCATTTTCCCTACTCAATGCTTGCAAGCACACTTCTACGCAAACTAGATTTTAGTCAATGAACAATCACTGCATTGCTGTAAATTTTGCTATAGACACTCGTCTTACTGACTCGATCCCAATTGGATGGTTCTGTTTGCCGCGGCCTTATGCACTTATATGGTTCAGCAAACAAAGCATCTAAACTGTACGTTTTCCCATTTCATTCCGAAGAACTGGTAGTATTCGAGGAGTCGGTAGAGCAAAACTTTGCGGCTTATCGGAACGGGCGAACTGTGCAACACTCTGTATCTTTTTTGGTGTCCAGTAACTTCCATCCAAAAGCATTACAAGGGCGACGCCCTTTTGAGGAGATTGTTGAAAATTTTTCATAATTTGCTCTACTTCCCTCCATACATTATCCTGCGCTCCTCCCGAATCAGTTGTTCTCTTGTGCATTGCATAAAATTTTGTATTTCCGGTAACCCAAGAAAAGTCTAGTGATTTTGAAGGGGTTTTCCTCGTTTCAAAATCACTCCCCTTGCGAATGTATCCCTCTTTATCAACGTAATAGGCATCCTTTCCCGCTATCGGAAGCTTTCTCAATTGGCATACTTCATCCACATTTCCAAGCCACTCAAGTGCCGTTTTCTCATCCAAATTCTGCTTCCTCGGATCCTTCGCAAAATGCGCACGAAACATTTCATCCTCCCTAATTTTTTCGATTACAGAATCTACTTCAAACCCGAAATCTTCCGAAAACCGTTTGACTTTTCTCATTAGGTTTAATTCTTCCGACTCCAGGTTTTCCAACACCTCAGCGAAGTTCTCCTCTCGAGCTCTTTTTATTGCCCCCTCAAAGTCAGGCCCATTATGCAGCACAGACATGAATGATCCCCCTAGCTAGCTGCCAATCGCAGCGGCGACGGTACATTCCGTCATTACGAAGCCCTCGAAACGGGGTCATGATGACGTCCCGTGTGTTATCGCGAAATTTCTTTAGTACTTTATTCAATTTGGCGATTTGAACCGATCCCTCGACTAATATTTTGGTAATACTTCGTCTGCTGTGGTCAATTTTGTAATTCCCAAGCTCCTCGGGGTCGCAAAACCGAATGGATGCTTCCCTAGTATTATCAAGGGCAATAAGGCCAATATTACCCTCTGGATCATTGAAACGGACAGCGCAGCCGTCAGCACTTGGCATGGGGCGCATGTTCTCAATCTCGGACAGCATACCTACCCTGCTGTGACCGGACCAAATGGTGGTATCCTTCACGTCATCTTCGCCAAATAAGGCAAGTCCCACTGGGTGATCTGTTTCTTCAAACATTGACTTTGTCAGAGAGACAAAGTCACACAGCCTAGAACGAAGCAACCCTGTTCTAAGGAACGATTCCGGTACAAGCGCGGCAACCCATTCGCAGTCGTCTAGGCATTGTTCAAGCGCATAAGCATATATGTCCTGATACTGACAGTCGGGAAACGGCATTCCGTACCTAGTAGCAACGTTTCGGGCCAACCACGGTGGATTGGTAACACAGACATCGTACCCCCTAGGAAACCTTGCCAATGTATCCCGCTTTCTCACCTCTGGACTACCGGGCTGAACGTCGTAGGAACGGAAGTCGAAACAAAGGCCCATGTCCTGCAAGTGGTGGATCAGCCCATTCGCTCCTGCGAATGGCTCCAAGATCATCTTGTTCGGCAGACCCGCCTTCCTCGCCCAGCGCCTGAATGCTCTGTGAGTGAACGGGTTCCCCGCAGTATAGAAACGCCCTGCCTGTCGCTTCTCCATGCTCATAGCCTTACTCCGGCATACGAGACATCATGTCTCGTGCCTCATGCCCCCACTTCGCCGGTCGCCTGAACAGAGGTGCCGACATCCATGCTGTTGACCGAGACGCAACGAGGACGATCCTAGCTGCTACAGATCCATTCTTCGAAGCAGGGTACCCTGCCTCCATGAGGTATGTGTCTGCGTTCCTCAGCCCAGCTGTCGCCGCACGAAAGCGGTCTTTGTTTGCACGTAGCCTACTTGGGCGGCAATCTGCTGTCAAGTGGGTCAGATGCCTCTGATATCGGCTGCTTCGCCTGCTCCAAGATAGTACGTCACCGTACCATCCTGGGCCAGTCTCATCTCCACGAAGGAGACCCTTTCGCCCAGTAGCCAAAGAGTACATCCTCAGTCGGACGGCGCTGACAGCACGAGCGACGCGTTGGTGCCGCCAAAGCCAAACGAGTTGGACAGCGCATGCCGCATCGGCCGCTCCGCCGCCTTGCCCGGCGTCAGGTCAAAGCCCTCGCCGCAGTCGGGGTCCTCGAGGTTGAGGGTTGGCGGCGCCACCCCGTCGCGCAGGGCCAGCATCGCAAACACCGCCTCGACGGCTCCAGCCGCGCCAAGCAGATGGCCGATCGCCGACTTGGTGGCGGACACCGCGATGCCGCCGGCCTTGTCGCCAAACACCGTGCGCATGGCCTCGATCTCGATCTCGTCGCCGGCCGGGGTGGACGTCGCGTGGGCGTTGATGTGGTCGATGTCACCAGGCGCCAGTCCGGCGCTGTCCAGGGCCGCGGCCATGGCCCTCGCCGCCCCTTCGCCGCTGGGCGCCGGAGACGTGATGTGGTGCGCGTCTCCGGACATGCCGTAGCCGGTGACTTCGGCGAGGATGGGCGCGCCGCGCTCCTGGGCCATGGACATCTCCTCCAGCACGACGATGCCCGCGCCCTCGCCCATCACGAAACCGTCGCGGCGGCTGTCGAAAGGACGCGAGGCGCGCTGGGGATCGTCGTTGAAACCGGTGGAGAGGGCGCGGCAGGCGGCGAAGCCGGCGATGCCGATGGGACAGATTGCCGCCTCGGCGCCGCCCGCCACCATCGCGTCGGCCGCGCCTCGGGCGATCAGCTGGGCCGAATCGCCGATGGCATGGGCGCCCGACGAGCAGGCTGTGACCACCGCGTGGTTGGGCCCCTGGAAACCGTGGCGGATGGCGATGTTGCCGGAGCAGAGGTTGATGAGGCTGCCGGGGATGAAAAACGGCCCCACCCGCCGCGGCCCCTGCTCCTGCAGGGTGCGGATGCCCTCCTCGATCATGGGCAGGCCGCCGATGCCCGAGCCGACGAGTACGCCGATTCGCCGCAGGCGCTCCGGATCCTCGCTCGCCAGACCGGCCGCCAGCACCGCCTCCTCGGCGGCGACCATGCCGTACTGGATGAACCTGTCGACCCGCCGAATCTCGCGCCCGGACAGCACGGCCGCCGGGTCAAACCGCGCCTCGTCCGATTCGCCGTCGGGCAGCTCGCAGGCGATCTGGCAGCTCATCTCGCCGGCGTCGAACCTGGCGATTCGCCCCGCCCCCGACTGGCCGTCCAGAAGCCGCCGCCACGACGGCTCGACGCCGCACGCCAGCGGCGTTACCAGTCCCAGGCCGGTTACGACTACGCGCCGTCCGCTCATGGCGCCGCGCCCCGTTCCGCCTCGTCCCCGCCCGCCGCGCCGGGCCTTCTGGCCGCGGCGGCTGCGGCAAGAGGAATGAGGTTGCTAGCCCTTCTTGGCCTGGAGTTCCTGTTCGATGAAGTCCACCGCGTCGCCGACGGTGGTGATGTCGCTGGACTTGCTGTCGGGAATCTCGATCCCGAACTCCTCCTCGAACGCCATCACCAGCTCCACGGTGTCCAGCGAGTCCGCCTTGAGGTCGTCGATGAAACTCGCCTCTCGCGTGATCTTGTCAGCTTCCACGCTGAGGTGCTCCTGCACCTTGAGGGATACTCGGTCAAAGATTGATTCGCTCATGGCTCACTCCTGCCGCTGGCTCTGGATTTTGGATTCTGCCGGCCGCGGCCGGCATTGTGGGGGATGGCGCGCGCCTGACGACAGTCGCCGACGGCACCGCCGCGGTAGATAGCACAGTTTGGCGTCCCGCGCCAACGGCGCCGACAGGGCGGCCGTCACACCATCGCCATGCCGCCGTTGACGTGCAGTGTCTGGCCGGTGATGTAGGAGGCTTCCGGAGAGGCGAGAAACGCCACAGCAGCCGCCACCTCGTCGGGGCTTCCCATCCGCCCCATCGGCACGGCCGCGAGGATGCGCTCGCGCTGCGCATCGGCCAGGTCCTCGGTCATCGCCGTGTCCACCAGGCCCGGCGCGACGCTGTTGGCGGTGATGCCGCGTCCGGCTACCTCCTGCGCCAGCGCCTTGACCATCCCCGCCAGCCCGGCCTTGGACGCCACGTAATTGGCCTGGCCGGGATTGCCGGTGTGTGCCACCACCGACGTGATGGCGACGATCCGTCCCCAGCGGGCCTTCATCATGCCCTTCGCCGCCGCCCGCATGAGGCGAAACGACGCGCCGAGATTGACGCCGATCACCGAGTCCCAGTCGCCGTCGGCCATCCGCACCATCAGGCCGTCGCGCCGCACCCCGGCGTTGCACACCAGCACGTCGAGGCTGCCCATCGTCTCCGCCACCTTTGCCGGCAGGGCGGCGGCCGCCTCGCCGTCGGCCAGGTCGCAGGGCATTGCCACCGCGCCGCCGCCAAGCGATTCGGCCAGCGCCTCCAGCGCCTCGACGCGCGTGCCCGACAGCGCCACCCGGGCGCCCTGTCCGCGCAGGGCGCGGGCGACGGCGCCGCCGATGCCTCCGCTTGCGCCGGTGACCAGCGCGGCCTTTCCTTCCAGCTGCGGCATGTCTCCGCTCCTTCTGTCCCGTTCCGCCGGCGGCTAGGCCAGCTGCTCCGCCATGGCGCCAATCTGCTCGGGGCTGTCGGCCTCCTGGGTCTCGGCCTCCCGCTGGATACGCCGCACCAGTCCGGCCAGCACCCGGCCCGCGCCAAACTCCGCATACCAGCCTACGCCGTCGGCCGCCATCCGCTCCACCGATTCGCGCCAGCGCACCATCGCCGTGACCTGCTCCACCAGCAGCGTCCGGATTCGTTCGGGGTCGGCTTCTGGGGCGGCCGTAACGTTGGCCACCACCGGCAGCCGCGGGGCGCGCAGGTCAACCTCGGCCAGCCTGCGCTCGACCCGTCCGGCCGCCGGTGCCATCAGCGCGCAGTGAAACGGCGCCGACACCGCCAGCGGCACCGCCTTGCGGGCACCCGCCTCCAGGCAGGCGTCGGCCGCCTGGCGCACCGGCCCGGCGTCGCCCGACAGGGTGACCTGGCCGGGGGCGTTGTCGTTGGCGGGGGCGCAGACGCCGTCAAAATCGAGTTTGGCGATAGCCCCCTGCACCGCCTCGATGTCGAGGCCGAGCACCGCCACCATGGCGCCCTCGCCCACCGGCACCGCCTCCTGCATGGCCAGTCCCCGCTCGCGCAGCACGCTGGCGCAGGCCCCCGGCTCGATGGCGCCCAGCGCGCAGAGCGCCGCGTACTCGCCCAGCGAATGCCCGGCCGCGCAGGCGGCGGCCTCGTGCAGCCCGCGGCCCAGCTCCGCCTCCAGTGCCCGCGCCGCCGCCACCGAGGCGGCCATGATCGCCGGCTGGGCGTTTTCCGTCAGCGTCAGCCGGTCCTCGGGACCCTCCCAGGCGATTTGCGACAGCGGCTCGCCAAGAGCCTCGTCGACCTCCTCCCAGACGGCGCGGGCGGCCGCGCTGGACTCGGCCAAGTCCCGGCCCATGCCGACTCGCTGCGACCCCTGGCCCGGAAACAGCAGTGCCCGTTTCATGGCGCTCTCCATATACGTTGGTACCTGACCTGCTGGATAGAGCCGAAGGCGGGCGAGTCAACTTGCAGCTTCGCGGCGGCGGGGTTGCAAAGACGCCGCACTGCCATTATATGGGCCGCATTGCCCGCAGCACGCAGGCTGCGCGCTGGGAACAGTGCGCCTCGGGCGCGGGTTTATCCAAGGAGATATGTATGCCGTTATACGAGCACACGATGCTGGCGCGGCACAACCTGACCAGCCAGCAGGCCACGTCGCTGGCGGACGAGTTTGCCTCCGTGCTGACGGACAATGGCGGTCGGATCATCGATACGGAGTACTGGGGGCTGCGCACCCTGGCCTACCGCATCCGCACCAACCGCAAGGCCCACTACGCTTTCCTGCGTACGGAAGCGCCCATCGGCGCCGTGCGCGAAATGGAGCGCCGCATGCGTCTCAGCGAGGACGTGCTGCGGGTACTGACAGTCCGCGTCAGCAAGCACGAAGAAGGGCCCAGCGCCATCATGCGCGCCAAGACCAGCCGCGAGAACCGGGAAAGCCGAGACGGACGCGACGGGCGTGACGGACGAGACAGCCGCGACGGACGCGACGGACGCCAGGACCGCCCGCGAAGGCGGCGCGACGACGGCGACAGAGCGCAGGCTGGCGACGGAGCTGGGACGAAGGACGCCAAACGGACCGACGCCAAGCCCTCTGATGGCGAGCCGAAGCGGGAATCCCGGCCTGACGGCAAGGATGCCCAGAACAAGCAGCCTGCCGCGGAAGCGACACAGGACGCCAAACCCGCCGACGGCGAGCCGAAGCTGGAGTCCCCGCCTGTCGAAGCGGCCGCCCAAGACGCGCCGTCCGTCCAGAACGAGCAGCCTGCCGAGGTGGCTGCCGCGGCAGCCCAGAACGAGGCTTCCGCTCAGGACACGCCTTCAGATCAGCCCGCGCTGCCCGCAGAGGAAGCGCAGCCTGCCGAGGAAGCGGCGATGGACGCCAAGCCCTCTGACGGCGAGCCGAGCCAGGAATCCCAATCTGGCGACGCGCCCACCCAGGAGGCTAGCCCCGCCGAAGAGGGGGCGGCGGCCGCCAGTG
Organism: uncultured Rhodobacterales bacterium; assembly: GCA_964586735.1. Taxonomy (GTDB): domain Bacteria; phylum Pseudomonadota; class Alphaproteobacteria; order Rhodobacterales; family CAZPXZ01; genus CAZPXZ01. Next base: position 16,099 of record CAZPIN010000072.1, on the reverse strand, counting down.
GACAGGGGCCTGAACCCGCCCAAAGCGAAGATGCCCATAAGGAGAATTCCGCATGAACACCGCCAGAAGGACGTTTACCAGCCGCCACAAGTCCTGCCCGTTTTCCGGCAAGGACGCGCCGGAGATCGACTACAAGAACGTCCGGCTGCTGCAGCGCTTCCTGTCGGAACGCGGCAAGATCATGCCCGCCCGAATCACGGCCGTATCCGCGCGCAAGCAGCGCGAGCTGGCGCACGCCATCAAGCGGGCCCGCTATCTGGCCCTGATTCCCTACGCCAGCCGCTAGGAGACCGGCCATGCGCGTTGTACTGCTTGAGCGAATCGCCCATCTGGGCCAAATGGGCGACGTTGCCAGCGTGCGCAACGGCTACGCCCGCAACTACCTGCTCCCCCAGGGCAAGGCGCTGCGCGCCACCCCGGCCAACCTCGAGCGCTTCGAGCGCGAGCGCGCCGAGATCGAGGCCCGCGACCTCGACCGCCGCCGCGAGGCGGAGGCGGTTGCCGAAAAACTCAATGGCCTGCGGGTGACCATCCTGCGCCAGGCGGCCGAGACCGGCAGCCTCTACGGCTCGGTCACGCCCCGCGACATCGTCGACGCGTTCGCCGACGACTCGGTGCAGGTCAAGAGGCAGCAGGTGTCCATCGACGCGCCGATTCGCGAGCTCGGCATCTACGATGTCGAGATCGCCGTACATCCCGAGGTGCATGCGACCGTCAGCGTCAACGTCGCCCGCACCGCGGAAGAGGCAGAGATGCAGGCGCTGGGGCATGTGATTGGCGGCGACAGCCAGACGGACGGCGACGACAGGACGGACGCGTACGAATCGCCGGCGGACGGGGCAGAGCATCCAGAGGCGATTGCCGAAGCCGCCCCCGAGTCTGAAGCGGCTGCCAGCGAGACTGCCGAGGCGGCTACCGAAGACGCGGTTGACGACGCCGAGGCAAAGACCGAGGTCGAGGCCGAATCGGGTGACTCGGAGGAAGCCGAGGGGAAGGCTGAAGCCGCCGCGGACGAGAAAACCGTGGCGCCCGCCGAAGCCGAAGCTACCGCGGGCGAGGCTGACGACGCCGAAGCAGCGGCCGATTCGGACAGCAAGGACTCCGCCGAGGCAAAGGCCGAGGTCGATGCCGAATCAGGTGACTTGGAGGAAACCGAGGGGAAGGCTGAAGCGGCCGCGGACGAGAAGGCCGAAGCGCCCGCCGAAGCCGGGACCGCCGCGGACGCGGCTGACGACACCGAGGCGGCGGCCGTTTCGGACAGCGACGACTCCGACGAGGCAGAAACCGGGGTCGATGCCGAATCGGGCGACGCGGAGGACGCCGACGGCAAGGACGAAGACGCGGCCGAGACGGCCGACGACGACGAGCCACCCGCCAAGGACCAGGACGCCGCCTAGCCGGCGCGAATCACCCGAATCGGGTACGCCCGCCCGCAGCAGCGGGGACGCGACTCACCACTGGAATCTTCACCGCCGCCGCTCCCGCCGCAGCTCGGGAATCCGCCCTGTGGACTTCTGCCGCCGGCCCCTGCCGCGGCCTCGCGGGCATGGCGCCGAGTCGCCTGCGGGCGGCTGTTCTCGCTCTGCTGTACCCCGCCAGGCGTCTGCTGGCGACCCGCATTTGCGGACAGGCCGGGGCTATGTATCGCCCGTTTCCCGAGCAAGGATTTCTTCGATACTCTTGATGAGCGCTGGAATGTCATCTTCGACTGCGGCCCGTGCTTTTTCATAGTTTATCCCGTCGTAGTCATGCACAACAACATGTCGCATGCCGATAATGTCATTCCACTCGACTTCCGGGCAGCGCTCTCTGCGTTCCCGGTCAATTCTGGAAGCTGCCCCGCCAATGATGTGCTGGCTGCACAGCACGTCATCCTGCATGTCGAATCGTCAATAAATTGCTCAAGGTCCGCTCCGCCGGTGGCCTCGGCTATCCGCTTTGCCCTCCACAGCATGTCAGGCAGCGGGAGACCTCAATCTTCCGTCATAAATGGTCTCCGCCGTGCTGAGTATCAATTTTCTTCGCAGGTGGCTGCTGCTCTTCTCAATCGCCAGCCGCGTGGCAAAGTCTACCTTTCGACCAAACATCGTTTCCAACTCCTCCTTCATGTTCAGGTAGTCCCTTAGAGTATGCCTTCTTTTTGGATCGAGGTCCACGAGGAGATCTATGTCGCTGTCTGGGCCAAAGTCGTCGCGCAGAATTGATCCGAAAACATCAAGCCGCAGAATGCCCCATCGTCGGCAGAACGACTCGATGCGCGTTCCCGTGACGCAGGCATGTGGCAAGCGCCTCAGGCACTGCGCTTGCTTTGTCAGCATTTCCGGCATTGTCTTGGTCATTGGCCTGCTTCCCTGTCGATGGCGTTTCTTTCGCCAGCAGCGCTTTGTTGCTTGCCCATCTCGCGGCTGCCGCCCTCAATGTGCATTGCGAAACATCCGGTTGCCCGAACCAAGCTGCTGCGGAGCGGCGAAGTACAAATCTCAACTGCCTTGCCGTCAACCCCGCCAGATTAACGCGCCAGCATCAGGGCGGCACGCCGACGACTCGGCACAGATCAATAGAGAGCACGGGGAGTCAGCCAGACTTTCCTTTGGTGCGTTTTTCCAGTATCTTCTGCGCCCTTTGTCCCAATGACAGTAAACTGCGCTGTACTACCCTTGGGCACAACTTCCATTTCTGGCCGGATTCTGCATCGGATACAAAATAGACAACGTCATTGCACAGGCGAATTGTTTCTCCGCGGAAACCTGGCCGCTTTTTCGCTATATCATCTATCACCGCCTCGTAAAACTCCAGCACTCCGCACAATCGATCTTCTGATTCATCAACGTCGCCAACTTCTTCGCCATCATCTGCATATCCAGCTACGTGCCGGCGGGGTGACTTCCCGTTAAACGACCGAATAATTGACACCCACGCGTGGTTTGGGTGTTCTTCAGACAGAGCGTCGGCCAATTTTTCTACATTGTGGGTTTCTGGAACATCGACGCCCAAGTGAAGCAGCGCAGCTTTGGAAGTAAATTCCGCAGCGTCCTGCGTATACACGCTAAGCACATTGTCTGTTTCATATATGCGGTATGCCTTTCCCTTTACCAATCGATTATAGGCTGACTCAGCATGGCCGATCGCAGTAGTCAGCCTGCTAAACATGGCGGGGTAGGAAACCCTGGTTTTCTTTAATAGTCTGGGCCTGTCCCATTCCCCCGCTAGCACTACCCCATCCCGTGCCACTGACCGCTCTAGCGTGCCAAGCCAATTTTGCCGCACTCGCAGCCGTCTTGGACTCAGCGACACATAGCTAACCTCTGGCACTCTGGGTGCTGTCCGAAGCACTTCATCCCTGTAGCGTTCCGGCGCCAGCAACGCAACGTCCCAGTCGCTGTCGCGACGGGCGGTCTTGCGCGCGCGCGACCCAAACAGGACCGCCGCCTGTACCATAGGCATGCTGTCAACAACCCACTTTGCCAGCCGGCGCATGTCAGGCATGCCTCGGGGCCCATTGGGCAATCCGGGTGTCAGCACAAGCTCCGGCATGCCGGTCTCCTCAGCTGGTGCGACCTGGCTGCGCCGCCCACACAGCGGTCCCTTGTTAGCAGACTGCAGGCATCTTGTCACCACCCGATACCGCAGCCGATCCACCTTCGATATGTGCACGCTGGCGTGGCTGCAATACTGTCAGAACCGTTGCAGGCACCAATGGCGCGCTGTCAGAATACCGTGACGGATGGCTTGTCACGTACCGGCAGACTGCAGGGGGCTTCCAGAGGAAGTCGGGGCGGGATCGGTACCGGTCCATCATCTCCTGCATCGGCGTTTGTCCCTTGAGGGCGGACGGCGGCGACGGGATGGAAGCGTCCGATTCGCCGGCGTCCAGCGCGGAGCAGCAAGAGGCGGCCGCCGAAGCTGCCGGCGGCGAGAAGGCCGACGCCGACGCCAATGCCGTTTCAGACTCCCCGGACTTCGCTGGCAGAGACCGAAGACGAATCGCCCGCCAAGGAGCGGGACGCCGGCTGGCCGGCGCGAATCACCCGAATCGGGTACGCCCGCCCCTGCTGTGGGAGACGCGAATCACCTCAGGAATCGTCACCGACGCCGCTCCCGCCGCAACGCCGCGCGACTCGGGAATCCGCCGCTAGCGGCGAGAAGGCCGACCCAGTGCCAAGGCCGATTCGGAGTCCCTGGACTCCGCTGGCCGAGACCGAAGACGAATCGCCTGCCAAGGAGCAGGACGCCGCCTGGCCGACGCGAATCACCCGAATCGGGTACGCCCGACCGCCGCCGCGGGGGGCGCGAATCACCCCCGGAATCTTCACCGCCGCCGCTCCCGCCGCCACCCCGCGCGATTCGGAAATCCGCCGCAAGCGGCGAGAGGGCAAGGGTTTTCCCGCGAATCGGATTCACCCCAATTTGCCAGATTCTCCATCTGGTGTATTCGGGGGTACATCCGATGAGCGTACGAGACCATGTCCCAGCCCCCCGACCAGGAAAACCCGCAGCCGCAGGATGCCACGCAGGCCGCGCCCGCGGCCGGCGAATCGGCTGACGCCGCCGCGGCGCTAGGCGCGCCGCCGCCCTCCAGCATCCCCGCCGAACAGGCTCTGCTGGGATCCCTGCTGCACAACAACGCGATGTTCGACCGGCTGCCCGAGGCGCTGCGCCAGGATCACTTCTTCGAGCCGCTGCACGGGCGCATCTTCCAGATGATCGTCAAGCGCATGCAGACCGGCCACGGCGTCTCGCCCATCACCCTCGCCCCCGCCTTCGAGACCGACGAGGCCATGTCACAGATGGGCGGCACCCAGTACCTCGCCCGGCTGGCCGGCGCGGCGGTCTCCTGGAGCCATGTCCGCGACTACGCCAACATCGTCTACGACACCGCGCTGCGCCGCATGCTCATCGACCTTGGCGGCAGCATCCAGTCCATGGCCCGCGACGGCGCGGCCGAGCTCGGTCCGCAGGAGCAGGTGCGCCAGGCCGAACAGATGCTCTACAAGCTGGGCGAGGACGGCGCCGTTGAGACTGGCTTCCGCACGTTTGCCGAGGTGGCGGTCGACGCGGTGGTGCAGGCCGAAGAGAAGGCCAAGCAGCGCAGCACGGTCAGCGGCCTGTCCTCCGGCTTCATCGACTTCGACAGGAAAACCAGCGGACTGCACCGCTCGGACCTGGTGATCATCGCCGGCCGCACGTCCATGGGAAAGTCGGCTTTGGCCATGAACATCGCCTTCAACATCGCCAACGCGGCGCTGATGGAGGACCAGGCCGCCAGCGACGAGGACCACAGGAGGCTGCCGGTGGTGGCGTACTTCACCCTGGAGATGTCGGCCGTGCAGCTGGCCAACCGCATTCTGTCCGCGCGCTCCGGCGTCACCACCAACGACATCACAAAAGGCCGGATCCGCGAAGACCAGTTCAGCAGCTTCGTTCGAGCCGCCGACGAGCTGTCCCAGCTGCCGCTGTACATCGACGACACGCCCTCTCTCGACATCGACAGCCTCTGCACCCGCGCCCGCCGCCTGAGCCGCCAGCGCGGCCTGCGGGCGGTGTTCGTCGACTACCTGCAGCTGGTTGAGGGGTCGATCGTCTCGCGGCGCGACTCCCGCGAGCAGCGGGTGGCGGAAGTGTCGCGGCGCTTCAAGGGCCTCGCCAAGGAGCTCGGCGTGCCGGTGGTGGCGCTGGCGCAGCTGTCGCGACAGGTGGAGTCGCGCGAGGAGAAGACCCCGCTGCTATCCGACCTGCGCGAGTCGGGCTCCATCGAGCAGGACGCCGACCTTGTCTGCATGATCCACCGCCCCGAGTACTACCTATCGCTCGAGGAGCCAAAGGCCGATCCCTCCAAGCACGAGGAGTGGCAGAGGAAGATGGACGAGCTGCACAATGTCGCGTACCTCGACATCGCCAAGCACCGCAACGGCCCCACCGGCAGGGTCACGCTGCACTTCGACAAGGACCACATCCGCTTCACCAACGCCGTCAGCGACGAGGAGGTGCCGGAGGCCGTCGAGGCGTTCGGATGATTCGCCAGCCGCTGCTGACGGTCGACCTCGCCGCCGTCGCCGAAAACTGGCGCCGTCTCGACGCCCTGTCGGGCGAGGCCGAGTGCGGCGCCGTCTGCAAGGCCGACGCCTATGGACTGGGCGCCGAGCGGGTGGCGCCGGCGCTGCTGGCGGCCGGGGCGCGGTCGTTTTTCGTGGCTACCCTCGACGAGGGCCTGCAGCTGCGCCGCGCTCTGGGCGACGGGCCGACGGTCTACATCCTCAACGGCGCCAGCGGCGACGGCATCGAGGAGGCGGCCGCGGCCGGCCTGCTGCCAGTACTCTCCGCGCCCGAGCAGGTCGAGGACGCCTGCGCCCGCTCCGGAGACGCCCCGCTGGCCTGCGCCCTCCATGCCGACACTGGCATGAACCGCCTGGGACTGGCGGAGACGTACCTGAAGAGGCTGGAGGAGCAGGACGCGCATCGGCGGCTGGACGTCCGGCTTCTGGTGTCGCATCTGGGCTGCGCAGACAATCCGGACAATCCCGCCAACGCCCGCCAGGCGGACCGCTTCGACGCCGTCTGGGCCAGGATGCGGCGCCTGTTTCCTGACGCCCGGCCCAGCCTCGCCGCAACCGCCGGCCTGCTGCTTGGCGGGCGCTACCTGCAGCGGATGACGCGGCCGGGCATCGGACTCTACGGCGGCCTGCCGTTTGCCGAGGCGCGGCGGACGGTGCGGCTGGAGGCGCCGGTGCTGCAGGTGCGGGAGATCGCCGAGGGCGAATCGGTGGGCTACGGCGGCGACTGGACCGCGCCCCGCCCCAGCCGAATCGCCACCCTTGCCATCGGCTACGCCGACGGCGTGCTGCGCAGTTTCGCGGCGGCCGGCTTCGCCTGGATCGGAGAGCGGCGGGCGCCGCTTGCGGGCCGCGTCAACATGGACCTCGTCACCCTCGACGTCACCGACGTGCCCGAGGCGCGGGCGGGCGCGGCGGCCGAGCTGCTGGGGCCCCGCCAGAGCATCGACGAGATGGCGCGGGCGGCCGGCACCATCGGCCACGAAATTCTCGCGGCGCTGCACGGACGCTGCAAGCGACGCTACCTTGCGGTGGACGGAAGCGGCGAGGAGGCCCCATGAAGTTCGTACAGGCAGCGCTGCGCGCCATCGGCGAGCCGGTGATATCCGCGCTGCAGAGCACGGGCCATCTCGCCCGTTTCGCCGGGCGGGGTGTCGCCAGCTGCGTCATGCCGCCCTACTACTTCGGCGACCTTCTCCGCCAGCTGATGGCCATCGGCTACAACTCCCTGCCGGTGGTGGGGCTGACGGCGCTGTTCACCGGCGCGGTGCTGGCCCTGCAGATTTTCATCGGCGGGTCGCGCTTCAACGCCGAGGGCGCCGTCGCCTCCATCGTCGCCATCGGCATCACCCGCGAGCTGGGCCCGGTGATCGGCGGGCTGATGGTGGCCGGACGGGTGGGCGCGGCCATCGCCGCCGAGATCGGCACCATGCGCGTAACCGAGCAGATCGACGCCCTCGAGACGCTGTCGACGGACCCGATGCGCTATCTGGTGGCGCCGCGGCTGCTGGCCGCCACGCTGGCCATGCCAATCCTGATCGGAGTCGCCGACGCGCTGGGCATCGCCGGCGGACTGCTGGTGGGCGTGCAGCGGCTCGACTTTCAGCCCCACAGCTACATCAGCAGCACGCTGGAGCACCTTACCTCCAGCGACGTGGTGTCGGGCCTGGTCAAGGCGGCGGTGTTCGGCTTCCTCATCGCCCTGATGGGCTGCTACCACGGCTTCCATTCGGCAGGCGGCGCCCAGGGCGTGGGCCGCGCAACCACCAGCGCGGTGGTCTCCGCCTTCGTCCTGATTCTCGCCGCCAACTATCTCCTCACCGAGCTGTTTTTCCCCACGGGCGGATCATGAGCGCCGCTTCGGATCCTGCCGCAGGGCCGCTGCTGCAGCTGGAGGCGGTGCGCAAGAGCTTCGGCTCCAAGCATGTACTGCGGGGCGTCGACCTGGACATCGCCGAAGGCGAGTCGCTCGTCATCCTGGGCCCGTCGGGCTGCGGCAAGAGCGTCACCATCAAATGCGTCCTCGGCCTGGTCGAGGCCGACGCCGGCGCCATCCGCTTCCACGGTCAGGAGATGAACGCCAGGACGGTTGCCACGCTGCGCGAGCGCAGCGGCATGCTGTTCCAGTCGGCCGCCCTGTTCGATAGCCTGCCGGTCTGGCGCAACGTCGCCTTCCGCCTGCTGCAGAGCGGCATCTCAAAGGCCGAGGCGCGCGCCGCCGCCGTCGACTGCCTGCGCCGAGTCGGACTGGGCGAGGCGACCGCCGACCTGAGCCCGGCGGAACTGTCCGGCGGCATGCAGAAGCGGGTGGGGCTGGCGCGGGCGGTGGCCTCGGATCCCGAGGTGCTGTTCTTCGACGAGCCCACCACCGGCCTCGACCCCATTCTCGCCCAGGTGGTCAGCCGACTGATCCGCAGCCTGGTGCAGGAGACCGGCGCCACCGCCATCACCATTACCCATGACCTGGCCAGCGCCCGCATCATCGGCAGCCGGGTGGCGATGCTCCACGAGGGCGTCGTCCAGTGGCAGGGACCGATGGATGCGCTGGAGAGCAGCGGCAACCCCTGCGTCGAGCAGTTCGTCGCCGGCCTGCCCGAGGGGCCGATTCCTACCGTCCGCTGACGGGGCGGTTGACGCGGCCCCTGTGCTGTGCTTAGATACCTGAAAATCCGAGGCAGCAGGGTGGGAGGCCCATGAGCGAGCCTTTTGTACAGTTCAAGGAGGTCGAGAAAAGCTACGATGGCGAGGTGCTCGTCGTCCGTCGCCTCGACCTCGACATCGCCAAAGGCGAGTTTCTCACCATGCTCGGCCCGTCAGGGTCGGGCAAGACGACCTGCCTTCTGATGCTGGCCGGCTTCGAGGCGGCCACCCACGGCGACATCCTTCTCGACGGCGTCTCCATCAACGACCTGCCGCCGCACAAGCGCGGGATTGGCATGGTGTTCCAGAACTACGCCCTGTTCCCGCACATGACGGTGGAGGAGAATCTCGCCTTCCCGCTCAAGGTGCGGGGCATGAGCAAGGAAGCCGCCCGCGAGAAAGTCGAACGCGCCCTCGACATGGTCGAGCTGGGCGGCTTCGGCGAGCGCCGTCCGGCGCAGCTGTCGGGCGGCCAGCAGCAGCGGGTGGCCGTGGCGCGGGCACTGGTGTTCGAGCCGGGCCTGGTGCTGATGGACGAGCCGCTGGGCGCCCTCGACAAGCAGCTGCGGGAGCAGATGCAGTACGAGATCAAGCACATCCACGAAAACCTCGGCGTGACCATCGTCTACGTCACCCACGACCAGTCCGAGGCCCTCACCATGTCGGACCGCATCGCCGTCTTCAATGACGGCGTCATCCAGCAGCTGGCATCGCCCTCGGCGCTCTACGAGGAGCCCGAAAACGCCTTTGTCGCCCAGTTCATCGGCGAGAACAACCGCCTGGGCGGAACCGTCCGAGAAGTGCAGGGCGACACCTGCCGGGTGGACATCGACGGCGGCGGCGAAGCCCTTGCCCTGGCCGTCAACATCGAGGGACCGGGGGCGCGCACCACCCTGTCCATCCGCCCCGAGCGGGTCAACCTCAACGGCGCGGCGAACGGCGAATGCGCACCGCTGCAGGGCCGGGTCGAGGAGCTGATCTATCTCGGCGACCACATTCGGGTGCGCATGAACGTCTGCGGGCACGGCGACTTCGTGGTCAAGGTGCCCAACACTCTGGAGCACCGCGTCGCCCAGGAGGGCGAAACCGTGCAGGTGGGATGGAGCCCGCGGGATTGCCGCGCGCTTGACCCCGCCTATACTCCCATGGACGGCAAAGCGTAGGATCGCGCGCTTTTGCCGGCCCCGGCCGCCACGGCGGCGAACTGCGGTCCAAAGCAACTTCATCCTTGGAGGAACCAACAATGAAGCGCTCACTCATTCTGGCGGCGCCGCTGGCGCTGGCCTTTGCCCTGTCGGCCCAGGCCGACCCGATCACCGTGGTCTCCTGGGGCGGCGCCTACACCAAGTCGCAGATCGAGGGCTACCACAAGCCCTTCATCCGCGACACCGGCATCAACATCAACTCGGTCGACTACAACGGCGGCCTCGCCGAGATCAAGGCGCAGGTGGAAACCGGCAACGTCACATGGGACGTGGTCGACGTGGAGAAGTCGGAAGCCATTCAGGGCTGCGACGAGGGGCTGTTCGAGGAAGTGGACTTCGCCATGCTGCCCGACGGCACCGACGGCACGCCGGCGATGGACGACTTCGTGGACGGCTCCCTGATCGAGCCCTGCGCGGTAGGCAACATCTCCTGGTCGACGGTCTACGCCTTCGATTCCAGCAAGTGGCCCAGCGGCGGCGCCCCCTCGACCATTCAGGACTTCTGCGACGTGCAGAAGTTTCCCGGCAAGCGGGGCCTGCGCAAAGGCGCAAAGGCCACCCTTGAGGTCGCCCTGATGTGCGACGGCGTGCCCGCCTCGCAGGTGTACGACACGCTGCGCACGCCCGCCGGCGTCAACCGCGCATTCGCCTCGCTGGACCGGATCAAGGACCACGTGCTGTGGTGGGAGGCCGGATCGCAGCCGCCGCAGCTGCTCGCCGACGGCGAGGTGGCGATGACCACCGCCTACAACGGGCGCATCTTCAACGCCGCGGTGGACGAGGGCAAGCCGTTCGTGATCGTCTGGGACGGCCAGATCTTGGACTACGACTTCTATGTCATCCCCAAGGGAACCAAGAATCTGGAGAGCGCGACGAAGTTCCTGTTCTACAGCACCGGCACGGTGCCGCTCGCCGCGCAGGCGTCCTACATCGCCTACGGCCCGGTGCGCCTGTCCTCGGCTCCGCACGTTGGCAAGCACGCGGCGACCGGCGTCGAGATGGCTCCGCATATGCCGACGGCGCCGGACAACCTGCGCAACGCGCTGGCCAGCGACCATGACTTCTGGGCGGACCACGTTGACGAGCTCAACGAGCGCTTCAACGCATGGCTCGCCGGCTAGAGGCCAAGTGACAAGCCCGGAGGCGGGATTCCCCGCCTCCGGGTGATTCCCCAGCGGCCATGAGCGTCGCATCTGAAATTCGCCCGGTCGACGCTGACCAGCTCAAGCGGCGGCTGGCGGTTTCCACCAGGCGCGCCCGCATCAGGGCGTTTCTGCTGGTGGTGCCGCTGCTGGTCTTCATCGGGGCCAGCTTCGTGCTGCCCATCGGCAACATGCTGCTGCGGAGCGGCTACAACCCCACTTTCGCCGAAATCCTTCCGCGCACCTCCGCCGAAATTGCCGACTGGTCGTCGACAGAGGAGCTGCCCTCCGAAGAAGTGTTCGCGGCGCTGGTTGCCGACCTCAAGGAGGGCCGCGCCAACCGCTCTATCGGCCGCGCCGGCACCCGCCTCAACTACGACCTCCCCGGCTCCCGCAGCCTGATCACCTCGTCAGCCCGCAAGGCAAGCCGCCTTGATCTGGAGGCCGACGCGCCGTTTAAAGACACCGTGCTGGGCTGGGACGACAAGTGGTCCACCATGGAAGTGTGGCGGGCCGTGCAGCAGGCGGCCAAATCCGTCAATCCCAGCTTTTTCCTCGCCGCCATCGACAAGCGCCTCAACGTAGACGGCGAAATCGTGGGCCAGCCAGAGGAGCGGCGAATCTATGTCAAGCTCTTCGTGCGAACGCTGTGGCTGAGCGGCCTGATCACCGTACTCTGCCTGCTGCTCGGCTTTCCCGTCGCCTACCTGCTGGCCACCCTGCCGCTTCGCTACTCCAACCTGCTGATGATCTGCGTCCTGCTACCGTTCTGGACCTCGCTGCTGGTGCGCACGACGTCATGGATCGTGCTTCTGCAGACTCAGGGAGTCGTTAACGACATCATGGTGACGCTGGGAATCTTCAGCGAGGAAGGCCGGGTGCAGATGATCTACAACGCCACCGGCACCATTGTCGCTATGACGCATATTCTGCTGCCATTCATGATCCTGCCTCTTTACAGCGTCATGCGAACCATTTCGCCCAGCTACGTGCGAGCCGCCCGGTCGCTGGGGGCGACTCCCTTCGCCGCATTCCGCAAGGTCTATCTGCCGCAGACCCTGCCAGGCATAGGCGCGGGGAGCCTGCTCGTCTTCATTCTGGCGATCGGCTACTACATCACGCCAGCCCTGGTCGGCGGACAGAGCGGCCAGCTCATCAGCAACATCATCGCCTACCACCTCCAGAAGTCCCTCAACTGGAGCCTTGGCGCTGCCCTCGGCACAATCCTGCTGCTGGGCGTGCTGGGGCTGTACTACTTCTACAACCGGGTGGTTGGCGTCGAAAACATGAAGCTGGGGTAAGTCATGGCGCTTCCGTCGCATGCGAGCACGCTGGAGAGAGTCTGGCACTACACCTTTCGGGCGATCTGCGGGGCAATCCTGCTGTTTCTGATCGCGCCCATCCTCGTGATCATACCGCTGTCGTTCAACTTCGAGCCCTATTTCACCTTCACTCCGCAGATGCTGCGGTTTGAATCCGAAGCTTACTCGCTGCGCTGGTATCTGGATATCCTCACCAACGGGATGACCAACCCCGACAGAAACCCCTTCTCGTGGAGCTGGTGGCAGGACAGCTGGCAGAACGCCCAGTGGCTGCACTCGATGCGCAACAGCTTTTATTTCGCGTTCTTCTCGACCCTCATCGCAACCGTGCTTGGCACGCTCGCCGCCTTGGGCCTCAGCCGCCCAGAAATGCCCGCCCGCAACTTCATCATGGGGCTGCTGATTGCGCCGATGGTGGTGCCGCTGGTGATCACCGCCACGGGGATGTTTTTCTTCTACTCGTCGGTCAATCTGGCCCAGACCGACCTGGGCATCATTCTCGCCCACGCCGCGCTCGGTACGCCCTTCGTGATCATAACCGTGACCGCCACCCTCATCGGGTTCGACCACAGCCTGACCCGCGCCGCCCAGAGCCTGGGCGCACCGCCGCATACGGTGTTTTTCAAGGTCATTATGCCGCTCATCCTGCCTGGAGTAATTTCTGGGGCGCTGTTTGCCTTCGTGACGTCCTTCGACGAGGTGGTGGCCATCATCTTTCTCGCAGACTTCGACCAGCGCACCATCCCCCGCCAGATGTGGGCAGGAATCCGCGAACAGATCAGTCCGACGATTCTGGCGGTCGCTACCATTCTCGTACTGCTATCCATCCTGCTGCTGGTTACGGTCGAGCTGCTGCGGCGGCGCAGCGAACGCCTGCGTGGTATCAGCCCCTCCTGACGCGCTCAGCGCCCACTGTGCAGCGCGTCATCAAGGGAGGCTGGTGTTCGGCCATCAGGACACTTGCTGACTGTGAGCTTGACAGTGTGAAGCCATGCGAGTAACTTTGGTCTCGCTGTAGCAAGCGCCCAAACTGCCTGTATGTGAGGGACGGATCATGGAGAAGATGCGGCTACCGAAAGGTGTCCAAGTATTCCGTAAACTACGGGAGGAGGGGTACTACTACGCGGACAAAACGGCATACATCAGCCTGCTTATGCAGGAAGAGAACCCGAACATCTTTCTGTCCCGGCCGCGCAGATTCGGGAAGAGCCTGTTCGTTAGCACGCTTAAGGAGGCTTTTGGAGGCAGCAAGGAGTTGTTTGAGGGGCTGGCGCTGTACGACAAGTGGGACTGGTCCACTGTCTATCCTGTCGTCCATCTTGATTTCAGCGCCGGCGACTATTTCAACGTTGAAGAGCTTGACGCCACAATCAACCGAGCACTTCGCGCAATTGCAAGACGGGCAGGCTTCACGTTAGAAGAAAGCACGCCAACCAACCGGCTTCTCGAGCTGATCGATAATTTTCATTACGAAACTGGCCAAAAGGTGGTACTTCTTGTCGACGAGTATGACAAGCCGATTCTTGATATGATTGGCACCCCCGACATTGCCACGGCCAATCGCGATCGGTTGCGCAGTCTGTATGGAGTGACAAAAACTGCCGCTGAACAAATTCATTTTAGCTTTTTCACCGGAGTCAGCAGGTTTTCGAAAACCAGCCTGTTCTCCGGCGCAAACAACTTTGAAGACGTAACGATAAATCCTGCTTACTCCGCGATTTGCGGATATTCCGAATCAGATCTCAACGATGTATTTGCTCAGGAGCTTGAGGGGCTCAGCCGAGAAGAAATCCGTAAGTGGTACAACGGCTACAGCTGGCTTGGAAAGGAACGGGTGTACAATCCCTACGACATTCTTTACTTGCTTGACAATCGGGAATTTGACTACTGGTGGTTCAGGACTGGGTTGCCCAAATTTCTTGTCGATGTTCTATCGAAGAGGAATGTGATGTCTATCGATTTGGGACGAATGCGCCCGCGCGGAGACCTTCTCGAGTCATTCGACATAGACAAAGTTGAGCCAGAAGCGCTTCTTTTTCAGGCGGGATACCTGACAATCGCGAAAAAAACCGGCGAGGGATCGAATGCGCAATACCAGCTCGACTATCCCAACCGGGAAGTTCGAGAGCGCCTAAATCAGCTGCTGCTCGAAATGATGCTGCCAGGGGCATCGCAGGGACTTCTGGATGACCGCGACAGTCTGCTCGAGCATCTACTGAAGTGCGACGTCGAAGGCATGAATGTCCTGTTCCAGAAGGTTCTCGCTGGAATTCCAAGACAGCTGCATGCGCCCATTGACCTCACGCAGTATGAAGCCTACTTCGCAAGCCTGTTCTATTCGTACTTTGCGGGAGTGGGCCTTAAGGTACTGGCTGAGGACCCCACCAACAGGGGGCGAGTCGATCTGGTGCTGGAGGGGCCGTCGTACACGTACATCTTCGAGCTCAAAATGGTGGACGACGACGAAACCGGAGAGGCGATGAAGCAGATTCTGGACAGGGAATACCCGCAGAAATACCGGGGATCAGGCAACGTCCTCTATCTGGCGGGAATGGAAATCAGCAAGAAGACTCACAACATTGTTGGATTCAAAGTGAAGAAAGACGGCGACGACGATCAATAGGCGATGACACTCAAGCCGACACGAGTATACGCTTTCCAGTAGCGCTCCGACGGTGATTCTGGAGATTCGACTCTCGCCGCGCAGGGGCTTTGCCAAATCGGGATTCTCCAAGACGGCCTAGTCTTTGCCTCTTCATGAGCAAGCTGGATGCGGGTTTAAGAGAGAGGACAGGGACTCTGCTGTACCGGAACAACCAGAGCAGCCACTCGGCTAGCTCTGCATCTGCCACCCGAAACCCTTCATGCAGTCCAAAAACGCCTCCTGCTTCTTCCTCTCCCCGGCGGTCACCGCCTCGTTGAAGGTGAAGAAGGCCACCACTCCTCCCAGCAGCGCCGCCCCTTCCTCGATGGCGGATTCTGGGGCACCTGCATCGGTCGGGTTCAGGACGTCCATCGCGTCCCGGGCGGACTGCATTTCCTCCTGCATGATGGCGACCTCCTCATCCGTCAGCTCCGTGTCAAGAGCGACTTTGTCGCACATGGCCTCGGCGACATCCCAGTCGGACGTTGCCTTGTCGGGATCCGGTGGCGGCGCCCACGACGCTGGGTCATGCGGGTTGCCATCCACGCATCCCACAAGCAGGACGGCGGCAAACATGGCCGCTATGGCTGAATGGCGCATCGCTACGCTCTTCGGCGGGCTGGCTGAGCCACAGGCCTAGAACAGGCCGGCAATGGAACTCGCCAGCTTGTCCGTGAAGTCCTGCTCGATGTCGCGGAACCGGATCAGCTTCCCCTTCGCCTTCCCGATGATGCGGGTGCGCTTGGTCTTCCAGTCCGTCGATTCCGAGTACGACTGCGTTTCGCTGCTGGAGCCGGTCGTGGAGTCCACGAACGCACCGCCCCCGCTCACCTGCACGCTGCTCTGCGACGTCGTCCCTTCCCGGGTCACCCTGCCTTTCGCGCGCTCCCTCAGCTCGATGTCGACCACGAGGGAGTAGTAGTTGATGGTCTGCTTCGCCCGCAGCCGCTCATCGCGCTGCCGGGCTTCGGAGATGTTGGTCAAAACGCCCACGCCCGCACCGAGTACGCTTCCCAGCTGCACCTCCTCGCTGGAGTCGCCGAGTACCGCCCCGCCGACGCCGCCGACGACCGCTCCCTGCAGGGCGCTGCTCACG
>CAZPIN010000071.1:0-23469 GCA_964586735.1 uncultured Rhodobacterales bacterium | reverse complement strand
GCACCAGGTTGTCGAGTTTCGTGCCCTTGCCAATCCAGGTGCTCTCCACCGTGCCGCGGTCGATGGCGCAGCCCGCGCCAATCTCGACGTCGTCCTCCACCTCGACCATGCCTAGCGACTGGATTCGCTGCGGCCCCCGCCGCTGGGTCGCATCCGCTGAATCGAGGGGAAACGAAAACCCGTCGACACCTACGCATGCGTTGGGATACACCGCCACCCGCGCGCCCAGGCGCACACGGTCGCCGATTCGCGCACCGGGATGAAGCACGCAGCCAGTACCGATTCGCGACGACGCGCCCACCGTGGAGGAGGCCAGGAGGCGCGCGCCTTCGTCGATTTCTGCCCCCTCCCCGACCACGCAGAACGGTCCGACTTCCACGCCTTTTCCCACATGCGCATCGGGATGGATCACGGCACTCGAATGTACCCCGCTATATCCCCAGGCAGGCGTCGCGAAGGATTCCGACAGGGCGATTCGCGCCGCCGACCCCGGGACCACAAGCACGGCTCCGTCCAGTCCCATCGCCTGCCAGTCGGTACCCTCGGGCAGCACCGCAGCGCGCACGGGGCTATCGGCGAGGAGGCCATGCAGATCTGAATCCAACGCCAGGGCAATCTCGTCAGCCGACTCCGCGCTAGCTGGGTGTCGCGGACGGACCACTTCAAGAGCCTCGTCGCCGACCGCGCGGCCGCCAAGCGCCGCCGCCAGATCCTTCAACGAGTGCCGCCGCATGCCCACTGCCTACGGGCGCACGGCGCCGTCGCCCTCGACGTGATACTGGAACGTGGTGAGCTGCTCGGCGCTGATGGGGCCGCGGGCATGCAGTTTTCCGGTGGCGATTCCAATCTCGGCGCCCAGCCCGAACTCGCCCCCATCGGCGAACTGCGTGGAAGCGTTGCGCATCAAAATGGCGCTGTCGAGCTCGCGAAAAAACCGCTCCGCCACCGCGTCGTCCTCGGCCAGCACCGCCTCGGTATGGGATGAGCCGTAACGGCGTATGTGGTCGATGGCTCCATCTATGCCATCCACTACTCGCACCGCCATCACCGCGTCGAGATACTCGCGGCCCCAGTCGTCCTCGCCTGCCTCGGCGATTCGCGAATCCGCCGCCATCGATTCCGCGTCGCCGCGAAGGGCGCAGCCAGCCTCGATCAGGTCGTTCGCCACCAACGGCAAATGAGTCTGCACGCAGTCGCGGTCCACGAGCAGGCATTCCGCCGCGCCGCAGATGCTGGTGCGCCGCATCTTGGCGTTGGCCACTACCGCCCGCGCCTTCTCCAGATCGGCGCTGGCATCGAGATAGACATGGCAGACGCCCTCGAGATGCGCGAACACAGGCACCCGCGCCTCGCGCTCGACCCGCTCCACCAGGCCGCGCCCGCCGCGCGGCACCAGTACGTCAATGGCGCCCCCAGCTCCTGCCAGCATCTCTCCCACAGCCGACCGGTCCGGCGTGTCCACAGTCTGCACCGCCTCGGCCGGCAAGCCCGCCTCCTTCAGGCCGGCGGCCAGGCATTCGCGCAGATGAAGGACGCTATTCAGGCTTTCCGAGCCGCCGCGCAGAATGACGGCGTTGCCCGACTTGACGCACAGCGCCCCGGCGTCGGCGCATACGTTGGGACGACTCTCGAAGACCACACCCACCACGCCAAGCGGCGTCCGTACCCGGCGTATGCGCAGCCCGTTTGGACGCTCCCACTGCTCCATGGTCTGTCCCACCGGATCAGGCAACGCGGCCACGCCGCGAAGGCTGTCGGCAATGCCGGCGATTCGTCCGTCGTCCAGCGCCAGCCGGTCCAGCATCGGTTCGCTCAAGCCCGATTCGCGGGCGCACTCTACGTCCTCCTGATTTTTACGCAGCAGCTTGTCGCCGCTCTCCATGACATGCTCCGCGGCGCTCTCTATCGCCGCCCGGCGAGTCTCGCTCTCGGCGGACGCCAGCACCCAAGCCGCTCCGCGCGCCCGGCGCCCCATCTCCCGCACCAATTCCGCAGCGTCTGTCATGACCTTTCCCACAGCACCAGATCGTCGCGATGCACAAGCTCGCCACGCATCGGGTATCCTAGCGTGGCTTCAACTTCCGGAGTTGGCAGGCCGGCGATGCGACGCGCCTCTTCTGCGCTGTAGGCGACAAGACCGGCGCCAACGGACTCGCCCGAAGGGCCGCAGATGGCCACCGCGTCGCCCCGCGCAAACTCCGCCTCAACCCGCGCCAGCCCCACGGGCAGCAGGGAGCGGCCTCCCCGCAGGGCCCGCTCGGCGCCGGCGTCGATGTGCAGCGCGCCCACGGTTTTCATCGCCGCGATCCACTGTTTGCGCGCCGCCTTGGGGGTAGCGACGGGCAGAAACCTCGTGCAGTGCGCGCCGCTTTCCAACGCGTCTAGAGGATGAGGGATGTCGCCTCGGCCGACAATCGTCAGACAGCCGCCCTGCATCGCCATCTGTGCCGCAAGCAGCTTGGTGTGCATGCCGCCCGAACCGTCGGCCGACCCGATGCCCCGCGACGACTCCAGCATGGCGCGGGTGATTTCGCGGACGGTGTCGATGCGCTCTGCCTGCGGGCTGGTACGCGGGTCGGCGGTATGCAGTCCGTCCACGTCGGTCAGCAGCACGAGGATGTCGGCTCCCACCATCAGCGCAGCCCGTGCCGCCAGGCGGTCGTTGTCTCCGTAGCGAATCTCGTCGGTGGCGACGGTGTCATTTTCGTTGACCACGGGCACGCTCTTCGCTTCCAGCAGGGTCTTAAGGGTGGAGCGGGCGTTGAGGTAGCGACGCCGGTCATGGGTGTCGCCGAGAGTCAGCAGTACCTGGGCAGCCGCGATTCCATGCCGGGCCAGCACGCCCGCATACGCCTGCGCCAGCCGCACCTGGCCGGCCGCCGCCGCCGCCTGGCTTTCCTCCAGCGACAGTCCCCGGTCACCGTAGCCCAGCGCGCCCCGCCCCAGGGCGATGGCCCCCGACGAGACCAGCACCACCTCCTGACCGCGCTCCCGCATGCGCGCCACATCGGCGGTGAACGTCTCCAGCCACGGCTCGCGCAGCGCATGGCCGGGAGAGTCGACAAGCAGAGAGGAGCCGATCTTGACGACAACGCGGCGACCGCTGGCCAGCGAAGCAGCGGCCTCGCCGACGCTCATTGGCGTTCCCGCTGAATCATGCGCCACACGCGTTCCAGCGTCTCCTTGACGTTCTGCCCCGTCGCCGCGGACAGCCGCAGCACCTCCCCTGCACCCTCCTCCCGCAAGGCGCCGCAGGCGTCTGCAGCCTGCTCATCATTGAGTGCATCGATCTTGCTAAGCGCCACCAGCCGCGGCTTTTCCGCGACGCCATGCCCGTACGCCTCGATCTCCCGCAGCACCGCGCGGTAGTCGTCCGTCACGTCGGCAGCTGTTCCCTCCACCAGCTGCAGCAGAACGGCGCAGCGCTCTGCATGGCCCAGAAACCGGTCGCCAAGTCCAGCGCCTTGATGCGCTCCCTCAATCAGCCCGGGGATGTCCGCCAGCACGAAAGAGTCGTAGCCAACCAGCACGGTGCCCAGATACGGGTGAAGCGTCGTGAACGGGTAGTCCGCCACTTTCGGCCGGGCATTCGAGGCTGCCCGCAGCAGGGTCGACTTGCCGGCGTTTGGCAGGCCGACGATTCCGGCATCGGCGAGAAGCTTGAGCTCGAGGCCAACCTCGTACTCGACGCCCTGCTCGCCGGACGTAGCGCGACGCGGCGCACGGTTGGTGGAAGTGGCGAATCTGGCATTGCCCGCGCCGCCCCGCCCTCCGCGGGCCAGCAGCACGCGCTTGCCGGGCTGGTCAAGATCGGCGAGCACGGCGCCAGTGGATCTGTCGGTCAGCACGGTTCCAGCGGGAACTTCGATCACGCGATCCTCGCCGCGCCGTCCGGCGCGGTCCCGCGACCCGCCGCTAGCCCCGTCGCCCGCCTCCACTTTCCGTACCCGCCGGAAAGGAGCCAGCGTTGTCAGGCCCGGTACAGCCTCCGCCCAGAGGTCGCCGCCGCGGCCGCCGTCGCCACCGTCCGGTCCGCCATGGGGACGGCCCTTCTCCCGGCGGAAGCTCACACGCCCGGCCCCGCCGCTGCCGGAACGGACGCGGAACCGGGTTCTGTCCAGAAAGTCCATTGCCTATGGCGCCGCCGAATCCGGCGCAGCGGGACTACTCGGAAGCAGCGTCCGGAGCCACCGATACGAACGTGCGGCCCTTGAATCCCTTATGAAACCGGACCTTGCCCGGAGCCTTCGCGAACAGCGTATGGTCCCGCCCCATACCTACATTGTCGCCTGGCCACCAGCGCGTGCCTCGCTGGCGCACGATGATGGCTCCGCCGCGCACAGCCTCGCCTCCATACGCCTTGACGCCCAGCCGACGGCCGGCGGAATCGCGGCCGTTGCGCGACGACCCTCCTGCCTTTTTGTGAGCCATAACCTACTCCTCCTGCTTGCTGCCGCCGGAGCCGCCGACGTCATCGCCGCCGTCCTCGGCATTTGCGTCCGCGTTGGCGGACTCGCCTTCCTCTCCGACAGATGCCCCAGCGGCTTCCGTCTGATCAAAATCACCAACCGATGGGGCGCCATCGCCGCCTGCTGCCTCGACGCTCGCCTGCTCATCGGCTTCGCTCTGCGGCGCTGCCGCAGACTCTTCGCGATTCGATTCGCTGACCGCCATACTCGAGTCCGATTCGTCCAGACTCCTGGATGCAGAGTCGTCTGCCTGCGCTGCTTCAGTTAGGGGTTTCGTTTCGCCTATCGACACGGCAGTGGCGGCAGCTGCCGGTTTAGGCAGGGTCGAGTCACCGATCGCTGTGATGCGGACTCTGGTCAGCTCCTGCCGATGTCCCCGCGTGCTGCTCGACGACGCCTTGCGCCGCCTGCGCTTGTACGACACCACCTTGGGGCCTCGCTCCTGGGCGAGCACCTCGGCCTTCACCGAAGCGCCCTCGACCAGCGGCGCTCCCACCTGGATGTCTTCGCCGTCTCTCAGCAGCAGGATGTCGCCGAACGCCACCTCGCTGCCGACCTCGCCAGCCAGCTTCTCCATCAGCACGACGTCGCCGAGGGCGACGCGGTACTGTTTGCCGCCTGAGCGCATTACCGCAAACATTCCGTTTCTCCTGCGCCGCTGCTCGCCGACGGATGCCAGCGAGCCGCGTAACGCTTCGTTTGTTTCGAGAAGCCGCGCCACTGCGCGGCGACCGCATGGTACATGCGTTTCCGCCCCGCGTCAATGCCTGCCACGCACGCCGAAAGCGGCCCGGGACCGCGAGGCCCCGGACCGCCCGGCTACTCCTACGCCACGCGCTTGACCCAGTACAGCCCCCCGCCTGAGACGTACAGGCCACGGCCTCCAGTGCTTGCGCCGCAGCGAGAGCTCCGACCGCCATACGACGAGTCGATCCTGATGGTGAAGATGCCGTTGATGACGTTGTCTTCATCCCGCGCGGTGCAGCTGTACGTGTAGACGCCTGGACGCAGCACGATGACCCCTCTGCATCTGGGCTTGCCGCCGCCGCCACAGATGAAGCCGACCGGAACGGCTGGAGTCGGCGGTGCAGCCCCCTCCTTCAGGCGATCTGCAACGTCGGCCCGGTCCGCCCTGTCCGCCCGATCGGCCCGGTCCGCTTGGGTAGCTCGGTCCGCCGTTGCCGCGCTCTGCGCGGCGCCGGCGCTCGGCGCCGTATAGCCGGTGGTTGCCAAAGGTTCGGTGGACGTGCTGTCCTCCGCCGCCAGCGGCGCCGCCAGTACGGCGGCTGCCAGTATCAGCGGTAGTGATAAGGGTGCCCTGATTCGCATGGTAGGATTCTCCTATGCTATGCGGCCCGCGGCAGGCTCTGCTGCGGGGCAATGACGCGGACGGCCACTCCGCTGGGACGTCCCCTGAGCACCTGCGGGGACTGGCCTGGGATAGCGCTACTCCAGAGCCGTGAGGGCCTCGAGAAGCACGTTTCTGGCTGGACCCGAGAGTCCGGCAATGGTGGTTGCAAGGTTTCCCGTGCGCTTTGGCATGGCGAATTCCTCCCCTTGGTTGTTCCACCCTGGCGAAGCCAGCGGCTGGTGGTGCCGCAGCATACTCCTGCTCCACCCGATTGACAACCCCCAGCCATGGGCATAGTCTGCGTGCGGGCCCCACCTAAAGCATTGCGTAGGAACCTCGCCATGTTTTGTTCTTTACCAGCCGCCGCTTGTCGGAAGAACTTGAGGCCCTGCTTCAACCTTGCCCGCCTAACCCCTCTCAAAGCAAGGAGAATCTTCCATGACAAGCGCACTCTACCGGCAGGTTGCCGAGGAAATCGTCGCGGAGCTTCGCAAGGGCTGCGCACCCTGGGTTAAGCCGTGGAACGAATCGGCAACCCTCGACATCGCACGCAACGCGGCCACCGGCCGACCCTACTCGGGCATCAACGTGTTGCTGCTGTGGAACGCGGCGCAGCGCGGTGGTTTTTCCTGCAACAGGTGGATGACCTTCCTGCAGGCCCAGAAATTCGCCGGCGGCGTACGCCGGGGATCGCGCGGCTCGCTGATGGTCTTCGCTCGCGAGTACTTGCCAAGGCGCGAGCAGGAGCGAATCGACTCTGGCGCGGTCGCGGCCGAGGACGCCGAACGCCGCTTCCACCTTCAGACCCACCGGGTCTTCAACTTGGACCAGCTCATCGCGCCGCCTGATCGGCTCCAGCCCGTCCCCGTCGATTCCGGCAAACGCTGCGAGCGAGCCGAGGCGGTACTGGGAGGATGCGGCGCCCGAGTTATCCATGCGACGGGCGACGCCTTCTACGACATCGAGGGCGATACCGTAGTCATGCCGCAGCGATGCATGTTCGGGCAGCAGGAGGACTACTACGCCACCCTCCTCCATGAGCTGGTGCACTGGACTGGGCACCCGGAGCGGCTCTCCCGCTCCTTTGGCGAATCACCCTTCGACTCGGACTACATCCAGGAGGAGCTCGTTGCCGAGCTTGGCGCGGCGTTTCTGTGCTCGTCGCTAGGGATTCAGCCGCGCACCCGGCACAGCGACTACATCGCCCACTGGATGAATCAGATCGACGCCGAGCCGAAGAGCCTGTTTCGCTCCTCGTCCGCCGCCTCCCGGGCGTCGAACTACCTGCTGGCAAGCAGCGAGTAACCGCGCGGCGGCGCTTGCCAACAGCGGGCGATTCGCGTATCAACCAGCCTCCGTAGCACGGCGACTGGCGTGCCGCGGCGGCGCGTCGGGCGTCCGGGAGTCGAGGACGCGGTTTATATGGCGCGGTACATCTTCATCACCGGTGGCGTCGTTTCCTCCCTCGGCAAGGGACTGGCCGCGGCCAGCCTTGGGGCGCTGCTTCAGGCCCGCGGCTACAGCGTCCGCCTGCGGAAGCTCGATCCCTATCTCAACGTCGACCCGGGCACCATGAGCCCCTACGAGCACGGCGAGGTGTTCGTCACCGACGACGCCGCGGAGACCGACCTTGACCTGGGACACTACGAGCGATTCACCGGAGTGCCCGCCCGCAGCAGCGACTCGATCTCCGCCGGGCGCATCTACCGCAACGTCCTCGACAGGGAACGCAGGGGCGCTTTCCTGGGCAAGACCATCCAGGTGATTCCCCACGTCACCGACGAGATCAAGGAGTTCCTTGCCCTCGGCGCCGACGAGGTCGACTTCATGCTCTGCGAGATCGGCGGCACGGTGGGCGACATCGAGGGGCTGCCCTTCTTCGAGGCGATGCGGCAGTTCCATCTGGAGCGACCGGCCGGCACGGTGCGATTCGTGCATGTCGGCCTGCTGCCCTTTCTGGAGGTGTCGGGCGAACTCAAGACCAAGCCCATCCAGCATTCGGTCAAGGAGCTGCGCTCCATCGGCATCCAACCCGACGTGCTTCTGTGCCGCTTCCCCGCTGGCGAGGTGCCGGAGTTCCCGCGGGAGAAGATCGCCCTGTTCTGCAATGTCCGCCCGGAAGCGGTGATCCCGGCGCCAGACCTTGGCAGCATCTATCAGGCGCCCATCTCCTACCATCAGGAAGGTCTCGACAGCCAGCTGCTGCGGGCCTTCGGTATGGTCGACGCGCCAGCACCCGATCTGAGTCGATGGAAGGAAATCGTCCGCGCCGTACAGCTCCCCGAGCGCAAGGTGAACATCGGGGTCATTGGCAAGTACACCCTCCTCGAGGATGCCTACAAGTCGCTCGGTGAAGCTCTGGTGCATGGCGGCATCGCCAACCGAGCGCAGGTCGTAACGCAGTGGGTTGACGCCGAATCGCTAGGCGATGACGAAGAAGTATCGAGGAATCTGGCGCAGTTTGACGGCATTCTAGTACCCGGCGGATTCGGTTCCCGCGGGTCGACTGGAAAGATCGCCGCCGTACGCTATGCCCGCGAGCGTGAGGTGCCGTTCTTCGGCATATGCCTGGGGATGCAGATGGCTGTCGTCGAGGCAGCCCGCAATCTGACAGACATCGCCGATCCGAGGTCCCAGGAGTTCGATTTGGAATGCAGCAGTGATGCCCCCTCCTCTGGCATTGCCAGCCACGTGGTCTACCATATGGAAGAATGGCAGCAGGAAGGTGGCGTCCAGCGACGGGACGTCGACGGGGACAAAGGAGGCACCATGCGCCTCGGCGCCCACGAGGCGGTGCTGACGCCCGATTCGCTTGTCGCGAGAATCTATGAAAGCGAGCGTATCTCCGAGCGACACAGGCATCGCTACGAAGTGGATGTCCGTTACCGCGAGGCGCTCGAGCGTGCCGGGCTGCGGTTTAGCGGCATGTCGCCCGATGGCAGGCTTCCGGAGGTGGTCGAACACGAGGGACATCCGTGGTTCGTGGGGGTCCAATTCCACCCCGAACTCAAGTCCAGACCCTTTGCCCCACATCCGCTGTTCGCCGATTTCATCCGCGCCGCGATTGATCAGAGCACACTCCTCTAAGTGCACACCGCCATGCCTGCTCTTCCCATGCTTGAAACCACCCCATCTTGTCTACCGGTAGTCTTGCCGTTGTCGAGGTACCGTGCTCCAGTCAACCCCTTGATTGACACACGATGCAGGTATATCCTCACTCCGAAGCAACATTTTGTCAGACGTAGCATCAACATCCCGAAAGCTTTCACCTGCCTATTGGAGCACTAGCATGGCCAAGTCTCACGAAAACAGCATTAACGCTGCGCTTGCCGAAGTACTTCTAGAGTACGGTCAAAACTGGTCGATACACGCTGAGTCTGTTGGACATCTGCTTAACGACGGTGGACGACCAGACATCGTAGTTGAGCGCCCCGATGGATGGCCTGTAGTCATTGAAGCGGAAGTTGGCAACCACAACCAAGCTGACATTGAGGCTCAGTCTAGGCTAGGTATGGTTCTGACCACTAGCGTGCACTCTATCCACGCAGTTGTCGCAGTTGTGTATCCAGACTCACTACGCCAGTACAGCGGAGCTCAGCTTCGCGATGCTCTCCGTAATTGCCGACTCGACTACGCGTTAACCAGAGCAGTTTCCAAAGATTCTGACTCCACCATTCGCTTTCCGCAAACTGGTTGGATCTCTGGCACAATTATGGAGCTTGCCCTGCTGATACATCGTTGTAGCATTCCATATTGGCGTGTAAACGAATTGGCTTTAGTACTGGAACGAGATATTTCTAGAGCAGCTAATGCATCAATCAAGGAATTTCCCATTGACTCCGTATTCGGACGTAAGATAGCCCAAGTGTTTTCTCAAACAGATGACGCTATCGGACAGACTCGCCGAATGGCTCTCACCACTCTTGTCAACGCTCTCATCTTCCACACCGCTCTTCACTCGGTTGGACTGCATGTACCTGCAAATCCTTCGAGGCAACTTCTTCACCCAGAAGAGCTCATGTCCCATGGTGCTCTTCAGCACACATTGGTCCTTGACGAATGGCGACTCGCTTTAGATGTAAACTATTGGCCAATTTTTCATACTGCACGAGAAGTATTGAGAGTGTTGCCCGTGAAATTTGCTGGTGACTTGCTTGATTTGCTCTGGAAAACCGCTCAGCAGTTGATTTCTGGCGGCGTAACTAAGTCACATGACTTGACTGGTATTGTCTTTCAAAGATTGATTGCGGACAGAAAGTTTCTTGCGACTTTCTATACGATGCCTTCCAGTGCATCTCTTTTGGCTAGTCTTGCTTTACCAATAAATTCGCCTATCATAGAGGATAGCTGGGCCGATCCTGGTGTACTGAAGTCAATGCGAATTGGTGATTTTGCCTGTGGAACTGGAACGCTGCTTTCTACTGCTTACCAGAGAATCTCTCTGTTACATCAAATACATGGTGGTGATCCAAGGCAAATACATCCTGCAATTCTTGAGCACGGACTCGTTGGATTGGATGTACTTACTGTTGCTGTACACCTTACAGCAACCATGTTGGCTGGTACCTATCCCGATACACCGTTCACTGGAGAGTGCCTATTGACCATGCCTTACGGGATTCATGAATGGGGTGTGTCGCTTGGTTCACTTGATCTTCTTGAAGGAAAGCTGCCTCTTGAAATAATTACCGCAGCTGCTGAGGTTGCGGGAGGAAGAGGCAGCCAGATGGTTGCTACGTATGCAGAACAGCTTGGACACGGCGAATTTGATCTGGTTATTATGAATCCACCATTTACACGACATGGTGCTAGAGAAGGGGACCGTAAAGGTGTACGCAATCCTGCGTTTGCTGCATTCGAGGCGGACGAAGATGAGCAAAAAATGCTTGAGAAACACATGAAGCATTTGGCACGTGACTGTTCAGGGCACGGGCATGCTGGAATGGCCTCCTATTTCGTTGACCTTGCACATCGCAAGGTTCGAAATGGTGGTACAGTTGCTCTGGTTCTTCCCCTTACTGCGCTTAGTGGTAAGTCATGGGAGAATGTTCGAGAACTTTGGAGATCACAGTATGTTCAGCCCACCATAGTTACAATTGCTGAAAATGGTACGTTTAACAAATCATTTTCTGAGGATACTGGCATGGCTGAATGTCTATTTGTTGGTAAGAAAGCGTCTAAACTTATACGGAAAGATTGGCGTGCGAACTTTGTTATTCTTAACTCCCAGCCATCCGATACGGTCGAAAGTGAGCAAATTGCCCAGTCCATTTCCAATATTGTTGAACGCGGAGAAGTCCGAAACTTGGAAGACGGCCCGTTTGGCGGAACTGCAATTAGTATTGGCTCCACAAGATGCGGTGAGGTTGTTCAAGCCAATATCCCCAAAACGGGTCCGTGGCCGGTTGTCGGCATACATGACATTACACTTGCCCAGTCCGCATACCAGCTTAGTACTGGCCGTCTTTGGATTGAAGGAATGGCTTCGGAAGAGACGCTGAATGTTCCAATCTGCACCATTGGACATCTACCTTGCCTCGTTGGACCG
This sequence comes from uncultured Rhodobacterales bacterium, assembly GCA_964586735.1. Classification (GTDB taxonomy): domain Bacteria; phylum Pseudomonadota; class Alphaproteobacteria; order Rhodobacterales; family CAZPXZ01; genus CAZPXZ01. The sequence continues at coordinate 12,101 of CAZPIN010000071.1, read as the reverse complement.
CACACTCTTGACTTGACTGGGCCAACGTCTAAGAATGATGATCTTCCACAAGGGCCGTTTGAGTGCATTGATGGTTGCACGACTGGTGATTCCTATCCTTCGCTATGGCGGCACAATGCAAAGTTGGAGCGGACTCTGATCGTTTCACCGGACAGTCACCTGAAACTTCGCAATGTCAAGGGTAGCGTTCCCCAAGAACTGCAGGATCGAGCAGCCCAAAGGTGGAAGCACGCTTCCAGAGTTCACTACAATTCCAGTTTGAGATTCAATTCACAGTCTACAATTGTTGCAATGACTGAACGACCTTCGCTTGGCGGTCCAGCTTGGCCAACAGTAACATTTGATAACAATTCTTTTGATGCTCTATTCACCATTTGGTGCAATTCAGCACTAGGACTGCTATGCCACTGGTGGATGAGCAGCAAGGTCCAGTCAGGTCGTGGAATAATTTCTAGAACGGCGCTCGCAGACGTTTTCACACTAAACCTGTCAATGATGAAGCCACAAGCTTTGGCATCTGCCCAATCAGTACTCGCGGACCTAAGTGGTATACGATTTCTTCCATTTGACCAGATAAATGATGATCCGGCGAGAGCTGAGCTGGACCGTCGGTTACTGATTGATGTACTGAACTTTCCCGAATGCTTGTGCCGCCAGCATGGAGCGATGGATCGGCTTAGGGAGAAGTTAGCAATGGAGCCCCAAGTTCACGCGGACAAGAAAACAAAAATTGTGTTTACAGATCAAGGGGAAATCGCCACTAACCGCTAAGCGGATCAGCGTCCTAAACTACCAAATCATTTCCAGCCCCCCGCCAACCCGGGCTGCTCATGGTCAGGAGCACCCGGTCGTCGCCCCGCAGGTGTTGCACTTGAGGCAGGTACCATTACGCACCAGAGTGAAATTACCGCAGTCGTCGCATGCCGCCCCTTCATATCCCTGAATTCGAGCGACTTCCCGCTGATCAAGCGTAGCAATAGTGGCAGCATCGGCACCTGGCATCATCACTGGCTCAGCCTCTTCCCGCTCTTCTGTCGCCTGACGCGCCACGGCCACGTTGCCGCCTTCGTAGACATGAAGCTCTCGCGGCAGGCGCTGACGCAGATAACCGCTGGACGCCACCTCGCGAAACGCTCCACCGGCTCCCCCGCCGCCGCCTTCGCCAAGCGTGTCGAAACGGTCGCCCGTAATCTCTGCATGTGCAAGGTCGGTTCGGTCCAGATAGGAAATCGCCAGCTCGCGGAACACGTAGTCGAGAATTGATGTGGCGTTCTTGAGCGAATCGTTGCCCTGTACCGGACCCGCTGGCTCGAATCGGGTGAAGATGAAGGCGTCCACAAATTCGTCCAGAGGCACGCCGTACTGCAGCCCAATCGACACCGCGATGGCGAAGTTGTTCATCAGCGAACGGAACGCCGCCCCCTCCTTGTGCATGTCGATGAAAATCTCGCCAAGATTGCCGTCTTCGTACTCGCCGGTGCGCAGGTACACCTTGTGGCCGGCCACGGATGCTTTTTGGGTATAGCCCTTGCGCCGGCCGGGCAGCCGATTGCGTTTGCCCGGAACATTCCGCTCGATGACTCGCTCGACAATCCGCTCGGCACCCTCCACCGCCTGCAGCGCGGCTGGCGTCTGCACCGCCGCCTCCTCTTCCTCTCCCAGCGCCTCGAACTGCGCGGAAATCTGCGATGCCAGCGGCTGGCTCAGCTTGGACCCGTCGCGGTACAGCGCCGTGGCCTTAATGCCCAGATTCCATGACAGCAGATAGGCGTCGCGACAGTCCTCCACCGTGCAGGCGGCGGGCATGTTGATGGTCTTGGAAATCGCCCCGGACACAAACGGCTGCGCCGCCGCCATCATGCGGATGTGGCTTTCAATCGAGAGCGCCCGCTTGCCAGTGCGGCCGCAGGTGTTGGCGCAGTCGAATACCGGCAGATGCTCCTCCTTCAGTCCGGGCGCTCCCTCAAGGGTCATCGTGCCGCAGACATAGGCGTTGGCCGCCTCGATCTCGCCCGCTGTGAAACCCAGATCGGCCAGCAGGTCAAAGTCCGGCACGGCCATCCTGTCGGCGTCAATGCCAAGGCTCTCGCGGCAGTACTCCTCGCCAAGTACTGCCGGATTGATCACAAAACGGATGTCGAATGCGGTGCCAAGGCTGGCACCCACCTTGGCCAGCGCCTCGTCGTCAAACCCGCAGTTGCGCAGCCTTTCCATGGTGACGCCCGGCGCCCCCTCCAGCGTGCCGCGTCCAACCGCGTAGTCGACGATGCGGCAAATCGCCTCCTCGCCGTACCCCAACCGCTTCAGACCGGTCGGCACACTGTGGTTGATAATCTTGAAGTACCCGCCGCCGGCCAGCGTCTTGTACTTGACGATGGCGAAATCCGGCTCAATGCCGGTGGTGTCGCAGTCCATCACCAGGCCGATGGTACCGGTGGGAGCGATGCAGGTCGCCTGGGCGTTGCGGTATCCGTGCTCGTCGCCCAGCTCCACCGCCTCGTCCCAAGCCCGCCGCGCAGCCTCGACCAGCTCGGGGTAAGGGCACATCTCCGCCTCAAACTCCGGCGGCGTGGTGGCCAGCTTCTCGTAGCCGCCCGCATGGCCCAGAGCGGCGCGGTGATTGCGCATCACCCGCAGCATCGCCTCTCGGTTGGGAGCGTAGCCCGGAAACGGTCCCAGCTCGGCCGCGATCTCGGCCGACATACGATAGGAGGCGCCGGTCAGCAGGGCTGTCAGCGCCGCCCCCAGAGCCCGGGCCTCGCCGGAGTCGTAGCCCAGTCCGTGCACCATCGCCAGAGCACCAAGATTGGCGTAGCCCAGACCGAGGGTGCGGTAGGTGTGCGAGCGCTCGGCGATGACGGCGCTGGGAAACTGCGCCATGGCGACCGATATCTCAAGCGTCAGCGTCCACAGCCGCGTCGCGTGCTCGTAGGCGGCGACATCGAAGCTGCCCTCCCCGTCGAGGAACGCCATGAGGTTGAGCGAGGCCAAATTGCAGGCGGTGTCGTCGAGGAACATGTACTCGCTGCACGGATTGGAGCCGCGAATCGGCCCCGACTCGGGACAGGTATGCCAGTCGTTGATGGTGTCGTGGTACTGCACGCCCGGATCGGCGCAGGACCAGGCAGCCTCGGCGATGGAGTCCCACAGGCGTCGCGCCGACACCGTGCGGGCGACCTTGCCGTCGGTGCGCCGCACTAGCTCCCAGTCGCCGTCATCCTGGGCGGCGCGCAGGAACGCGTCGGTCACCCGCACCGAGTTGTTGGAGTTCTGGCCGGAAACTGTGAGATAGCCCTCGCCCTGCCAGTGGGTGTCGATCTCGGGAAACTCCATCGAGTCGTAGCCCTGCTCGGCAAGCCGCAGGAAGCGCCAGATGTAGCTGTCGGAGATTTGGTCGCGGCGCGCCGTCCGCACCGCCTCGCGCAGCTGGGGATTGTGCCGCGGGTCGAACGCCTTGCTGGCCTCGCCGTCCCAAGCACTGCATGCCTCCTTGATGGCGGCGAGACGCTCGCGGTGGATGCGCGAGCCGGTCACCATCGCCGCGACCTTCTGCTCCTCGACTGCCTTCCAGCCGATGAACCGTTCGATGTCCGGATGGTCGATGTCGACGATCACCATCTTGGCGGCGCGGCGGGTGGTGCCGCCCGACTTGATGGCACCGGCCGCCCGGTCGCCGATTCGCAGGAACGACATCAGTCCCGACGACCGTCCGCCGCCGGCCAGCGGCTCGTCCTCGGCGCGCAGGCTGGAGAAGTTGGTGCCAGTGCCCGAGCCGTACTTGAACAGCCGCGCCTCCCGCACCCAGGCGTCCATGATGCCGCCCTCGTTGACCAGGTCGTCCCTAATCGACTGGATGAAGCAGGCATGCGGCTGCGGCCGCATGTACGATGACTCCGAGGCCACCGGCCGTCCAAGCGCCTCGTCGTAGTAGAAGTGTCCCTGTCCGGGACCGTCTATGCCATAGGCCCAGTGCAGGCCGGTGTTGAACCACTGCGGCGAATTGGGCGCCGCCATCTGCCGCGCCAGCATTGCCCGCATCTCGTCGAAATAGGACTGGGCGTCCCCCTCGGAGGAGAAGTATCCGCCGCGCCAACCCCAGTAGGCCCAGGCCCCGGCCAGCCGGTCGAACACCTGCCGCGCGGACGTCTCTCCGCCCGTTCGCTGCGATTCGGGCAGACTGCCAAGTGCGCCACCATCGGCTTCCGAGCGCTGCAGAAACGTCGGCACACCCTCTTCCTCGACTCGCCGCAGGGCGGCTGGCACCCCGGCCTTGCGGAAGTACTTCTGGGCAAGGATGTCGACAGCCACCTGGCTCCACTGATCGGGCACCTCGACGTCCTTCTGGCGGAAGATCACCCCGCCATCGGGGTTGCGAATCGCCGACTCCGCCATGCGGAAGGAGATGCCGCTGTAGGGGTCCTCACCCTCGCGGGTAAAACGTCGCTCGATTCGCATGATGCTCTCCTCTGTTTCGTATCCGGGTTTTCGGCACAGCCTAACCTTCACTCGGCGGCGATTCGCCTGCGGTAAAGGTACCTGAAAACTGCGCTCGATGCTTGGGCGGGCCGCCGCCAGTACTGGAAGCAAGCCGCCAAGCTGCCACTATATGATGTGTGCACACGGTGCGCAACCCCCCGATACAGCGTTGATTCACAAGACTTGCGACGCGATTCGCGGTGACGGGTACCCGCGGTACTGCGTGCCGCCGGGCGATTCGCGTGGCGTCTGTCACCGCCCTACCTCTGCCAATCGACGTCGACCTACCGACGCCAGCCGACCGTACCGTTGTAACCGATTCGCTCCACCTCACGTACCGTCTCGAAACCCATCTTGCGATACAGCGGCAGCGCCGAAGGATGGTCGTTGGTACAGGTGTTGACGGTCACCAACCTCGTACCTCCCCGCCATGCCCGCGCCAGCGCCTCGGCCAGCGCCCAGCGGCCAAGACCGCGTCCGCACCATGCCGGCATCAGGCCGAAGAACGCGAGACCGACCCGCCCGCTCCTGTGTCGCGAGCGCATGTCGAGCATGGCGAATCCGGCCGTCGTATCCGGCTCCTTGACGATGAGATGAATCTGCACCAGTCGGTCCTCGACAAATGACTTGACCCAGCGCGGCGGCTCCCGATGCATGTCGGTCCAGTCCCAATCCGCGCCGACACCGTCATGGATATCGCGAAACATCTCCACGGTCGGACGGTCCATCCGGCGCATGGCAAACCCCTCCGGCGGTGGCGGCGGCGCCTCCGGCGGTGACCGCATCTCCAGAAAGGTGATCGTATAGGCCAGCCTTGGCAGTCTGCGCCACGACATGGCGATCACGCCACCGGCCGGCCGGAGCCCGCGCGGCCCCAGTCCGCCCATGACCCGTCGTAGACAGCGTTGCGGTCATGGCCCAGCGTGTGGAGGGCGAGGTTGATGACTGCCGCCGTGATGCCCGATCCGCAGCTGGTAATGATCGGCCGCTTGAGGTCGACGCCGACGTCCCGCATCCGCGCCCGCAGCGACTCCGCGTCCAGCATCGCGCCGCTGGAGTCCAGCAGCGTCTGGTAGTGAAGGCTGACGGCGCCCGGCATGTGGCCGCCGCGCAGGCCGGGCCGCGGCTCAGCCTCCTCGCCGCGAAAACGTCCTGGTGAACGCGCGTCGACCACCTGCTCGTCGCCCGCCTCGATGGCCCGGGCCACCTGGTCGGCGTCACGCACCAGAAGCCAATTGGCGCGGGGCGTGAAATGCCGACTACTCGGCGACGGCTCCATATCCTCGAGCGGACGTCCCTCGGACTTCCATTTGGGCAGGCCGCCGTCGAGCACCGCCACCTCCTGATGGCCGAAGACGCGGAACATCCACCACACCCGCGCCGCGCTCATCAGGCCGACGGAGTCGTAGACCACGATGCGGTTGCCGTCGCCCAAGCCCAGGGCGCGGACCCGGGAGGCGAACTTCTCCGCCGAGGGAAGCATATGGGGAAGATCCGAATCCGAGTCGCAAATCTCGTCGATGTCGAAGAACACCGCGCCGGGGATGTGCTCGGCCAGATACTCATCGCGGGGGTCGCGGTCCTCCGTCGGCAGGTGCCAGCTGGCGTCCACCACCCGCAGGTCCGGAGAGCACAGGCTGACCTCCAGCCAGGCGGAGTCCACCAGTCCACCCATCTCCCCCGCCATGCTCACTCTCCCTGAAACACCGGCGCCCGCTTGTCGAGAAACGCCTCCACGCCCTCGACGAAGTCTCGCGACTCGGCGCACTCCTGCTGCAGCTTCGCCTCCAGTTTCAGCTGCCCGTCGAGATCCTGCTCAAGACTCCGGCGCAGGGCATGGCGGATGCGGCGCAGCGTCTGGGTGGGCCCCGACGCCAGACGACGGGCGACGGCCATAGCCTCGTCGTACAAGACGCCGTCGTCGACCGCCTGCCAGATCATCCCCCAGTCGGCGGCCGTCTGGGCGTCCACCTCCTCTGCCAGCAGCGCCATGGCCATGGCCCGGGGTAGCCCCACCAGCCGCGGCAGCCAGTAGGTGCCGCCGGCGTCCGGCACCAAGCCGATGCGGGCGAACGCCTGAATGAAGCGCGCCGAACGCGCCGCCAGGACGATGTCAGCCGAGAGGGCGAGATTGGCGCCGGCGCCGGCCGCCGCGCCGTTGACCGCGCAGACCACCGGCACCGGCGCATCGACAATGGCGCGTACCAGCGGGTCGTACTCCTCGCTGAGCAGGCGCTGGAGGTCAGCGCCTCGCGCCGGATCGACGTCGCCCAGGTCCTGGCCGGCGCAGAACGACTCGCCCGCCCCCGTCAGCAGCACCGCCCGCGATTCGCCGTACGACTGGCCCAGCGCCTCGCGAAGCTCCCGCCGCATGGCGCCGTTGAGGCTGTTGCGGCGCTCGGCGCGGTTCAGCCGCAGCACGGCTACGTCGCCGTCGAGGCCATAGTCAATTGTCTCGTACACGAGTCCCCCAGTCCCTGTGCATGTTCTCTGCGCCTTGCCTCGCACTTTAGCGAATCCCGCAGGCGCCGCCCCCCGCTCTCGCCGCGTTCCGACTCGGCGGCAGGGCCAAGCCCCACCCCTACCCGTCCAGGCGTCCGTCCAGCAGGTCGCGGGCGTGGGCTCTCGCCTTGGCGGTGACGTTGGCGCCGGCCAGCATCCGCGCCACCTCCTCGACCCGCTCCTTGCCCTCCAGCGACTCGACCACCGTCTCGCCTTCAGCGCCGCGGGCCACGCGAAAATGGCCGTCGCCCAGCGCCGCAACCTGGGGCGCGTGCGTGACGCAGATCACCTGGGTGCTGCGGGCCAGGTCGCGCAGCGCGCGCCCCACCGTGTCCGCTGTAACGCCGCCGACGCCGATATCCGCCTCGTCGAGCACGAGGCATGGCAGCGCGCTGCTTTCGGCCGCCACCAAGGCGATGGCCAGTGATATGCGGGCGCGCTCGCCGCCCGATGCCACCCGTCCCAGCGGCTGCGGCGGATGGTCGGCGTGGGTCTGAACCAGAAAGCCCGCAGTCTCCAGACCGCCCTCCCAGAGGTCCTCGGCGAATGCCACCGTGAACCCGCCGCCGGCGATACCCAGCGCCCGCATGCGCTCCTGCACCCGCTTGGCAAACTTCGGCGCGGCGCGCCGCCGACTCGTATCGGCCGCCTTCGCCAGCTTGCGCCATGCGGCGTCGCGCTCTTGGACCTGCGCCGACAGATGGCGGTGGCGCTCCTCGCGCCCCTCCTGGCCGGCCAGCTCGGCCGCCAGTCGTTCTCGCACGTTTGCCAGCTCCTCGGGAGCGACTCGGTGCTTGCGGGCGATGTCCTGGTAGAGGCTCAAGCGGCCGTCGAGGACGGCGAATCGCTCGGGATCCGCCTCCAGACGCTCAGCGTAGCTGCGCAGCGACCGCTCGGCGTCGCCCAAAAGTGACAGGGCCGAATCGATGGCCTCGCCCGCCGCCTCAAGATCCGAGTCGGGGTCGCCGAGGTCCTCCATGGCCCGGGCCGTGGCGCCTAGAGCGTCCACCACGCCGAAACCCTCCAGCGCCTTCGCCGCCCCCTCCTGCAGCGTGTCGACGCGGGCAAGGCGGCCGTGCTCCGTCTCGATCTCGGCAACCTCCTCCGCCCGCGGGTCCAGCGTGGCGAGCTCCTCGAGCTGGTATGCGACCAGCGACCGCCGCTCCTCGCCCATGGGCGATTCAGCCTCGAACGCCTCCAGCGTCTCCCTAGCCTCCCGCCGCGCGCGCCATGCGGTGGCCAGTCCGTCCCGCTGGCCGTCGTCCAGGCAGAAGTCGTCGAGAAGCCGCTGCTGCTCGGTCCGGGCATCGAGGCGGGTGTTGGCGTCCTGCGCGTGGATGTCGACGGCGATGGCGCCGAAGGCGGCAAGCACCTGCCGCGTGACGGGACGGTCGTTAACGAAAGCACGAGAGCGTCCGCCGCGGTCCAGCGCGCGGCGCAGAAGCACCGTATCGGGCGCGTCCTCGTCGACCAGCTCCCGCTCCTCGATGAACCGCGCCGCTTCGCCGCCGGCCGGTGCCTCAATCTCAGCGCGGGCCTCGGCCCGCTCAGCGCCGGGGCGTATGCGATCAGAGGCGGCGCGCCCGCCCAGCGCCAGCGCCAGCGCCTCCAGAAGCACCGACTTGCCAACACCCGACTCGCCGGTGATGACCGTCAGGCCGGGCGCGAACTCGATGTCCAGCTTGGGGATGACCACCAGCTCCCGCACCGAAAGGCTGCGCAGCATGGCTAGAGATGCCTTGTCCCGGCAGGCAGCGGCAAACAACGCATGACTGGACCTGCCTAGACTGCTGTAGGGCCTGCCGTCAGAGCCGCCGTCTCGCTTTGGCGACTTCCGACTGCCGTAGGGACATGTACCCTACTACGCCGCTCCTCGCCCCGGCGCAAGCGAATCAGTCGATTTGGGAACGCCTCACAACGGCGTCCCGTTCCCCCAGCTCCCGTTGCCCTTCATCGCCTCGTAGACGCCGGGCGCGCCCAGCGCCCGGTCCTGCCAGTCGTCGAGCTCCTCCTCCGGCGCCGCCTGAAGCTACGCCTCCAGATTGTCTGGCACCACGCCAAAACGCTTCCGGAATTTGCGCAAGATCGACTCGACTTTGCCTTTCGCCAAGCCCCGCGCCTCGCCTGTCGCCTCGTGTTCCGTCCGGAATTCAGCAGACAAAGTCGTGAACAACTGCTCTGTTTTCATAGCCATCATCTCTTTCCTTCTTGTTTCTCCCAAAGCCTCAAGCGCCAGGCGGTTACACTGACCCGGCGGAAGCGACTGAGGCGATTCGGCGCCAGCTCACACCTGCGTCCCGTTTGCCCAGCTTCCGTTGCCGCTCATCGCAGCATCGATGCTGGGTGCTCTCAGCAGCCGGATCTTCCAACCGTCGAGCTCCTCAGACGACGCCGACCGAAGTCGCTCCTTCAGTTCATCAGGCACCTCGCCGAATCGCTCCTCGGCAATGCCCAAGAGCATCTCGATTTTGCCTTCCTTCCGGCCTTCCTCCCGGCCTTTCTCCCGGCCTTCCGCCAGAAGTTCCGTCCGGAATTCAGCAGCCCAAGTCGGGAACAGCTGCTCTGCTGTCATAGCCATCATCTTTCTCCTACTCGTTTCTCCCAAAGCCTCAAGCATCAGGTGGTTACACCGCGCATCATCCTTCAGGCCCCGGAAGATATTAGCAACAATTGCCGCACCTTTCAACAGGAGCCCCTCGTCCTTACACTGAAACGCGGTGACAAAGCAAACCCGCAGCAGGCGGTCGCTGGGGTTCTCGCGGTTCTCCATCCCCATCGCCGCCAGCAGCGACCAGCGTTTGGGTCTCGCGCACACTCTCTCCTCAGGTATCTCCCCCACATTCAGCGGATGCACCGGCCCCATGCTAAAGAAGCCGCCCTCGGTGCCCGTTGCTATCTTCAGTATCTCCTCGACGGTAGGCGGGACTTTGGCGGCAGCTGGCCCGTGCACCACCAGCCCCGCCAGCACCAGTACGGTCTTGCCGTGAAACCGGCCTCCCAGTTTGGTCAGCTCGTCCGCGGCCACGGCCGCGTTGGTGCATAGCTGCATCTGCGCCCGCGAGTCGTAGTCGTGCTTGTGCTCGAGGACGCCGACGACGATAGTGCCGTCTGGCGCATCCGCGGCGACGAGACCGTCCAGCTCCCGCCGCCGGCCGCCTACGGTGATAATCGTACCGGGCAGAAGCCGGACATTGACCAGTCGGTTGACCAGCAGCTTCGCAGCCTCGACAACCATCCAAATCATCCCGTGCAGGGACTCGGTGTCGCCGGTTGCGATGCGGTACGACGTGTCGTGGGGCTGGTTCTCGAAGTCCACCACAAAGGGAGGCGGGGGAGCCTCCCGCTCCTGTGGCGAATCGGCTGTGCGCTTTCTGTCGGGCATGGGGAGTCTCCTCGTGTGACTGCGAATCGGCGGGATGCCAACTCTCGCTGCGGAGTAAATCTTCGGACAGCCTGTAACCAGATGTCAACAGGCTGCCAGAAATGGCCGTCTAACCCCTTGTCAATAAAGGGTCTTGTTCGCGGCGCGTTGCTTTTAAGTCCGTCTAAAAAGAGCGCCCAAACGACACCCCGTCCTCTTCGCGGAGCGGAAGCGCGGAGCGATTCGCTGACGCCCGATGGGTGATTCGCCTATGCCCGCGGAGTGATTCGCTTGCGGCCCGCCGTTCTTCGCTGGAGGCGATTCGCAGCTGCCAAAGGACAGCCCGCCATCGATTCCATCTATCCTAATCGCCGCCAGCTGGCAACGCCTCCCCGCGGCAGTCTGCGGTCGTCAAGGCGGGTCGGCGGTTCTGGGGAAAGTTTCCGGTCAAGCAGGCCGACGTAGTCATGCGCGGCTACGTGCCGCTTGAGGGCGCAGATCTGGACTAGAGTGCACTGGCCGCGCCGCCGCGGCGCGGGTCGCCAAACGCCTCGCAGCTGCCTCCGCTGTCCAGCCGTACCGTGTGCGCGCCGCCGAAGAACATGCTCGGCGCCTCCCACTGCTGGCGGCGCGGCCAGGCGGCCAGCAGGTCCTCCATGCCATGCCCCTCGAAGCCCGGCTCCAGACTCAGATGGCCGGCCTCGACGTGCAGCCGCGGCGCACGTACCGCATCCTCCGCCGCCATGCCGTGGGCGACGAGATTGACCAGCACCTGCAGCACCGCCGAGCGTATGCGGCTGGAGCCGCCCGATCCGGTTACCGCCATTCGCCCGTCTGGCCAGCGGGCAACGCTGGGGGCCATCATCGACGTCAGGCGGCGGTTTTCGGGCCAGCAGTGAAAGCCGCCGGGATTGAGGTCTGCCTCGCCCAGCATGTTGTTGGCGACAATGCCCGTCCCCGGAATCACGCAGCCGGAGCCCGATCCGTTGGAAACCGTCACCGCCGCCACGCAGCCCTCGCGGTCGACGATGCTGACATGGGTGGTGCCTCTGTAGGCGGGCGCAAGCGGGCGCACTTTGCGCCGCCATGCCTCGACCAGGTCCCGCCGCAGCCGCGGCTGGCCGTCTTCTCCGTATTCGCAAATTCCCTCGACGCGCGCCTCGTCCGTCGCCCGCAGGGCCTCCGCCAGCAGAGCGGCGTTGCGCGGGTCGCGCTGCTCCAGCCGCGGAAGGTCCGCCCCCTCCAGCATGGCCAGGGCAAACGCCACCAGCGTTCCGCCGGAAGCAGGCGGAGGATTGAGGACGATGGCGGCATCGCCACATGCAATCTCTAGCGGAAGGCGGCGCTCTACCTGGTAACTCTCCAAATCCTCCGCCTGCAGGCAGCCGCCATCCCCGGCGGCGTCAAGCAGGGCGTGCGCCGCCTCGCCGCGGTAGAACAGATCTGGCCCCTCGTGTCCCAGAGCGTCGAGGAAATCGGCGAAGTCAGGCTGGCGTACTATCTGGCCCTCGGGCGCGGTGCGCGTCGGGTCGGTCTCGTCGGCGAACAGCGCCCGGCTCTCGTCGGTCGCCAGCATGATGGGCTCGACCAGCGAGAAGAAGTAAGCCTGTTCGGCGTTGAGGGGCACGCCCCGCTTCGCGTGGTCGATGGCCGGGGCGAGAAGTTCGCGCAGCGGCATGCGGGCCAGGTCCCGATGCAGCGCGAACATCCCCGCCGCCATGCCCGGCGCCGCCACCGTACCCCAGCCGATATGAAACTCCTG
>CAZPIN010000070.1:0-4977 GCA_964586735.1 uncultured Rhodobacterales bacterium | reverse complement strand
GCTGATGCACTTCGCCGAGAGCGTGGGCGCCGGAATCGTCGTGCGCGGGCTGCGGGCGGTGTCGGACTTCGAGTACGAGTTTCAGATGGTGGGCATGAACCGGGCCATCGACCGCTCCATCGAGACGGTGTTTCTGATGTCCGATCCCGAGCATCAGGCGATCGCCTCGCGCCTGGTCAAGGAGATTGCCCGCCTTGGCGGCGACGCAAGGCCCTTCGTGCCCCCCACCGTGGTGCCTCACCTGCAGGAAAGGCTGGGCATGAAGTGACGCGTCCGCCGCGGCTGCGGCGATGGCGTCCAGCGACCGGCCGCCGTCCCATGCCGCCGCTTGCCATGCTGGTGCGCCGTGCGGTACAGTCGGGCCAGCGGCTTGCATGGTCGTATTGCCAGCTCCTCCCTAGGAGGCAGGCGCTGGAGAAATCTCGCCATGATTGAAGGCTAAGCGTACCGCGTCGCTGCGGCGGGCGGGCTTGGCAAAGCTGCGGACCAGCTAAAGCGTCTGAAATGGCGGTACAAGTTGCATGGCAGAGGAGATGCACAAATGCTTGCATTCAAGCGATGGCTGCGAGTCGTGGCCACACTGGGAGTCGCGCTGATGGCGGCGGCATCCGGCACAGAGGAAGCGTCGGCGCAGCAGCAGGACCATCTGCGCATTGCGCTGCGCACGGGGGACGTGGTCATCCGCATGCGCCCCGATCTCGCACCCAACCACGTGAAGCGGATCCTGGAGCTTGCCGAGTCTGGCTTCTATGACGGGATTGTGTTTCATCGGGTCATCGAGGGCTTTATGGCGCAGACCGGAGACCCCGACGGTACGGGGGCAGGCGGATCTGGCCAGAACCTCCGCGCGGAATTCTCGGCGGAACCCTTCCGCCGCGGCACCGTCGGCATGGCCCGTTCCGGACATCCCGACAGCGCCGACAGCCAGTTTTTCATCTGCTTCGCCGACGCTGAGTTCCTCAATGGCCAGTACACCGTGGTTGGCGAAGTGGTCGAGGGCATGGAGTACGTGGACCAGATCAAGCGCGGCGACCCGGCCAGAAACGGCAAGGTTACCAATCCCGACAAAATGCTCTCCGTGAGGCCGGTGGACTGGAGCGGGTAATGGCGCGCCCGGCCACGCTGGCGCTGGCGGCCCTGTCGGTCACCATCGCGTTCGCCGCGGCGGCTGCGACGCCCGACCTGCTCGATCCGCAAGATCCCCGGCCCGGCTGGACCAGCGAGTGGCCGGACACGGACTTCACCCGCAGCACGGTGCCGTTTTCCGAGATTCTCTCCGGCGGCCCGCCCAAAGACGGCATCCCTTCCGTGGACGACCCGCGGTTCCACGCGGTGGCCGACGAAAGCGGCCTGGAGCCGCGGGAGCCGGTGGTCTCGCTCGACTACATGGGAGTCAGCCGCACCTACCCAGTGCGCTACCTGATCTGGCATGAAATCGTCAACGACGAGATCAACGGCGTGCCTCTGGCCGTTACCTACTGTCCGCTGTGCAACTCGGCGCTTGTGTTCGTCGCCCGGCTGGATGGCGAGGACCTTGAGTTCGGCGTCAGCGGCAAGCTGCGCCATTCCGACCTCATCATGTACGACCGCCAGAGCGAGACCTGGTGGCAGCAGTTTCTGGGGCAGGGGATTGTCGGCGAGCACGCAGGACGCGATCTCGAGTCGGTGCCGGTGCTGCTGGAGAGCTGGGAGTCGTACCGCGACCGCCGGCCCGAGGGAGAGGTGATGAGTCAGCCCAGCTCGCCCAGAGCCTATGGCAGCAACCCCTACGGCGGCTACGACTCCTCGACCTTTCCGTTTCTGTACCGCGGCGACTCGCCGCCGTTTGGCATCGAGCCGCTCAGCCGCGTGGTGCGGGTCGGCGACAGCGCCTGGCCTCTCGAGCGCCTGCGCATGGAGGGGGAGATTGTCGAAGAGGGCGTACGCTTAGTCTGGCGCGAGGGGCAGGCGTCCGCGCTTGACACGCGGGAAATCGCCAAGGGCCGCGACGTCGGCAATGTCACCGTGACCGATGCAGGCACTGGCGAGCCGCTGGTGCATGAGGTGGTGTTCGCTTTCGTCTTCCAGGCATTTGTGCCCGACGGCGCATGGATGAGGGGAAGCTGACCGGCGCTCCGGCTGCCTCCAGCGAACTGGAGGCGTATGACTTCAACCTTCCGCCGGAGCGCATCGCCCAGCGTCCGGTTTCGCCGCGCCGCGCCGCCCGCATGCTGGTGGTGGCGTCTGACGGGCAGCTCCACGACGCACGCGTCGCCGACTTGCCGCAATGGCTGGGAGCGGAGGACCTGCTGGTCTTTAACGACACCCGGGTGCTGCCGGCGCGGCTTTCGGGCCGCCGTCTGCGCGGCGCGTACGAGGCGGGCATTCAGGTCACGCTTCTGCACGAACTGGAAGGCGGTCTGTGGGACGTACTGGCCAAGCCGCTTGTCAGGCTCAAGGCGGGCGACCGGCTGGAGCTGGGCATGGACCTGGGTGCGCGGGTCGAGTCGGTGGGCGATGGAATCGCGACGCTGCGGTTTGACGCTGCGGGCGATGCGCTGGTTGCTGCGCTCGACCGGGCAGGCAGCATGCCGTTGCCTCCCTATCTTGGCCGCGCTCCCGATGATCGGGACCGCGACGACTACCAGACGGCGTTCGCCCGGGTGCCCGGCGCGGTGGCGGCGCCAACCGCGGGACTGCACTTTGACGAGGCGCTGCTGGCCGGCCTTGAACGGGCTGGCATCCGGCGCGCGCCGGTGACTCTGCACGTAGGCGGCGGCACTTTCCGGCCCATCCGCGGCGACGTTGAAACCCACCAGCTGGACGCGGAGTGGGGCGAGGTGCCCGCCGCTACAGCCGAGGCAATTTCCGGGGCGGGACGGGTGGTGGCGGTTGGCACCACCACGCTGCGGCTGCTGGAGCAGGCGTCCATGTCCCGCGGCTGGCCCGCGCCCTGGAGCGGCGAGACGAGTCTGTTTCTGCGGCCCGGCCATAGGTTTCGCACGGCCGGCGCGCTGCTGACCAATTTTCATCTGCCGCGCTCGACGCTGTTCATGCTGGTCTGCGCCTTCGCCGGCGTCGAGCGCATGCGGCAAGCCTACCGCCATGCCATGGATTCGGGCTATCGATTCTATTCCTACGGTGACGCCTGCCTGCTGCAGCGGTAAATCGCAGCCCCGCTCGAATCCGCGATTCGCTACGGCGCATTCCGCTGTTTGGCCCAATTGCGACAATTTGACTCGCAATAGGTCGCAATCGCGCATTTGACCGGGTTCTGGCGCGATACTTAAGCGCCTCGCGCCGCTCCGCCGCGCCGAGGGACATACGCCATGCTTGCAGTGCTACGCAACTCCTGGGCGCTCTATCTGGGCACCGGCACCATCATGGTCGCGCACGGCCTCAGCTCCTCGCTGCTGGGCATTCGGGGAACGACCGAGGGGTTCGATCCTTTCGACATCGGCATCATCATGGCCGGCTATTACCTGGGCTTCATGCTGAGCTCGGGCATTACGCAGCCACTGCTTCAGAGGGTGGGACACGTCAGGGTCTACGCCGCTTACGCCTCACTGGGCTCCGCCGTGCTTGTGCTCTACCCGATTTGGGTCAACGAGGTCTTTTGGATCGCGCTGCGCATCACCAACGGCATATGCCTCGCTGGTCTTTACATCGTCGCCGAGAGCTGGCTCAACGGCACCAATGTCAACGCCCGCCGCGGACAGGCGCTATCCGTCTACGTAGCCACGCAGCTGATTGGCCTGGTGCTGGGCCAGTGGATTCTCACCACCGGCGACCCTGACGAGTTCCATCTGTTCATTTACGGCACGGTGCTGATGTCTGTGGGGGTAGGGCCCGTTCTGCTGAGCGTGGCACCGGTGCCGGTGTTCGAGACGGCCAAGCCCATGTCGCTTCGCGAGCTGTACACGAGTTCTCCTCTGGCTGTTGTCGGAATGACTCTGCTGGGTCTCGCTTTCAGCGTAACCTTCTCCATGCTGGCCGTGTTTGTGGTGCTTACAGGTCGTTCCGTTACCGATGTGGCGCTAATGGTGTCGGCCGTCTATATCGGCGGGACGGTGCTCCAGTACCCGGCTGGCTGGATATCGGACAAGATCGGGCGCCGCATCGTGGTAACCGTGCTTTGCGCCGTCGCCGTCGCAGCAACCATCATTGGCTTGGCAAGCGGCAACAGCCTCTATCTCCTGCTTCTTTCCACGTTTCTCATTGGCGTTGGCACGGCACCCCTGTATTCCGTGCTGCTGGCGCACGCCAACGACCACATAGAAAACGACCGCATGGCGGCCTGCGGCGCCCGGATGATCTTTCTGCAGGGCATAGGATCGTTTGTTGGGCCTCCCATAGCGGGCTTCGCCATGAACGCCACGGGTCCTTGGGCGTATTTCGTGATCATCGGCTGCATTGCGGGAGCGATGGGACTGTATTCGGTCTACCGCTCCCTCATGCGGAAAATGCCCCAGCCGGAGGAGGCGGTCGGTCTTGCGCCCATGCCGCTCAAGGCGTCGCCGGTGGCGACCGAGATGTACATCGAGACCTCGCTTGGGGGCGAGGAAGAACTGGATGGCGAACTTCGCCCAGCTGCGGCATGATGCGCTTCCGCAGCTGGGGAGAGTACCTTGACCGACAGAGGGAATGTAGCGGGCATCGCTCGCCGGGAGCGGCCGCGCGCCGAAATGGAAACGCTGCAGGCGGCCGAAGTCAGCGAGACGGAGGGCGTTGAAGGCGACCGCCGCGGAGCCGTGGCGGAGGACGGGCGCAGGGTCACGGTTCTGTTCGCCGCGCAGTGGGCGGAAGTCTGCCAGCAGCTGGAGGTCGAACTCCCCTGGAGCGTGCGGCGCGCCAATCTCCTAATTGAGGGACTCGACAATCCCCGCGCCGAGGGCGCCCGGCTTACCGTCGGCGAAACCGTGCTGGAAGTCACCGGCGAGTGCGACCCCTGCAGCCGCATGGACGAGATACATCCGGGACTGCGCGAAGCCCTGACGG
>CAZPIN010000069.1:0-8111 GCA_964586735.1 uncultured Rhodobacterales bacterium | reverse complement strand
GTAGTAGTCCCGTCCGAGGGCGTCTCTGGCCTCTTCCTCGAGGGCCTCCTCGATGACGAGGCGGGCTGCGGTACGGACGAGGTCCGAGCGGCCTTCGGGGCCGCCGAGGCGTCCGTTGACGAGGTCTTCAAGCTCCTGCCTAGTGCGGTGGGATGCGGGTTTTCTGTCAGCCATGATGGCTCTCCTATGCTGTTTGCCGGTGCGGGGGATGCCCGCGGGATGTGTTTGGGCTGCGGCGCCCGCCGCCCCCCTGCCAAATTATCCAGCAGATTGTAGACTTGACCCGTCTAGTTCTGCGCCAACACAGATTCCATAAACGACGCTTGCAAAATAAGCCTCGTAGTTTGCCACCAACGATGTCGTATGCCAATTATATGGTATACCCGCAAATGCTGACTTAAGCGTATCGTGAAGCTCATCAATTGCTCCACCCTGAATTATTCTCGGTAGATTTGACGTACATTCCCCCAAGCTCACATACAAGCCTGGAATAAGATTTCCAAGCATTGTTTCAGTTAAGCTCTGCCGTACTTCCCGGTTTGGATATCCTAGATGGTACTTTAGAATACCTCCCGTCTTTGACTCTTTCATAATGGCCAAGTATCCTGTTTGAAAAAGCAGCGCCTCTGTAGAAATATTCTCGATTTCAAATGCATCCAGATCTCTTACCGTGATTTCTGATTTCTCCCACGCGCTGGGAAGAAGTTTGCGTCCTTTCAAGGCATCGTGCAGAAAAGTGGGGGTACTACTCTCATACCACCAAGCACCGAACTCCCCTTTTCTCAACAGCTGCAAAACCGTATAAGGATTGTAAACCTTTTCGTTTCCGCGCCAACTGTACCCATTGTACCAATTTCGTATTTCCTCCTGATCAACCCCGGTGAGTTCTTCCGCAAAAACTGCATCGAGTTCAGACTGCGTATAGCCGCAGATTTCGGAGTATGTGGGTTCCAGGGTAATGTCTGTCAAGTTGTTGGCACCCGAAAATAGGCTGACATGCGTGAATCGTGTCAAGCCGGTAACAAAGCAAAAGCGGATTCTCTTGTCTTCTTTCTTTATGGTTGAATAGAAGCCCTGCAAAGTACTTCTATGTCTCAGTGCTGCCTCTGGACTGTTGAGGACGTTTAGAATGGGTTTGTCATACTCATCAACTAGCACAACAACCGGCTTTCCAGTCTTCTTATTAATCTTTCTGATTATTCCAGAAAAACGCCCCCCAACGTAACGGCCTTCGAATCTACGTCAAAGCCCTCCTCCACTTCTCTGAGCATATCAGATGTGAACTGATCGAGATTGTCCTCGCCTCCAATTGAGCTGAAGTCAATTCGCACTACTGGATACCGTAATTTCCAATCCCACTGTCCATGGACGGCAAGCCCCTTGAACAGCTCTTCGTTACCCTCAAACAGCTCTTGAAGCGTATCCACAAAATGACTCTTGCCAAATCGCCGAGGGCGAGAGAGAAAGTATCGCCGCCCGCTGCTTACCAGCTGCTGAGCGAAACCCGTCTTGTCAACGTACCGCATACCGTTTTCACGAATCGTGCTAAACGACTGAATGCCTGTTGGTAGTATTTCCACTTTAAAGATCCTTCATATTGCCATGCGCTGGAGCGGTACTGCGTCGGCATCACGCCTATACCTGCGAAAGCAAGCACACAGGCATAGGTGTCCGTCCACCATGGGGATCACAGATCCCCATGGTGGACGCCGGTACATTCCGGCATGCGTTCCGACTGCACCATTACCCAGCATCATGTCCTCCGTATGCGAGATTCTGCAAATTATCGCTAACTCTCGCAGACAGTCGATGCACTCTTGCAGCGAGTGGAACATGCTGGTCTGCAACGCATGAGCATGGCGGAGATTCAGTCAACCCTACCGCTAGGTCAGACAGCAATCGCCTAGACTCATCTAAGTTGTCTTCCAGTTTGCGCTTAATGGGCCTGCACGACAATTCTATATCATCCAGACTCGCTCCAGAACGTATCTGCGTAACCTTCTCGGGGTCAGACAGCGCGTTTGCCAATGTCAAAAATTGACTTGATTCATCAATCACTGACCTTCTTTCCCTGGACTTGCTGCCAAACATCGCCACGACGACAGTTTGCGCGTTTTCAAGCTTTTCTTCTGGAATCGGCCGAGGCGCTTCCGAGTAGTCTTCAAGCCCCACAAACTCCCGTGCAGCAGTATATCCGAGAATTGTATATATCCAGGAAAACGGATACTCAACAACCGTGCCCCGACCGCTTCGAGTGCTATCTTCGGGATCAAATAAGCTCTTCTCAATCAATTGATTGACAAAGCGATATGACTCCAACAGTCGCAGTACTGTCTTGTATCTGTCTCCAGCCATGTCTGAAATTTGTGACACAGTAAATTTCTGACTGTCAATAGCGTTGACGATCCAAACTGTCTTCGCATAGGCATCCCAAGGCTGCGCACCGGTTAAATGACGAACCCCCAAGTATGACTGCAACTGACTGAAGTCTCCATCTGATTCACTGTATTCAATCACAGGTACTGGCAGAAACTTCTGCCTGCCGGAACGTTCCCACAGTGATTTTGCCAGATCAACACGCTTCCGCTGGTCTATAGCGCGGGCATCGCCTGCCAGAATTATGCAGGCGCACAGTCTACGGTTTCCTTCCTTGACTACCAATTTCCCGTCCTCTCCAGAGATGCACAGTAGCGGTTCTGCTGGAAAGTAGCCATTTACCGCAATGGATGAAAGCACATCCTCTATGCCAAACTTCTCCACAACAAGGTTCAGCAGCTCTCGTTGACCCGCACCTTTTTGCTGGCCTCCAAACCTCGGGTTATGGCTGTCCAGCAGCAAGTCTCCAAGATCGCGCCACTGGACTTCCTGACTTCTATGGTCCATGGAGACGTCGACGTTCATGACGCTACCCTCCGCGGGTCCAATAGCGCTGGCCAGCAGCTCTCCCACGCAGCCGCCAAACGGCCAAAGTTCTCCGCGCCGTCCCGCAGACTGCATCCAGGAATTCGTTGACAGGCCATCTGTCCCCGCCTCACCCTTTCTCGCCTCTCGCTTCGTTCGCGACACGAGTCCTATCCATCAAGCAGCCCACGGGCCAATTGCGGACAAGTTTGTCTGTCCAGATTGTCGCAGCCAGTTCAGTCAATGTCAAGCGCCACTGGCTGGCCGCTCTTCCACGCCTCCGTCGCCGCTTCCGCCAGCATCTGCGCCCGCAGTCCGTCCGCCATGCCCGGCTCCGGCTGGCACCCCTCCTCCACCGACAGGACAAACGCCTCCATCTCAGCCTGGTAGGCCGCACCATAGCGCTCGATGAAAAACCCCTGCACCGGCGCTCGCCGATGCCCCGTCCGGTCAGCCGCCTCCACCGTGTTCTCCATCTGGTTGTCCGCCCGCAGCAGTCCCTTCTCGCCATGCACCTCGACGCGCTGGTCGTATCCGTAGGCGGACCGCCTGGAGCACAGGATCTGGCAGATTCGCCCCGACCCGGTGACCAGCGTCACCGCCGCCGTGTCCACGTCCCCCGCTTCGCCGATTTTCCCGTCTACCAGCACGCTGCCAGCGGCGTACACCGATACTGGCTCCTCCCCCAGCAGAAACCGGGCCATGTCGAAGTCGTGGATCATCATGTCCCGGTACAGCCCGCCGGACCATCGGATGTACTCCAACGTCGGCGGCTCCGGGTCCCGCGACACGATGAGAACGGTCTCGACAGCGCCGATCTCCCCCTCCTGTATGCAGGCGTGTACCTGCGCGAAGTTCGGGTCGTAGCGGCGCTGAAATCCCACCATAAATCCCACCCCGGCCTCCTCTACGGCGCGCGAGCACGCCCGCGCTCCCTCCACCGTTGCCTCCACCGGCTTCTCGCAGAAGATCGCCTTGCCCGCTTGCGCCGCCATTTGAATGTACTTGCCGTGGGTGTCGGTTGGCGTGCAGACCACCACCGCGTCAATGCCGTCCGCCTCGAGTATCTCCTCCGCCCCGCGCACCTTCGCTCCATGTTTCTTCGCCAGCGATTCGGCGGCGTCCGGCACGGCGTCCGCTACAGCTTCCAGGCGGGCTATGCCCTTTAGCCGGCTCAGGCTGCGGGCGTGTACGTTTCCGATTCGTCCGCAGCCAAGCAGCCCTACCCTGACCACGGCCTAAACTCTTCCCGAGGCCCCGACCGACCGAATCGCCACGCGGGCCGCCTCGAAGACCGCATCGTGCGTGTCCTTGAGTATCGCCACCCGGTCGTACCGCTCTGGATCCCGGTTCACCGCCTCGCGCAGTGCGGCGCCAAACGCCATCCGCAGCTCGGTGCCTATGTTGAATTTGCAGATCCTCGATTCCGCCGCCAGCCTGGTCCGCTGCGCATGGGGCACGCCGGACCCGCCGTGGATCACCAGCGGCACAGTCGTCGCATCCTCGATGGCGCGG
Source organism: uncultured Rhodobacterales bacterium (assembly GCA_964586735.1). Classification (GTDB taxonomy): domain Bacteria; phylum Pseudomonadota; class Alphaproteobacteria; order Rhodobacterales; family CAZPXZ01; genus CAZPXZ01. The sequence goes on along the minus strand of CAZPIN010000069.1, from coordinate 3,695 downwards.
ACGCGTTCTTCGTCCAGCCCTTCGCCGCTTTCCTGCTGGAGGTGCACGTTGCCCACGGACACCGCCATCGCGTCGACGCCGGTCTCGCAGGCGAAACGCGATGCCTCCGCCGGGTCCGTGCCCGCCGACGCCTCGCCGCCGGAATAGCCTACGAAACCGATTTCCCCTTCGCAGGAGACGCCTTCCGCGTGAGCCATAGCGGCGACCGCCGCCGTCTGCTTGATATTCTCCTCCAGCGGCGTGCGAGACCCGTCGTACATCACCGAGGTAAAGCCGCTGTCGAGCGCCTCCCGGCACTCCTCGACCGTGAATCCGTGGTCGAGATGGACCACCACCGGCACCGCCGCGTTCTGCGCAAGATGGCGCAGCATTGCCGCCAGCACCGGCAGCGGCGTGTGCTCCCGGCAGGACGGTCCCGCCTGCAGTATCACCGGGGCGCTCTCCGCCTCGCCCGCCATGGCGAAGGCGCGGGCGTCCTCCCAGCCCAGGCACACCAGGCCGGGCACGGCGTAGCCGCCGTCCAGCGCAGGCCGGATTACGTCGGAGAGCGTCGCGAGGCTCACTTGAATTTCGCCACCATGTCCATGATCCCAGGGATCGTCTTGAGCTGCTCGGCGTGCGTCGGCTGGAAGTACTGCTTGAGCGACCGCTGGCTCAGTCCCCCCAGAATCGTGAAGTAGTACATCTCGTAGCCCGGCAGCGCGGCGCATGGGTGGTAGCCCCTGTCGATCAGCACCGTCGAACCGTCGACGATGTGGTAGGCGTCGCCGGGCTCGTTGTCGACCCGCTGCAGCATCTGCATGCCCGATCCGTAATTGGGCCGAAAGCGGAAGTTGTAGGTCTCGTCGTGGCGGGTCTCGTCCGGCAGGCGGTCCGTGTCGTGCTTGTGGCTGGGAAACCCGGACCAGCCCCCCTGGCCGACGGTGTACAGCTCCGAGACCAGCAGCCTGCCGACCCGGCCGTGGTACTTGGTACCGACGATGTGCTTGATCTTGCGGTGGGTCTTGGTCTCGTCCGATCCGTACTGCACCACGTCCAGCTCGTCGGCGCGCACCGCGAACGGCTCCAGCGCCTTGTCGTACTTCGCGCCCGCAACGAACACCTCCGCCGACTCGCTCTGGCACCGCATCTCCACTTCCATTCCCGACGGCGCGTACACCCCTTCCGGCTCGCCGTCCCAGACATCCTTGGTCCGGTTGCCGATAGCGTCGAAGCTCTGCCCGGCGCAGTCGACGGCCACGGTACCGGTGGCAGGCACGACGCAGGTCTCGTAGCCGAGGGTCCGGTATTCGAAGCTTTCGCCCTTCTTCAGCTTGATGATGTTGAAGTAGTTGAGCGGCACCAGCGGATGGTCGACGCCGACGATGGGATGGTTGCCGTTGTCATAGGGGGGGATGTGCATATGCGGTCTCCGTTCAGCCGGCGGCAGGATCGGGGTGGCGGGCGAGAAACTCGTCCAGCTCGGCGACGGTGGGCATGGCGGGGGCGCAGCCGCGCCGGCTCACCACCATTGCAGCCGCGGCCGAGCCGCGCAGCACGGCCTCCCGCACCGGCCGCCCGGCCGCCAGCGCCATGATAAAGCTGCCCATGAAACTGTCTCCCGCGCCGGTGGGCTTGAGCGGCGTCGACGGATAGACGCCGGTGCGCTCCTCGCCCTCGGCGGTGATGGTGATGGCGCCCTTTGGCCCCATCTTGTAGACGGCGACGGCGGCGCCGCCGCGCACCAGATCGTGCGCCTTGTCCAGTCCCCGGTCGTAGCCGCCCGCCATGAATCCAAACTCCTCGTCGTTGCCGACGATGACGTCGCACAGCGCGCCGGCCCGGGAGTAGACCTCCGCCGCCACCTCCGCCGAGGGCCAGGAGTACGGCCGGTAGTCGATGTCGAAAATCCGCGGCAGCCCGGCCGTGCGGGCCAGCTCGAAGGCGCGGAAGGCGGCGGCGCGCGAGGGCTCGGCGGCCAGCACCGTGCCGGTGGTGACCATGGCGCAGTAGGGCGCGTAGTCCACCGCCTCCACGTCGGCCTCGGTCATCTCGAAGTCGGCGGCGCCGTTGCGGTAGATCACCGACTGGTGGGCCTGCACCCGGCTTTCGATTACGGCCAGCGAGTTGCGCGCCTCGCCGCCCACTGGCGTGACGTGGGCGCGGTCGACACCGTAGCGGTCCAGCTCGTTGACGGCGAAGCGGCCGATGGCGTCGTCGGCGACGCGGGTAACGAGGCTGGCCCGCCCGCCCTGGCGCACGACCGCCACGGCGATGTTGGCCGAAGAGCCGCCAAGGCAGGCGTAAAATCCCTCCGCCTCCTCGGTGCGCGTCCCCGGCGGCTCGGCGTACAGGTCCATCCCCGCCCGCCCGATAACCAGAAAATTGTCTCCGGACAGTTTCATTTGCCTGTGCCCTCGGCGGCGGCGGCCCGAATGGCCTTGACTCGTCCTGTACCCGCAGGAAGCGCCAAACTATGCATGGATCGACCTGCCTGCTTTGCCGGAGGCTTTCCCGCCAAAGCCGCCTTGCCTTGACGAATTCCGGCTGTCGCAGGAAGCGTAGCCGCTTAGTCGCCTCCGCACCAGCGGAAGCGATTCAGGCAATTCGGGGCCTGCTCAGACTGGCACCCCGTTCCCCCAGCTCCCGTTGCCCTTCATCGCCTCGTCGACGTTGGACGCTTCCAGCCGAAACGGGCGCCAGCCGTCGAGTTCTTCCAGCGACGCCGCCCACAGCTGCTCCTCCATCCCGCTTGGCACTGCGCCCAAACGGTTGCGGACAGCGTCCAAGTAGAATTTGATGAAGCCTATTCTGAAGCCTTTCCTGAAGCCTTCCTCACATGCTTCCGCCCGGACTTTAGCAACCCATTTCGGGAACATCTGCTCTAATGTCTTGTCCATCATCTCTCTCCCATTTTCTTCCCCCAAGGCCTCAAGCGCCAGACGGTTACACCGGTTCAGCGGAAGCGCCTCAGACACTCGGGGCCAGCTCATACCGGCGTCCCGCTGCCCCAGCTTCCGTTGCCATTCATCGCCTCGTCAATGCTTGGCGCCCTAAGCAGCCGGATCCGCCAGCTGTCCAGATCCTCCTCCGACGCCGCCCGCAGTCGTTCCTCCAGGACATCAGCCACATCGCCGAAACGCTCATGGGCAATGCCTAGTGTGCCGGAACTCAAATTCGTGCTCATGTACATCGCCATAATAAGTATAGGAATCAAGGGTGTTCGGGAGCATTTCACTGGCACGAACTTCAGCTCCACCACACTAGGAGCATCTCGACTTTGCCTTCCGCCCGGCCTTTCGCCAGCCCCCGAGCCTCGCCTTTCGCCCGGAATTCAGCAACCCATTTCGGGAACATCTGCTCTATCGTCTTGTCCATCATCTCTCTCCCATTTTCTTCCCCCAAGGCCTCAAGCGCCAGACGGTTACACCGGTTCAGCGGAAACGCCTCAGGCACTCGGGGCCAGCTCACACCAGAGTCCCGTTTCCCCAGCTCCCGTTGCCCTTCATCGCCTCGTCGATGCCGGGCGCTTCCAGTAGCCGGTCCTCCCAGCCGTCGAGCTCCTCCTGCGACGCCGCCTGCAGCCGATCCTTCAGTTCGTCAGGCACCTCGCCGAAACGTTTCCGGGCAATGCGCAAGAGCACCTTGACTTGGCCTTCCGCCAGGCCCCGAGCCAGGCCCCGAGCCTCGCCCCGAGCCTCGCCACGAGCCTCGCC
>CAZPIN010000068.1:0-28401 GCA_964586735.1 uncultured Rhodobacterales bacterium | reverse complement strand
CGTACACTGTCACCGAGAACAGCCAGCTCGAAGTGAGCGTCATTGACAACGACGAAAGAAGCGCGAGCATCGAAGGTGCTGGACAGGTATCTGAGGGCGACCGGATGGAGTTTGTTGTGTCTTTGTCTGGCGAAAGTGTGAGCGGACGGAACGTCACGCTAGGATACGAGCTGGGTGGTACTGCAAGCGCCGATGATTACACAGACGCAACGAGTCAAGACAACACGCTTGTCTTCGGACCTGAAGAAACCAGCAAGAGCATTCTGCTTGACATTGTGGCTGACGATGGCGACGAGCCAACGGAGACTGTTACTGTCTCGCTCTCGGTAGATTCCGCAACACCAGAGAACGCGGCGGTCATCGGTGAAGGTGAAGCAACAGGTACCATTGCGGATAGTGACCCGCCCTCCATTACAGTTGCTGGACCGGACAGTACCGTTACCGAGGGCGACAGCGTCACCTTCACGTTGACCCGCACCACAGGTGACCTCAGCCAGAGACTGGATGTACCAGTCATGATCATCGAATTGGGCAGCGGAAACCTGCTGCCAGACGACACGCCGGAATCGGCTGTGTTCACTGCGGAAAGCGATACCGCTACGGTTACCTTCACCACGGTTGAAGACGTCATTCACGAGGCGGATTCCAGCATAACGCTTTCCGTAGAGGTGCCGCCAACCGTGGATCCTGCCTATACCAGGGGATTCCCACACTCCGCCAGCGTAAGCGTAGGTGACGACGATGCTCCTCCTGTACTGGCGGTAACGGTTTCTCCCTCCTCCATACCAGAGGCCAGAGGCATCGCCAACCTGACGGTTTCGACTGGAAGCACCACCTTTGCGGACAAGAAGACCATTACACTGTCCTTCGCCGGCGAAGCTACGCCAGGAACAGACTTTGCGGTGGCAGGAGACTCCGTGTCGGGGAGCGGTTCCTCCTTCGAGATTGTTCTGGCAGCGAGTACGCCCTCCACCACCGCCACCATCACGTCACTTGATGACGAAGTCGACGAAGGTACAGAAGAAGACATCTTGGTAAGCGCGGCAACTGACGGTACTGCCATCGGCTCCAGCCCCTATGCCATCACGATTCTGGATGACGACACGGCGGTGATTTCGGTCAGCAATGCGGTAGCGGTGACCGAGGGCGGCAGCTTGGTGTATCCGGTAACCGTAAGCCCAGTAATCTTTTCCCCCACCGTTCTGTCCTACGACTTGGATGGCACAGGGGTTACTGCGGCAGACTTCAACGACTCGGACCTGACGGGTCTTTCTGGGCTTTCTGGATCGCTGACGATTCCGGCAAACACGGCTTCAGCCAGCATCATCCTGACTACTGACACCGACGGCGTGGACGAGGCCAACGAGACGGTCACGCTGACTTACTCCGGTGCCGCCAGCGGTACGGCGACCGGCATCATCAACGACGGCGACTCCCCAGTGGTTTCGGTAGGCAGCGCAGATGCGGTAACGGAAGGCGGCGACCTTGTGTTCGAAGTAACGGTTGACCCGGTGAGCATCGTGGACATGGATCTGACCTATGTGCTTTCGGGTCAAGGGGTCGAAGCATCGGACTTTGACGACTCTGATTTGGCAGGACAAGCTGGGCTAAGTGGCTCGCTGACAATTCCGGCAGGCACGGAATCAGCCAGCATTACCCTGACTACAGACGCTGACGGCGTGGACGAGGCCAACGAAGCGGTCACACTGACCTACTCCGGCGCCGCCAGCGGCACGGCGACCGGCACCATCTACGACAACGACACTCCAGTGGTTTCGGTGACCAGCGCGAACACCGTCACGGAAGGTGGTGACCTTGTATTTGCGGTGACGGTTGCTCCTGCGAGCGTCGTAGACATGAATCTCTCCTATGCGCTCACAGGCCAAGGGGTCGAGGCATCGGACTTCGATGACTCTGACTTGGCCGGACTCAGCGGCTCTCTGGCGATTCCGGCAGGTACGGAGTCAACCAGTATCGCCCTGACCACGAACGACGACAACGTAGACGAGGCCAGTGAGACAGTCACCCTCACCTACTCCGACGCTGCCAGCGGCACGGCGACCGGCATCATCAACGACGACGACGACGCCCCAAGCCTGAGTCTGACGCTGTCACAAACATCCATCGACGAGGACAGCGGTAGAGCCGATTTGTCCATAACCATTACCAATGGCACCGTGTTTTCGGCTGATCAGACCATACTGCTGAGGCTTGCCGGCACGGCGACAATTCACCAAGACTACCGGGTTGCCGGCGGGCAGCTTCTTAGCGACAACTACGAGCTGGGCCTTGCAGCAGGCGCATCCCAGACACAAGCCACTATAGTTGCCATCGACGACTTGACCCATGAAGGAGACGAGGAAGTTAGGATACGCGCGGTTCGTACAACTGGCGGTGGCGGCACGATAGGCACAAAAGAGCTGACCATAGAAGATGATGATTCAGAGCCTCGAATCACTATCAAGGGTCTGAAGCCGGATGGCACGGTTTCCGATGCGGCAAACGTCGTCGAGGGAGAGAACCTCGAGTTTCAGGTCACCATATCTGGAGGTTTTTCTCGAGAAATCACCATCCCCTACTCTCTGGCCACGACAAGCGACGCGGTAGCTGAGGATTTCAAAAGAGACGAAGATGTCCGCGGCGAGCTGGTTTTCCCCCGTAGCAGTGGAGGAAATACGACACAAACCCAAACCATTACCATGACTACGCTTGACGACTCCATCGACGAGCCAGACGAGACGGTCGAAATCGAGCTCGGACAGCCGCAGCCTCAAGGCGCAGTACAGCTGCCCTCCGATAACCCAGTCGGCACCATTCAGGACAACGACCCGCCGACCATTACCCTCGTAGCCGACGAAGCAGCAGTCGACGAGGGCACCCCCGCCACCTTCACCCTTTCCCGCACGGAGGGAGACCTGTCGGAGGCTTTGACGGTCCGTGTCACCATTGCGGCTCCATACGGGATTCTGACTTCGGCGGCTATGGTGAAGGAGACCGTCACGTTCGAGGCAACAAAGGCGAAAGCGTCCCTTAGCCTTGCCACCAGTAACGACGCCATCGACCGGACAGACGAGGTGGTAACGGTCACCCTGCGCTCCCCGAACGACCCGGATGACTACGTCATTGCCGCCCCTGCCCCCTCGGCGCAAGTCACCGTCAGGGATAACGACGACGCTCCCGTAGCGTCCATCGCAGCGACAGGCTCAGGCAGCGCGGTCGAAGGCAGCCTTCTGACCTTCACGGTCACTCTCAGCCATCCCAGCTCCCGCCCCATCACGATTGCCTTTTCCACAGACGGCGGAACCGCCGACGGTGAGGCTGTCTCCGGAGTGGACTTCACGCCTCCCTCCCCCGCTTCCATAACCATCGCGGCAGGAGACACGACGGGCACGGTCAGCGTCGCAACCCTTGATGATGCAATTGACGAGCCCAGCGAGACTTTCCAGATTGCTCTCGATATAGCCAGCCCGGATGGGGCTGCCACTATCGCATCCGGCACGGAAGGACCCGCCACCGCCACTGGTACCATCACTGACAACGACCCACCAACCATTACCATCGCACCCGGCGACTCTCCAGTCCCCGAGGGCACCGCCGCGGCCTTTACCCTCACTCGCACGGCAGGAGACTTGTCCGGTGCTCTCACAGTCAACATCGCAGTCACCCAGCAGGGCGGGGACGTACTTGCAGCCAGCCCTCCGACCACGGCATTCTTCGCAAGCGACAGAGCAGAGGCATCCGTCGAAGTCGCAACGGTCGACGACAGCGTGGATGAGGCCAGCGCCACGGTAACGGTGACCCTGCAGTCCCTGGCCGCGCGGACAGACTACGTACTGGCCAACCCTGCCCCCTCAGCGTCGGTCACTGTTGCAGACAACGACCTGCCGCTGGTAACGGTCGCGCCGGAGACGGGCAGCGTGGTGGAAGGCACAGCCGCCGTCTTCGTCATCACCCGCCAGGAGGCGGACACCAGCGCCGCAAGACCAGTGCACTTTACCATCGGAGATCCGGATGGCGTTCTGACCGACACGTTGCCGACAAGCGCCACAATCAAGGCTGGCCAAGCGACGGCTGTGATCTCCCTAGCAACGGACAACGACCTTGTGGACGAGGACGATGCGACTGTAACGCTGACGCTAACGGACAGCGCAGACTACCGCGAAGGACCCGAAGCAAGTGTCACGGTTGCCGACAACGACGGTACGCCCACGGTGTCTATCGCCGACGTCGAAGCCGAGGAGGGAGATTCTATCGACTTCAAGGTGAATCTCAGCAACCCCAGCGCCAGTCCCGTCACGGTTAGCTTCACGGTAACCGAAGGTACCGCCAGCGGCGAAGGCGTGGACTTCACGGCTCCCGATTCGACGTCCGTAACCATTGCGGCAGGCGCAACAGAAGCCACCGTCCACGTCGCTACCGTCGAGGACGACATTGACGAGACCGACGAAACTTTCGATATCACCCTCGATACGCTCAGCCCAGTCGGCGCAGCCACCATTGCCGACGATGGGAGAGAAAGCGCCATCGGTACCATCATTGACGGCGACAGTGCCCCAGTCGCTGCGATTGCTGTGGATGGTTCGGGTACTGTTATCGAAGGCAACCCCCTGACCTTTACGGTCACCCTCAGCCATGAGAGCTCCCGTACCGTCGCCGTGCCCTACACGCTTGGCGGTACTGCCGTGGCGACGGACGATTTCACCGACAAGACCACCAGCCCGCTGGAAATCGCTCCGGGAGACATGGCGGGCACCATCACGCTGGATACTGAAGACGACAACAACGACGAATCGAGCGAATCCATTACGGTCACGCTTTCCAGCCCGCAGGGAGGGTTGGCAACTCTGCATGCGACGGCCCGCTCCGCTACCGGTACCATCACCGACAACGACCCGCCGACTATCACTATCGCCCCCGGCACGTCTCCGGTCACAGAGGGCACCCCCGCCCAATACACCCTCACTCGAACGGAAGGAGACCTGTCGGAGGCCCTGACGGTCAACATTGCGGTCACCCAGCAAGGCGGAGACGTACTCGCCGCCAGCCCCCCAACCACGGCAACTTTCGCTAGAAACAGCGCAACGGCATCCGTCGAAGTAGCAACGGACGACGACAGCGTGGACGAGGCAAGCACCACGGTAACAGTGACCCTGCAGCCGTCGGACGACCCGCAGCCAGACACACCACCGAACTATGTCCTGACCAACCCTGCCCCATCAGCGGCGGTCATCGTCAACGACAACGACCTGCCCTCGGTGACGGTCGCGGCGAAAACCGACAGAGTGGTGGAAGGTACTGCCGCCATCTTCGTTATCACCCGCCAGGAAGCGGACACCAGCGCCGCGAGAGACGTGGCCTTTGCTATCAGCGTTCCGGACGGCGTATTGGAAAACGCGGCGCAGACAACCGCCACGATACCCGCCAACGCCACGACGGTTGAAGTCAGCCTTGCAACGGCCCAAGACGACGAGAATGAGGACAACGCCACGGTAACCATGACGCTGGCAGGCAGCGCCGGCGAATACGGTGTGGGCACCCCGAACTCCGCCAGCGTCACGGTAACAGACGACGACTTGCCATCGGTGACTGTCGCGGCGAAGACCGACAGCGTGGAGGAGGGCACAACCGTCATTTTCGTCATCACACGCCAGGAAGCGGACACCAGCGCCGCGAGAGACGTGGCCTTTGCTATCAGCGTTCCGGAGGGCGTATTGGAAAACGCGGCGCAGACAACCGCCACGATACCCATTAACGCCACGACAGTTGAAGTCAGCCTTGCAACGGTCCAAGACGACGAGGACAAGGACGATGCCACGGTAACCCTGACGTTGGCAGGCAGCGCCGGCGAATACGACGCGGGCACTCCGAGCTCCGCCAGCGTTACGGTGGCCGACGACGACCTGCCATTGGTAACGGTCGCGCCAGAGGCCGGCAGGGTGGAGGAAGGCGCCGACGCCGTCTTCGTCATCACCCGCCAGGAGGCGGACGCCAGCTTAGCGAGAGCCGTGCCCTTTGCCATTGAGGACCTGTCCAGCGTACTGACCGGCACGGTGCAGACGACCATCACGATCCCGGCCAATGACACGGAGATTGAAGTCACTCTGCCAACGGACAACGACCTTGTGGACGAACCCAGCGCCGTGATAACGCTAACGCTGGCAGACGGCGGCACAAACTACCGCACAGGATCTTCCGCAAGCATCACGGTTGCCGACAACGACGACGAGCCCGAGGTGTCCATCAGCGACGCCACCGCAACCGAGGGAAGTCCGGTCCGCTTCACGGTGAGTCTCAATCATCCCAGCGCCAGTCCCGTCACGGTTAGATTCACAGTCACCGAAGGCACCGCCAGCGGCGAAGGCGTGGACTTCACGGTTCCCGACCCGGCGTCCGTGACCATCGCGGCAGGAGACACGACTGCCACGATCAGCCTCGTAACCACCGACGACGCTATCGACGAGCCAAACGAGACATTTGCGGTTGCCCTCGACTCGGTCACTTCAGGGACCGCTACCATCGCTTCCGGCAATGGAGCGAGCGCCACCGGTACCATCACTGATAACGATCCGCCAACCATCACCATCGCCCCCGGCGACTCGCCGGTCACCGAGGGCACTGCCGCAGCCTTCACCCTCTCCCGCACGGCTGGAGACCTGTCCGAAGATCTCACGGTCAACATTGCGGTCGATGCTCCCGACGGAACCCTGACCAATGCTGCGCCAGAGACTGTCACGTTCAAGGCAAATTCAGCAACGGCGCCCCTGAGCCTCGACACCCTTAACGACGACATAAACGAAGCAGACGCCACTGTAACGGTGACCCTGCAGCCGCCGGACGGTCCGCAGCCAGACACGCCACCGGACTACGTTCTAGCCAACCCTGCCCCCTTGGCGTCGGTCACCGTCGAGGACAACGACCTGCCGCTGGTGACGGTCGCCGCGAAGAGCGGCGGCGAACGCGTGGCGGAAGGCGTTGACGCCGTCTTCGTTATCACTCGCCAGGAGGCGGACACCAGCGCCGCAAGAACCGTGCCCTTTACCATCGAGGACCTGTCCAGCGTACTGACCGGCACAGTGCCGACAACCATCACGATCCCTGCCGATGACACGGAGATTGAAGTCACTCTGCCAACGGACAATGACGACGTGGACGAGGCCGACGCCACATTAACGCTGACACTGACAGACGGCGGCGATGAGTATCGTGTGGGATCCCTCGCAAGCATCACGGTCACCGACAACGACGACGAGCCCACGGTGTCCATCAGCGACGCCACCGCAACCGAGGGAAATCCGGCCCGCTTCACGGTGAGTCTCAACCACCCCAGCGCCAGTCCCGTCACTGTTAGCTTCACGGTTGCCGAAGGCACCGCCGACGGCGAAGGCGTGGACTTTATGACTCCCGACCCGGTGTCTGTAACCATCGCGGCGCGCGCCACGGAGGCCACGATTAGCGTCACGACAGTCGAAGACGCCATCGACGAGCCCAGCGAGACGTTTACGGTCACCCTCGCCTCGGTCACTTCGGGAACCGCCGACATCGCCTCCGGCAATGGAGCAAGCGCCACCGGCATCATCACGGACGACGACCCGCCGACCATCACCATTGCGGCCGGCTCGTCGCCAGTCACCGAGGGAAGCCCAGCAGCCTTCACCCTCTCCCGCACGACTGGAGACCTGTCCGGGGCTCTTACGGTGAATATCGCAGTCGATTCTCCCGACGGAACTCTGGCAAATGCTACGCCAGAGATTGTTACCTTCAACGAGAATTCGGCAACGGCATCCCTGAGCCTCGACACCCTTAACGACGACATAAACGAAGCAGACGCCACGGTAACGGTGACCCTGCAGCCGCCGGACGGTCCGCAGCCAGACACGCCACTGGACTACGTTCTGGCCAACCCTGCCCCCTCGGCAGAAGTCATCGTCGAGGACAACGACTTGCCGCTGGTGACGGTCGCGCCAGAGGCCGGCAGGGTGGAGGAAGGCGTCAACGCCGTCTTCGTTATTACCCGCCAGGAGGCGGACGCCAGCGCAGCGAGAGCCGTGCCCATTGCCATCGCTGATCCGGATGGCGTTCTGACCGGCACATTGCCGTCAAGCGCCACAATCGAGGCTGGCAAAACGACGGTTAGTGTCACTCTGCCAACGGACAATGACGACGTGGACGAGGCCGACGCCACGGTAACGCTGGCCCTGGATGACGGCGGCACAAACTACCGCACGGGATCCTCCGCAACCGTCACGGTGGCCGACAACGACGACGCTCCCACCGTGTCCATCAGCGGCGCCACCGCAACCGAGGGCAGCCCGGTCCGCTTCACGGTGAGTCTCAACCACCCCAGCGCCAGCCCCGTTACAGTTAGCTTTACTGTCACCAAAGGCACCGCCGATGGCGAAGGCGTGGACTTCACGGCTCCCGATTCGACATCCGTCACCATCGCCGCGTACGCCACGGAGGCCACGATCAGCGTCGCCACTACCGACGACGCCATCGACGAGCCCAGCGAGACGTTTACGGTCGCTCTTGACTCGATCACTTCGAGGACCGCCGACATCGCTTCCGGCAATGGAGCAAGCGCCACCGGCACCATTCAGGACAACGATCCGCCAACCATCACCATATCGGCAGGCTCGTCGCCAGTCACCGAGGGAAACCCAGCCGCCTTCGCCCTCTCCCGCACGACTGGAGACCTGTCCGAAGCCCTCACGGTCAACATTGCGGTCGATGCTCCCGACGGAACCCTGGCCAGTGCTGCGCCGGAGACTGTCACATTCAAGGCAACAGAAGCGACTACCTCCCTAAGCCTTGACACCCTCAATGATGACGTGAACGAAGCGGACGCCGCGGTAACGGTGACCATGCAGCCGCCGAGCAAACCCACGGACTACGTCCTGACCGACCCTGCCCCATCAGCGGAGGTCATCGTCGAGGACGACGACCTGCCGCTGGTTACGGTCGCGCCACAAGCCAGCAGCGTGGTGGAAGGCGTCGCCGCCGTCTTCATCATTACCCGCCAGGAAGCGGACACCAGTGCCGAGAGAACCGTACCCTTTGCCATCGAGGACCTGTCCAGCGTACTGACCGGCACGGTGCCGGGCAGCGCCACGATTGAAACCGGCCAAACAACGGCTTTGGTTACCCTGGCAACACACGACGACCACGTTGACGAGGACGATGCGACTGTAATGCTGACGCTGGCGGACGGCGGCACAGACTACCGCGAAGGGCCCCAAGCAAGTGTCACGGTTGCCGACAACGACGGTACGCCCACGGTGTCTATCGCCGACGTCGAAGCCGAGGAGGGAGATTCAATCGACTTCAAGGTGAGTCTCAGCAACCCCAGCGCCAGTCCCGTCACGGTTGGCTTCACCGTAACCGAAGGCACCGCCAGCGGCGAAGGCGTAGACTTCACGGCTCCCTCCTCGTCGTCCGTAACCATCGTGGCGGGCGCCACGGAGGCCACTGTTCGCGTCGCTACCGTCGAGGACGGCATTGACGAGACCGACGAAACTTTCGAGATCACCCTCAATACGCTAAGTCCAGAAAGTGCTGCTGCCATTCCTGACGACGGAAGAAAAAGCGCTACCGGCACCATCACCGACGACGACAGCGCCCCCGTCGCTTCAATCGTCGCCAATGATCCTGCCACCGTGACCGAAGGCGGTGCCCTAACCTTCACAGTCACCCTCAGCCGCCCAAGTTCCCGGGCCATCACCGTGCCCTACACGATTGGCGGCTCCGCCGCGGTCACGGACGACTTCACCAATCAGGCCACCAATCCTCTGGCATTCGCTGCGGGAGACAGGACAAAAACCATCACGCTGGCCACTGTCGATGACTCCATCGACGAAACGGACGAGTCCGTTGTGGTTACGCTATCCAGCCCGCTGGAAGGACTCGCAACCCTGCACACGACGGAACGCTCCGCCACCGGCACCATCACCGACAACGACCCGCCAACCATCACCGTCTCGGCTGATGAGGCGGAGGTCGACGAGGGCGACCCCGCCCTCTTCACCCTCACCCGCACGGCAGGAGACTTGTCCAAGCCCCTGGCGGTCGGTGTCACCGTTGCAGCCCCGGATGGGATTCTGACCTCCGTCGCCATGGAGACGGAGAACGTCACTTTCGAGGAAAACTCTGCAACGGCTTCTCTGAGCCTCGCCACCATCGACGACAAAGTGGACAGGGCGGACGCGGTAATATCGGTTACTCTGTTGCCAGCGGCCGACCCGGCGGACTACGTCCTGGCCGAAGCGTCGCCCTCGGCTGAAGTCACCGTCAAAGACAACGACTCCGCCCCCGTCGCATCGGTAGCAGTGACAGGCTCGGACTCCGTGACCGAAGGCGGCACCCTGACCTTCACGGTCACCCTCAGCCGCCAAAGCTCTCGCATCGTTACGGTGCCGTACCAGTTTGGCGGGGACGCTGTGGCTGGGGACTTTTCCAGCCGGACGCCCAGCCCCCTGGTATTTGCGGCGGGAGACACGACGAAAACCATCACGCTGATAACCGAGAATGACAACATCGTCGAAGCGGACGAGACCGTCACAGTCGCGCTTTCCAGCCCGCTGGGAGGGCTTGCAACCCTGCATGCGGATGACCATTCGGCCACAGGCACCATCACCGACAACGATGTCGCCACCTTGAGTCTGGCTCTGTCAGCAGAATCCATCGATGAAGACGGCGGCAGGGCCACAGTATCCGTAGTTACCAATGGCAAGGTCTTTACTGTAGATCAGACTATCCGGCTGAGCTTTGCCGGCACGGCGGAAATTGGGGAGGACTTCTCGATTGCCGTCGGGGAAGACTCTTTGACTTCTCCCTACGAGCTGAACCTTGCAGCAGGCGAAACCCGGACAGAGGCTTCCATCACCGCCATCGACGACGAAACGCATGAAGGAGACGAGACCGTCGAGGTCAGCGCGATTCATGTGACTGGCGGTGACGCGGCGATCGGCACGGAAACCCTTGCCATTGACGATGACGATCAAGAACCGCGAGTCACCATCAAGACCCTGCCCCCGGATAGTTCCTCCCCCGACGTTACGACGGTGGTCGAAGGAGGAAGCCTCCAGTTTCGGGTGACCATAACCGGAAGCTTTGCGCGGCAGTTTACTGTTCCCTACTCGCTGGCCGCGACAAGCGGCGCGATAGCTGAGGATTTCACTGGCGACATCAGCGGCAACCTGGTTTTTGTTCGGGGAGATACAACGAAAACCATTGCACTGGTCACCTACGACGACGAAATCGACGAAATCGACGAGAGAGTGGAAGTCGTCCTCGGACCGCCGGAGCCAGAGGGATCCGCCGTGCTGCCCTCCGAAAATGCTGTCGGCACAATTGAGGACAACGATACCGCTCCCGTCGCATCGATCGCCGTAAAGGATTCGGCCACCGTGACCGAAGGTGGCACCCTGGCCTTCACGGTCACGCTAAGCCACGAGAGCTCCCGGACCGTAACCATTCCCTTCACGCTTGGCGGCGACGCCGTAGCTGAGGACTTTACCAGCCAGACCGCCAGCCCACTGGTATTCGCTGCAGGAGACACGGAGAAAACTATTACGCTGGTCACTAAAGATGACGATATCGACGAGTTGGACGAGTCCGTCCTGGTCACGCTCTCCGCCCCGCAGGATGGACTTGCAACCCTGCATGACACAAAGGACTCCGCCACAGGCACCATTGCTGACGGCGACGAGGCTCCCGTCGTCTCAATCGTCGTCGAAGACCCGGCCACCGTGATCGAGGGAGGCACCCTGACCTTCACGGTCACTCTCAGCCGTCAGAGCTCCCAGGCCATCACCCTCCCCTTCACGCTCGGCGGCGACACAGTGGCAGAAGACTTTGCCAGCCGGACCGCCAGCCCACTGGTATTCGCCGCGGGAGATACGGAGAAAACCATCACGCTGGAAACTGAAAACGACGAAATCGCCGAAGCAACCGAGTCCGTCCTGGTCACGCTCTCCACTCCGCAGGGTGGGCTCGCAACCCTGCACGCAACAAAGGACTCCGCCACCGGCACCATTACTGACAACGACGATGCCCCCGTCGCTTCCATCACCGTCAATGAACCGTCCACCGTAACCGAAGGCAGCACCCTGACCTTTACGGTCGCCCTTAGCCATGAGAGTTCCCGGGCCATCACCGTGCCCTACACGCTTGGCGGCACCGCCACGGCTACGGACGACTTCATCGACGAAACAGTACTCCCCCTAGTAATCGCGCCGGGAAACACGACAGGCACCATCACGCTGGAAACGGTAGACGACGACATCGACGAATTGGCCGAGTCCGTCACGGTCACGCTCTCCCCTCCGCAGGGAGGACTTGCAACTCTGCACGCAACGGAACGCTCCGCCACCGGCACAATTACTGACAATGATGACGCTCCCGTCGCATCGATTGCTGTGGAAGGCTCGTCCACCGTGACCGAGGGCGACACCCTGACCTTCACAGTCACGCTAAGCCACGAAAGCTCCCGCTCCATCACCCTGCCCTTCACGCTTGGCGGCGACGCCGCGGCTGAGGACTTTTCTAGCCGCACCGCCAGCCCACTGGTATTCGCTGCGGGAGACATGAGGAAAACCATCACGCTGGAAACGGAAGACGACGAGATCGCCGAAGCAGCTGAGTCCGTCCTAATCACACTCGCCCTCCCGCAGGGAGGATTGGCAACCCTGCACGATACAGAGGACTCCGCCAGTGGCATCATTACCGACAATGATGACGCTCCCGTCGCATCGATTGCTGTGGAAGGCTCGTCCACCGTGACCGAAGGCGGCACCCTGACCTTCACAGTCACGCTAAGCCACGAAAGCTCCCGCACCGTCACCCTGCCCTTCACGCTTGGCGGCGACATCGTGGCTGAGGACTTTGCCAGCCGGACCGCCAGCCCACTGGAAATTGCTCCAGGAGACATGACGGGCATCATCACTCTGGTCACTGAAGATGACGATATCGACGAATTGACTGAGTCCGTCCTGGTCACGCTCTCCACCCCGCAGGGAGGACTTGCAACCCTGCATGATACAAAGGACTCCGCCACCGGCACCATTACTGACAACGATGACGCTCCCGTCGCATCAATCACCGTCAACGAGCCGGCCACCGTGACTGAGGGCGGCACACTCACATTTACGGTCACGCTAAGCCACGCAAGCTCCCGCTCCATCACCGTGCCCTACACGCTTGGCGGCACCGCTACGGTTACGGACGACTTCAGCGACGAGACTACAAGCCCCCTTGTAATCGTTGCGGGAGACACGACGGGCACCATTACGCTGAAAACTAAAGGCGACGACATCGACGAAGCAGATGAATCCGTCCTGGTCACGCTCTCCACCCCGCAGGGAGGACTCGCAACCCTGCACGATACAAAGGACTCCGCCACCGGCACCATTACCGACAACGACGCCGCCCCCGTCGCGTCGATCACCGTCAACAATCCATCCACCGTGACCGAAGGCGGCACTCTCACATTCACGGTCACCCTCAGTCACGAGAGTTCCCGGGCCATCACCCTCCCCTACACGCTTGGCGGCACCGCTACGGTTACGGACGACTTCACCGACGAGACTACAAGCCCCCTTGTAATCGTTGCGGGAGACACGACGGGCACCATTACGCTGAAAACTAAAGGCGACGACATCGACGAAGCAGATGAGTCCGTCCTGGTCACGCTCTCCACCCCGCAGGGAGGACTCGCAACCCTGCACTCGACAAAGGACTCCGCCACCGGCACCATCAACGACAACGATGACGCTCCCGTTGCATCAATCTCCGTCGAAGACCCGGCCACCGTGATCGAGGGCGGCACCCTGACCTTCACGGTTACCCTCAGCCGCCAAAGCTCCCGGACCGTCACCCTGCCCTTCACGCTCGACGGCGACGCTGTGGCGGAAGACTTCGCCAGCCGAACCGCCAGCCCTCTGGAAATCGCTCCGGGAGTTAGAACGGGAACCATCACGCTGGTAACTCGAGATGACAATATCGACGAAGCGAACGAGTCCGCCACAGTCTCCCTTGCGTCTGCCAGCCCGTCCGGAGCCGCCACCATCGCCACCGATGCTGGAGGAAGCGCCACTGGCACCATCAATGACAACGACGACCCTCCGGACTTGGAACTTACCCTGTCACAGGCATCCATTGGCGAAAATGGCGGCAGCGCAACAGTGTCCGCAGCCATTACCAATGGCACGGTGTTTGCGGCGGACCAGACCATTCGACTGAGCTTCGCCGGCACGGCGGCAATTGGAACCGATTATTCGACTGCCGTCGGCGGGACCTCTCTTGCCGCTCCCTACGACCTGCTTCTAGCGGCAGGCCAAGACCGGATAGTGGCCACAATCGCCGCCATCGACGACTCCACATATGAAGGAAACGAGACGGTCGAAATCAGCGCGGCTCATGTGACTGGCGGCAGCGCGCCGATAGGCGCTCAAACCCTGATCATTGTTGATGACGACTCACAGCCGCTGGTGACAGTCGACGGCCTGACCCCGGAGGGTACGGTTGCCGATGCGGTGACGGTCGTCGAGGGAGGAAACCTCGAGTTTCGGGTCACCATTGCCGGAAGCTTCGCGCAGGAGTTCACAATCCCTTACTCGCTGGCTGCGGAAAGCGAGGCGGCAACGGCTGACTTCACGGGTGCAACCAGCGGCAGTCTGGTTTTCAGGCCGGGCGACTCAGCGAATACCATTACGCTGGTGACGTATGACGACTCTCTCGACGAGCTCGATGAGAGGGTAGAAATCCTGCTCGGAACGCCGCAGCCAGCAGGTGCGGTGCAGCTGCCCTCTGACAACCCCATCGGCACCATTCAGGACAATGACCTGCCGCTGGTGACGGTCGCGCCAGAACCCGACCGCGTGGTGGAAGGCGCCATCGCAACCTTCGTCATCACCCGCCAGGAAGCGGATGCCAGCACTGCAAGAGACGTGACCTTTACCATTGAGGATTTGTCCGGCGTTCTAACCGGCACCGCGCCGCCAAGCGCCAAGATCGAGGCCGGTAAAACAACTGCTGAGATCACCCTTGCAACGGACGACGACCAAGTGGACGAGAATGACGCCACGGTAATGCTCGACATTACTCCAGGCGAAGGGTACCGCGTAGGATCTCCAGCAAGCGTCACGGTAACCGACAACGACGGTAGGCCAACGGTGTACATCGATGACGACGCCTCCGCTGAAGAAGGAGATGCCGTCTCCTTCGTGGCGCGCCTCAGCAACCCGAGCAACACTCCCATCACAGTTGGCTTCTCGGTGAACGGCGGAACTGCCGACGGCGAGGCTGTCGCCGGGGTGGACTTCATGGCGTCCACCCCAGAGTCCATAACCATCGCTGCGGGAGATACGATGGGTACGGTCAGCGTCGCGACCCTTGAGGATGACATTGATGAGCCTGACGAGATTTTCGAGATCAGCCTGGTTTCAGTCAGCCCCGACGATGCCGCCACCATACCTTCCGACGGGAGAGAAAGCGCTACCGGCACCATCGAAGACGACGACGATGCCCCCATCGCGTCAATCGCCGTGAAAGGCTCGTCCACCGTAGCCGAAAGCGAAACCTTGACCTTCACGGTCACACTGAGCCGTGAGAGTTCGCGGGCCATAACAGTGCCTTACACGCTTGGTGGCACCGCCGCGGTCACGGACGACTTCACCGACCGGACCACAAGCCCCTTGGTATTCGCTGCGGGAGACACGGAAAGAACCATCACGCTAGAAACTGCCGACGACGACATCGACGAAGCTGACGAGACGGTCACAGCCACGCTCTCCAGCCCGGAGGGAGGACTCGCAACCCTGCACGCAACGGAGCGCTCCGCTACCGGCACCATTGCTGACGGCGACGAGGCTCCCACCGTTTCCATCACCGTGGACGACCCTGACACCGTAACTGAAGGCGACCCCCTGACCTTCACGGTCACCCTCAGCCATGAGAGTTCCCGGACCGTCTCCGTCCCCTACACGTTTGGCGGTACCGCCACGGTATCAGACGACTTCACCGACTCGGACACCAGCCCTCTGGTATTTGCTCCGGGAGTCACCACGGGCACCATCACGCTGGCCACCGTCGGCGACGGCATCCACGAAGTGGACGAGACCGTCACAGTCACGCTATCCAGTCCGGAGGGAGGACTTGCAGCCCTGCACGCAACGGAGCGCTCCGCTACCGGCACAATCACCGATGGCGACGAGGCTCCCGTCGCATCCATAGCTGTGAATGAACCTGACACCGTGACCGAAGGCGGCACCCTCACCTTTACTGTCACCCTAAGCCACGAGAGTTCCCGGACTATCTCCGTCCCCTACACGTTTGGCGGTACCGCCACGGTATCAGACGACTTCACCGACTCGGATGCCAGCCCCCTGGAATTTGCTGCGGGAGTCACCACGGGCACCATCACGCTGGCCACTGCCGGCGACGGTATCCACGAAGTGGACGAGACCGTCACGGTCACCCTCTCCAGTCCGGTGGGAGGACTTGCAGCCCTGCACGCTACGGAGCGCTCCGCTACCGGCACAATTGCTGACGGCGACGAAGCGCCCACCGTATCCATCACCGTGGACGACCCTGACACCGTGACCGAAGGCGGCACCCTCACCTTCACGGTCACCCTAAGCCACGAGAGTTCCCGGACCGTCTCCGTCCCCTACACGTTTGGCGGTACCGCCACGGTTTCAGACGACTTCACCGACTCGGACACCAGCCCTCTGGAATTTGCTCCGGGAGTCACCACGGACACCATCACGCTGGCCACTGCCGGCGACGGTATCCACGAAGTGGACGAGACCGTCACGGTCACCCTCTCCAGTCCGGTGGGAGGGCTTGCAGCCCTGCGCGCTACCGAGCGCTCCGCTACCGGCACAATTGCTGACGGCGACGAAGCGCCCACCGTATCCATCACCGTGGACGACCCTGACACCGTGACCGAAGGCGAAACCCTGACCTTCACGGTCACCCTAAGCCACGAGAGTTCCCGGACCGTCTCCGTCCCCTACACGTTTGGCGGTACCGCCACGGTTTCAGACGACTTCACCGACTCGGACACCAGCCCTCTGGAATTTGCTCAGGGAGTCACAACGGGCACCATCACCCTGAACACTGCCGACGACGACATCGATGAAGCGGACGAAACCGTCACAGTCACGCTTTCCACTCCGCAAGGGGGTCTCGCAATCCTGCACGCTACGGAACGTTCCGCCACCGGCACCATTGCTGACGGCGACGAGGCTCCCGTCGCATCCATAGCCGTGGATGACCCGGACGCCGTAACCGAAGGCGGCACTCTAACCTTCACGGTCACCCTCAACCGCCAGAGCTCCCAAATCGTCACCGTGCCCTACGCGCTTGGCGGTACCGCCTCAGCCACGGACTATGCCGATCAGACCACCAGCCCGCTGTCATTCGCTCCAGGAGTCACGACGGCGACCATCGAGCTGGCCACTGTTGACGACGACATCGCCGAGCAGAGCGAGACCGTCGTGGCAGCGCTGCAGACGCCGACATCGGGAGGCGCGACAATTGACGTCGCGACGGCCACCGCCACCATCAACGACAACGACAGCGCTCCCGCCGCGTCAGTCGCCGTGGAAGACCCGGACGCCGTAACCGAAGGCGGCACCCTCACCTTCACTGTCACCCTCAGCCGCCAGAGTTCCCAAGCCGTAACCGTGCCATACACGCTTGGCGGTACAGCCTCAGCCACGGACTACACCGATCAGACCACCAGCCCGCTGTCATTTGCTCCTGGAATCACAACGGCAACCATCGAGCTGGCCACTGTTGACGACGACATCGCAGAGCAGAGCGAGACCGTCGTGGCAACGCTGCAGACGCCTACAACGGGAGGCGCGACAATTGACGTCGCGTCTGCCACCGCCACCATCAACGACAACGACATCGCTCCCGCCGCATCGGTCACCGTGGAAGACCCGGATGCCGTAACCGAAGGCGGCACCCTCACCTTCACTGTCTCGCTCGACCGCCAGAGCTCCCAAACCGTCACCGTGCCCTACAGGCTCGGCGGCACCGCCACGGTCACAGACGACTTCACCGACCAGACCAGCAGCCCGCTAACATTCGATCCGGGCCAAACCGAAATGACCATCACCCTGCCGACATCCAACGACAACGTGGACGAGCTGGACGAGACCGTTGTCGTAACGCTGCTGACACCGACATCGGGCGACGCGACGATAGACATCGCAGAGGCCACCGGCACCATCAATGACAACGACGACGCCCCGGCCGCGTCCATCGCCGTGGAAGCTCCGCCCGCCGTCACCGAAGGGGGCACTCTCACCTTCACTGTCACGCTCAACCGCGAGAGCTCTCAAACAATCACGGTGCCTTACGGGTTTAGCGGCACCGCCTCGGCAGCTGATTTCACTAGCCAGACCGGCAGCCCGCTGGTGTTCGCTGCGGGAGACACGGAGAAAACCATTACGCTGGCCACTGTCGACGACACCATCGACGAGCAGAACGAGACTGTCGTGGCGACGCTCGATACACCGACCACCGGCGGCGCGTCGGTAGGCATCGCCGAAGCCACCGGCACCATCAATGACAACGACAATCCGCCGGCGGCCTCAATCGCCGTGAAAGCTCCGGCCGTCGTCACCGAAGGCGGCACCCTGGCCTTCACGGTTACCCTCAGCAACGAGAGCTTCCAGACCGTCACTGTGCCATACACGCTTGGCGGCACAGCCTCGGCCTCGGACTTCACCGACCAGACCAGCAGCCCATTGGTATTCAACCCGGGTCAAACCGAAAGGACGATCTCGCTTCTGACCTCCAGCGACGACGTGGATGAGCAGAACGAAACCGTCATGGCAACGCTCCAGACGCCGACCACAGGCGACGCGACGCTAGGCACACCGGAGGCCACTGGCACCATCGCTGACGCCACCGATTCCCCGACTGTATCGATTGTCGTCAAAGCTCCGGCAGCAGTAGATGAAGGCGGCGCTCTTGCCTTCACTGTCTCGCTCAACCGCGAGAGCACCCAGACCGTGACGGTGCCCTACACGCTTGGCGGCACCGCCGCGTCGACGGACTACGCTGACCAGAACGGCAGCCCGCTGGTGTTCGCTGCGGGAGACACGGAAAAGACCATCACGCTGGCCACTGTCAATGACACCATCGACGAGCCGAACGAAGCCGTCGTGGCGACGCTGCAAACGCCAACATCCGGCGGCGCGACGATAAGCGTCGCGGAGGCCACTGGCACTATCAATGACAACGACAATCCCCCGGAAATCTCAGTCGCCGTAAAGGCTCCGTCCGCCGTAACTGAGGGCGGTACTTTGGCGTTTACGGTCACCCTCAGCAACGAAAGTTCCCAGACCGTCACGGTGCCCTACAGGTTTGGCGGCACCGCCACGACGACGGACTACACCAACCAGACCGGAAGCCCATTGGTGTTCGCTGCGGGAGACACGGAAAAAACCATCACGCTGGCCACTGTCGACGACTTCATCGACGAGCCGAACGAAACCGTAGTGGCAACGCTGCAGACGCCAACATCCGGCAGCGCGACGATAGACGTCGCAGAGGCTACTGGCACCATCAATGACAATGACAGTCCCCCGGCCGCATCTATCGCCGTGGATGAGCCGGATACCGTGGCCGAAGGCGGCACCCTGACCTTTACCGTTTCGCTCAACCACCCAAGTTCCCAGACTGTAACGGTACCCTACAGGTTTGGCGGCACCGCCGCGGCGACGGACTTCACAGATCAGACCGGAAGCCCGCTGGAATTCACTGCTGGACAAACCGAGAAGACAATCACCCTTCTGACCTCCAGCGACAACGTGGACGAGCAGAACGAAACCGTTGTGGCAACGCTGCAGACGCCGACATCGGGCGATGCGACGCTCGGCGTCGCAGAGGCCACTGGCACCATCACTGACGCCACCGACTCTCCGACCGTATCGATTGCCGTGAAAGCTCCGGCCACCGTGACCGAAGGCGGCATTTTGGCCTTCACCGTCTCGCTCAACCGCGAAAGCACCCAGACCGTGACAGTGCCCTACAGGCTCGGCGGCACCGCCGCGTCCACAGACTACACCGATCAGGCTGGAAGCCCGCTGGAATTCACTCCGGGGCAAACCGAGAAGACAATCACCCTGCTGACGGCCAATGACAACGTGGACGAGCCAAACGAGACCGTCGTAGCTACCCTACAGACACCTACAACAGGCGGCGCGACGATAGGCATTGCGGAAGCCACCGGCACCATTAATGACAATGACGATGCCCCGGCCGTATCAATTGTCGTGAAGGCTCCGGCCGCTGTGGCAGAAGGCGGCACTTTGGCCTTCACCGTCTCGCTCAACCGAGAGAGTACTCAGACCGTGACGGTGCCCTACACGCTTGGCGGTACCGCCGCGTCCACGGACTACACCAACCGCACCGGCAGCCCCCTGGTATTCGCTGCGGGAGACACGGTAAAAACCATCACGCTGGACACGGTCAACGACACCATCGACGAACCGAACGAGACCGTCGTAGCAACCCTGCTAGCGCCGACAACCGGCGGCGCGACAGTAGGCACCGCACAAGCCACCGGCACCATCAATGACAATGACGATGCCCCAGCGGTGTCGATTGCCGTGAATGCCCCGGCCGCCGTCATCGAAGGCGGTACTCTGGCCTTTACGGTCAGGCTCAGTCACCAGAGCACCCAGACCGTGACCGTGCCCTACACGCTTGGCGGCACCGCGGTCGCCGCGGACTACACCGACCGGACCGGCAGCCCTCTGGTATTCGCTGCGGGCGACACGGAAATGACCATCACGCTGGATACCGTCAATGACACCATCGACGAACCGAGCGAGACTGTCGTGGCAACCCTGCAGACGCCGACAACCGGCGGCGCGGCAGTAGGCACTGCGCAGGCCACTGGCACCATCACCGACGGCGACAATCCTCCGGCAGCATCCATCGTCGTGAATGGATCAGGCACTGTGACCGAGGGCAGCACTCTGACATTTACGGTCAGGCTCAGCCACCAGAGCACCCAAACTGTTACCGTACCCTACACGCTTGGCGGCACCGCGGTCGCCGCAGACTACACTGACCGGACCGGCAGCCCGCTGGTATTCGCTGCGGGAGACACGGTGAAGTCTATCACGCTGGATACTGTCAACGACACCATCGACGAGCAGAACGAGACCGTCGTGGCAACCCTGCTGGCGCCGACAACCGGTGGCGCGACAGTAGGCGCCGCGCAGGCCACCGGCACCATCACCGACGGCGACAGTCCTCCGGCGGCGTCCATCGCCGTTAACGGTTCAGGCGCCGTAACCGAGGGCAGCACTCTGACCTTCACGGTCAGGCTCAGCCACCAGAGCACCCAGACCGTCACCGTGCCCTACACGCTTGGCGGCACCGCCGTCGCCGCTGACTACACCAACCGGGCCGGAAATCCGCTGGTATTTGCTGCAGGAGACACGGTAAAAACCATCACGCTGGATACTGTCAATGACACCATCGACGAGCCCAACGAGACCGTCGTAGCGACGCTGCAGACGCCGACAACCGGCGGCGCGACGATAGGCACTGCGCAAGCTACCGGCACCATCAATGACAACAACAGCGCCCCCGTTGCGTCGATCGGGTTCGAACCTCCCGGCGCTTCCTCGGTCGTCGAAGGTGGCAGCCTGCCCTTCACGGTCTCGCTCAGCCACCCCAGCGCCAGCCCCATAACAGTTAGCTTCGCAGTAACTGGAGGTACCGCCGACGGACAGGCCACCGCCGGTGTGGACTTTTGGCTTCCCTCCCCTGCCACCGTCACCATTCCGGCAGGGGACACAAAGGGCACGTTCAGCGTCGCAACCATCCAGGATCGCATTGACGAGCCCAGCGAGGCCTTCACGGCCGCACTCGCCTCGGTCACCGCCGGAGACGCCGTCATCGCATCCGGCAATGGCGCAAGCGCAACTGGTACTATCACCGACGACGACAGCGCCCCGGCCGTCTCCATTGCGGACGTGGCCTCCGCAGACGAAAGTGGCGATCTTGAATTCGCCGTAACCCTCGGCGCTGCCAGCAGCACAATGGTAACCGTCGGTTGGAGCCTGACCGGCGGTTCGGCAAACGCGGACGACTTCATTGGCGTAACCAGCGGCACCGTCACCTTCAATCCAGGCGACATGAAGAAGACCATCATGCTCGATATGCACGACGATACCGTCGACGAAGCTGACGAAACTGCCGAGGTCACCCTTACCAATCCACACGCCGCCGCTCTCGGCAAATCCATCGGGCGTGGAACTATAATGGACAATGACAACCCGCCTGCTCTAGCATTATCCCTAACGCCCTCCTCCATCGCCGAAAGCCAGGGCCAGGCAACGCTGACGATTTCGACTGGCGGCACAGCATACGAAACCGACCAAGTCATCAATCTGACGCTCAATGGCACGGCAACGCCGAATGCGGACTATCACGTTTCTGGGAGCGGTATCTCTGGGAGCGATGCGGCCTGGCAAATACCGTTGGCGGCGCGTACGTCTTCTGCCACCGTCACCTTCTCCGCGGTACAGGACAGCATTGATGAAGGTACCGGGGAAACCATCGAGGTAAGCGCGGCGCTTGGCAGCGGTACTGCTATCGGCCCGGTGGTCACTACGATCTCCGACGACGATACTGCAGTCTTGGCGCTATCCGTCAATCCCGCCTCCATACATGAAGATGGAGGGGCGGCAGAGGTGACGGTGCGCATCACAAACGGCATAACTTACCCCACTGTGCAAAATATTGACTTGACTTTGTCCGGCACGGCAGTTCCTGGAAGCGACTTTGCGGTTTCGGAGACTCCAGTGGCGGCTGGCGGCCAGACCTACCGGATTACGCTCGCGGCGGACGGAACGCCGGCTAGCTCCACGGTCACCGCGCTTGATGATTCAGTCTTTGAAGGGAGCGAAACGGTTGTGGTGGCCGCTGCCCATGGCGGATCCCCGATTGGCACCAAGACTCTGACCATCATCGATAACGAGCTTCCGCCCGCTGTATCAATCGCAGTGGAAGATCCTTCAACCGTGGTTGAAGGCGGTACCCTCGCCTTCACAACCACGCTCAGCCATGAAAGCACGCAAACTATCACGGTGCCCTACAGGCTTGGCGGCACCGCCGGTGCAGCGGACTTCAGCGATCAAACCGCCAGCCCCCTGGTATTCGCTCCGGGAGACATGGCAAAAACCATCACGCTGGCCATTGTCGACGACGCCATCGAAGAGCAAAGCGAAACCGTCGTGGCAGCCCTGCAGACGCCGACATCGGGCGGCACGACGGTAGGCATTGCGGAAGCCACCGGCACCATCACGGACAACGACGGCGGTCCGGTGGTTTCAATCGCCGTAAATGATCCGGCCGCCGTGACCGAAGGCGACAATCTAACCTTTTCGGTCACGCTCAGCCGTTCTAGCCTCCAGACAATCACGGTACCCTACGAGCTTGGCGGCACCGCCGGCGCAGCGGACGTCAGCGATCAGACCGCCAGCCCACTGGTATTCGCTCCGGGAGACATGGCAAAAACCATCACGCTGGCCACTGTTGACGACAATTTCGACGAGCAGAGCGAAACCGTCACGGTAACTCTGCAGCAACCCGCCACGCCAGCATGGAAACTTGGTACCGCCACCGCATCCGGCAAGATACGCGACGAGATCGTATTCGACCTGAGTTTGCGGGTGTCCAAGAATATGGTGCATGAGGGGGACAGCGTCGAGATAACGGTGTTGTCTCTCAACAGCATGGTCTACTCGGCCGATCAAACCATCACGCTTGCGTTTACCGGTACGGCCGAAATTGGCACGGACTTCGACATGCCCAGCTACCCCGACCAAATGCCCGGGGCCAGGCGGTCCGGCGGGGCAGGCCCCACGTCCGCACAAATTCTGGAAGAAGTAAGGTCTCCGTATTACGTCACGCTGTCAATGCCTGCAGGCAGCTCCTCGATCAGCGCCAGAGTTTTTATGATAGACGATGAATTGATGGAGCCGGACGAATACATCATGGTTGACGCGATGCACGCCAACAATGCAAACACGCCGATTGGCCCTCAGCAGCAGCTGATGCTGATGGACAACGACGCCCCGGCTGCCACAACGATACTGGCAGGGCCGAAACTGCGGGGAGCCGGCAATATGCTGCTGTATCATGTCAACCGGTTCACCACCGTCACCTCCTTTGCAGCAACGGACCGCCTGCTTGGCGGCCCGCGGAATCGCTTCTACGCCGCCGCGTCGTCCGAAGGCGAGAACGAGATCAAGGCTCACATCCGCCCGAAAAGCGAACCCGGCACGCCTGGCTGGCTTACCTGGGGTTCCATGTACATGGGCGACATCGAAACAGCCTACGAGGGACGCTCAACCGACTTCTACGTTGGAGCGGACCGCCTTTCCGAGTCGGGAAACCACACGCTTGGCTGGCTGCTCGGCCACTACGACGGGGACCTGAGGCTTGACGGCTTCGACATGTCCTTCGATTCTCAGGAGGTCGGAGCGTACGGAGCAAGGCGCATCGGCGAGAACATGATACTGGACGGCGCCATGGCCTATGGACATGCGGAGCCCAGCATTCGCAATGCAACGGTATACGGCAAGTACATGGCATACCGCTTCACGGCCCGGGCGGGACTGAAAGGCGACTTCGGCTGGCGGATGGCCAACATGGATGTCATACCCCATATCGGCGCGATGCACGTCCAGGAGCGCCACAGGCCCTTCGTCGACAGCGTCGGCAACGACTTGGGGAGCGTGTTCATGAGCCTCTCGCGCCTGGACGCCGGAGCGCGGCTTACCTGGGACTTCGCCGAGAACCGCACCCTGTCGGCGCAGGCCCGTTTCAACTATGACAGCGACAACATTGACGGCCCGCGGGAGACCAACTTCTCCGCCGCTCTCGATGGCTCGATTCTGCTTCACCTGGAAAACGGCTTCAACGTCGATTTCCGCGCCGGCCTCGACGGACTGGGCAATGCGGACCGCCACAGCAGCCGCTCGATGGGACTCGACGTCAGAAGACAGTGGTAGTCAGTCCGCTGGACTTTCCTACCCGTCCGTCCCCTCAATGCTCGCCATCGTCTCCGCCACCACACAGTACTCGCGGCGGCGCTCTTCGCGCGCCTCCATCGCCTCGGCATCCTCGCCCCATTTCCCTTCCTGCCACCGCGCCTCCAGTACCGACATTTCCCATGCCTCCGGCGCCGCCAGCCTTCCCTCCCTGAGCGCGATCGCCAGAAGAAGCGAGTCCAGATGCATGGCCACAGCCTCCATCGCCGCCAGCTGGAAACGGTCCAGCCGGTCCAGATACGCCCGCGCCTCCTTCTCGGCTGTTGCCGGCGCGGGTGTCAGCGCCGCCACTGGCCAAAGGTCGGCACCCAGCAGCTTCCCCGCCCACTCCACGACAGGCCCCCAGGTTTCGCTCTGCAGCCGCACAAGCTCGTCTGGCTCCTCCACCCAGTAAAGCAGCGCATCTCCGCCTATCGACCGCGCCAATGATTCAGCCGCGGCTTCCCGTTCCTCTTCGCTGCGGTCGATGGCCCGCATGGTGATGCCCAGCGCTACCTGCCGCGGGTCATCCGCGCCGGCAATCACTTCGGCCATACGCTTCGTCGGCACCTCCACCGGCCGGCCCCGCGGCGTCATCGCAGGCGCGCCTTCTGGCCGATAGCGGCCGCCGCCATCTTCCGTCACTTCTCTCCCTCCTCGTCCCATCCCAGCAGATTCCAGGTCTGGTGCATGTGCTCCGGCAGCGGCGCCACCACCTCCAATCGCCCGCCAGCCGGATGCTCCAGCGATACGGCCCGGGCGTGCAGATGCATGCCCTGCCCCATCCCGCCCGCCGCCTGGCCGCCGTAGCGACGGTCGCCCACTATGGGCTGGCCCGCCGACGCCAGCTGCGCCCTGATCTGATGCGTGCGTCCCGTGCTCGGCCGCAGCTCCACCCAGCTGGCCTGATGTCCCGCCGTTGCCAGTATGCGGTAGGCCGTGCGCGCGCCACGCCCCTCTCGCCCCGCTTCCTCCGCCCGCTCCACCACTTCCATCGTCCGCTCCACCTTGCCCGCGGCTCTGCGTACATTTCCCCGCAGCTCTCCCTCCGGCGCCGCCATCCGCCCAACTACCGCCGCCCAGTAAACCTTTTCCACCCGCCGACGCCGAAACGCCGCCGCAATCTCCGCCGCCGCGCGGCGGTGGCGCGCCATAAGCAGCACCCCCGACGTCTCGCGGTCTATTCGATGCACCAGCCTTGGAGGCTCCTCATTGGCACCCACCAGCGCCCAGGCAAGGCGGTCCACGCTGCTGGCAAGTCCCGTGCCGCCCTGTACCGCCAGGCCGGACGGCTTGTTGATGGCAATTATCCAGTCATCGCGATGCAGCACGCTTCCCTCCAGCGGGCCCGCACTGGCGGGGCGGGCGGGTTTCGCCCGCGGCGCCGCCTTTAGATCGGGCACGTCCACAGTTTCGCCAGCCGCCAGCCGCCTGCTGGAGCGCGCCCGTCCGCCCTCGACCCGTATTGCGCCAGACCGCAGCAGCTTCTCAATGCGGCTTTGCGGCAGTCCCGGAAACCGCCCGCGCAGCCAGCGGTCCAGACGCATGCCCTCCTCGTCAACGGATACCTCCAGCTGCTGCACGGCCCGCCTCATGCCATCAGCGCGCGGGCGGACACAAGTCCCGCGGCAAACGCCGCCAGCGACAGCACAGGCGTACCCGCCAGATACAGCACCG
The DNA here is from genome assembly GCA_964586735.1 of uncultured Rhodobacterales bacterium. GTDB lineage: Bacteria > Pseudomonadota > Alphaproteobacteria > Rhodobacterales > CAZPXZ01 > CAZPXZ01. The sequence continues at coordinate 1,654 of CAZPIN010000068.1, read as the reverse complement.
CGGTGCCGTACCGCCCCTGCTCCAGCAGCCGGAAGCCGTCGAACGCGTATGCCGAAAACGTGGTGTAGCCGCCCAGCACCCCTGTCAGCAGCAGGAGATAGCTGCGGTCCAGACGGTCCATCAGAAACGCCGCGCCGACTCCCATCAGCGCGCAGCCGCCCAGATTGACCAGCATCGTCCCCCAGTACGCATCCCTGCCCAAGGTACCTGCCAGAGCCTGAATGGATAAAAACCGCAGCGCGGCTCCCGCCGCCCCGCCAGCCGCCACCAGCAGCGCATTGAGCATCATGTCGTGCTGCCCTCCCCCTTGTCGCGCCGGCGGCGCCAGGTCCTCAGCCGTTCGCCGATTTCCCGCTCCCGCCCGCGCTCTGTCGGCTCGTAGTAGCGGCCAGGCGCCATGCCCTCGGGAAAATACCGCTGTCCGGAAAACGCCTCGGGCTCGTCGTGGTCGTAGGCATAGCCAGCTCCGTATCCCTCTTTCCGCATCAGCCCGGTTACGGGATTGAGTATGTGCTTGGGCGGTGGCAGCGACCCAGAGTCCTTCGCCGCCGCCAGCGCCGCCTTTGCGGCCTTGTAGACGGCGTTCGACTTGGGCGCGGTCGCGCAGTACACCACCGCCTCGGCGATTGCCAGCTCGCCCTCCGGCGATCCCAGAAACTCGTAGGCGTCCTTCGCCGCCACTGCAAGCCGCAGGGCCTCGGGGTCAGCCAGGCCAATGTCCTCTGAAGCCATCCGCACCACCCTTCGCGCGACATACAGCGGGTCCTCGCCAGCCCCGAGCATGCGATGCAGCCAGTACAGCGCCGCGTCGGGGTCCGAGCCGCGCACGCTCTTGTGCAGCGCGGAGATGAGGTTGAAGTGCTCGTCGCGGCTTTTGTCGTAGACCGCCGCCCGCCGCGCAAGAGTCTCCGCCAGCTGCGCCGGTCCCAGCGGCTCGTCCGGCATGGCAAACAGCCGCTCCGCCAGATTGAGTGCCGCCCGCCCGTCGCCGTCCGCCATCGCCAGCACGGTTTCTCGGCCGTCGTCGGTCAGCGGCAGATTGCGGCCCTCTGCCTCTTCTGCCCTCTCCAGCAGCGTCTCCAGCGCCGCGCCATCCAGCCGCCGCAGCGTGAACACCTGCAGCCTTGACAGCAGGGCCGCGTTGAGCTCGAAGGAAGGGTTTTCGGTGGTGGCGCCTGCCAGCAGCACCGTGCCGTCTTCCACCGGCGGTAGAAACGCGTCCTGCTGGGCGCGGTTGAAGCGGTGGATCTCGTCAACGAACAGAAACGTACCCCGTCCCGTCTCCCGCAAAGAGCGCGCCTTGTCAAAGGCTTTGCGCAGGTCTGCGACACCGGAAAACACCGCGCTGAGCGGCACGTACTCCCTTCCGCTGGCTGCCGCCAGCAAACGGGCGATGGTGGTCTTGCCCACGCCCGCCGGCCCCCATAGCACGAAGGATGCCCAGTCCCCCTCCTCGACCATGCGCGCCAGCGGACGGCCTGGACCCAGCAGGTGGTCCTGTCCCACCACCATGTCGAGGCGTTCTGGCCGCAGCCTGTCGGCCAGCGGCGTGTCGGCGACAGTGTCGAACAGAGCCATTTACAAGCCTTCCTGGGCAATACCCAGACTGCCATGGTCGAGCTGCGTCAAGCGGGTAAGCGGCATCATGCAACAG
>CAZPIN010000067.1:0-13361 GCA_964586735.1 uncultured Rhodobacterales bacterium | reverse complement strand
CCACGAGATGATCGAGTCGGGGGTGATCAAGCCGGACAATCTCGGCGAATCGAAGGTGGCGCTGGTGTACGGGCAGATGAACGAGCCGCCTGGCGCCCGCGCCCGCGTGGGCCTGTCGGGGCTGACTCTGGCGGAGCAGTTTCGCGACGAGTCGGGGGCGGACGTGCTGTTTTTCGTCGACAACATTTTCCGCTTCACCCAGGCGGGGTCGGAGGTCTCGGCGCTGCTGGGCCGCATTCCCTCGGCGGTTGGCTACCAGCCGACGCTGGCCACCGACATGGGCGCCCTGCAGGAGCGGATCACGTCATTGCAGTCGGGGTCGATCACCTCGGTGCAGGCCATCTACGTGCCGGCGGACGACCTGACGGACCCGGCGCCGGCGACGTCGTTTGCCCATCTTGACGCGACCACGGTGCTGTCGCGCCAGATCGCCGAGCTGGGCATCTATCCGGCGGTGGACCCCCTGGACTCCAACTCGCGTATCCTCGACGCCTCGGTGGTGGGAGAGGAGCACTACGCGGTGGCGCGGCGGGTGCAGGAGATCCTCCAGCGCTACAAGCAGCTGCAGGACATTATCGCCATCCTCGGCATGGACGAGCTGTCGGAGGAGGACCGGCAGACGGTGGCGCGGGCGCGCAAGATCCAGCGTTTCCTGTCGCAGCCGTTTTTCTCGGCGGAGGTGTTTACCGGGTCGAAGGGGCAGTTCGTGCCGCTGGAGAAGACCATCGACGGTTTCAAGCGGCTGTGCGAAGGGGAGTTCGACCACTTCCCGGAGGCGTCCTTCTACATGGTGGGCGACATCGACATGGTGATCGCCCGCGCCCAGGAACTGGCGAAAGAGGCGGCCTGATCCATGTCTGACACGCTTACAGTCGAGCTGGTGGCGCCAGAGCGCCTGCTGTACCGCAGCGAGGCGGAGATGGTGGTGGTGCCGGGGGTGGTGGGAGACTTCGGCGCCATGCCGCAGCACGCCCCGGTGGTATCGTCGCTGCGGCCAGGGCTTCTGTCGGTGCATACCGACGGGAAGGTGGAGGAGTTCGTGGTGCTGGGCGGCTTTGCGGAGGTCTCGGCCGAGCGCGTGACGGTGCTTGCCGATGCAGCCCTGCCAAGAAAGGAGTGGACGCAGAAGGAGGTGGAGCGTCAGGCGGGGAACGCGGAGAAGCGCGGCGATGAGGATGGCGCAAAGGCGCTGCGCGAACTCGAGCGGTTGGTCGCTTAGTTAGCGCTCATTACTTCTAAGTGCAATATCCTCATGCTCATACATTCTACCAAACTTGTGATGAAGTTTCGCGGGGGCTACCTGAGCGAGTTACAATGTGCTTCGCGTTTGTACGGAAGTCATGCGCAACCCCATAGTTCACGGCTGCATATACCACACTTACCTTCATGTTCGTCGCCTTTAGGGCGGCGTGCAGGGTAGAGGATGAAAGGAGTTGGTGCAATGACCGCATTGACAAAGAATCTTTCCGCGGCCAAAAAGGCCAAAAACGACGAATTCTACACGCAGCTTTCTGATATAGAAAGGGAGCTCTCCCACTACGTGCCGCACTTTCGAAACAGGGTAGTATATTGCAATTGCGACGATCCTCGAGTGAGCAACTTTTTTCACTATTTCAGCCATAATTTTGAATATCTCGGCCTTAAAAAGTTAATCACAACTTGCTATAAGAGTCAAGAACGAGATCTCTTCTCACACCATGATGATGAAAGAGCTATTATGTTGGAGTACGATGGATTTAGAAATGGCGAAGTTGTACCGCGAGTGGAGGACATCGGAACAACGCATCTTGAAGGCGATGGTGATTTCCGTAGCGATGAATGCATTAGCATTCTTGAAGATGCTGATATTGTTGTGACAAATCCACCGTTTTCTTTGTTTCGTGAGTACGTATCACAGTTAATGGAGAGTGGCAAAAAATTTGTCATAATTGGTCCGTGGAATGCAGTTACCTATAAGGAAGTATTTCCATATATTAAAGACAACATGTTTTGGCCTGGATATGGTTTTGCAGCTGGCAACGCGTTTTTTGCCGTGCGTACAGCAGGCGAGTACGCATCCGGCGTTTACGACGAAGAGACTGGTCTTGTGAAGTTTAGAAATGTAACGTGGTTTACAAATATTGATCACAAGAAACGTCACGAGGAATTGATCCTTTACCGTAACTACTCCGTCGATGAGTACCCGCATTACGACAATTATGATGCCATTGAGGTGAGTAAGACAAAGGACATTCCCATTGACTATAGCGGGATTATGGGAGTGCCAATTACATTTTTGGATAAGTATAACCCAGAACAGTTTGAGATTGTTGGTATTACCAAAACATGGTTTGGTGCGGCAAGCAAAATTTATCCACCACAGGTACAGGTAAGTGGAACTGGTAGACGTACTGAGGTAACTAAGCTAAACGATGGTCCTGCGCTTCGAATAGAGAAGCCAACTACGAAAACTTACTATATTGTAGATAGTAATCTCTACATACAAGCGTACGCTCGTATCCTAATAAAAAATAGGACGCCTCAATCATGAATGTATATGAGCAAAAACTTACAATCCGTGATCTTGCGGAGGAGTATAGTGACAACGATGAAGGTGGGGTAACGGGCTACGGAGGTAGGCTTGACATTCGGCCTGCCTATCAACGTGAGTTTGTCTACAAGGATAAGCAGCGGGATGCCGTGATAAATTCCGTTAGGGAAGGGCTGCCGCTCAACACTATGTATTGGGCAGATATTGGTGATAGTAGATTTGAAATTATTGACGGTCAACAGCGCACCATTTCTATTTGCCAATATATTATGGGGAAGTTTTCCATTAATGGGCTGGCGTTTCACAACTTGCAATGTGATGAACGGGAGGTAATTTTGTCTTACCCACTTATGGTTTATGTTTGCTCTGGTACAGATAGTGAAAAGTTAAAGTGGTTCAAGATTATTAACATTGCCGGAGAACAATTATCTGACCAAGAGCTACGCAATGCTGTATATCATGGACCGTGGCTATCACATGCCAAGAGCTACTTCAGCCGGTCAAATAGCCCGGCTCGAGATATTGGGGGCAAATATATATCAGGTTCACCCATTCGGCAAGAGTATCTCGAAACCGCGATAAAGTGGATTAACAATGGGGACATCGAGGGATACATGTCAAAGCATCAGAACGATAAGCGGGCCATTGAGTTGTGGAATCACTTTCAATCGGTTATAAACTGGGTTAAGGCAACTTTTCCAAAGTATAGAAATAATATGAAATCTGTGAATTGGGGGCAGCTTTATCAAGAATTTCGAGACATAGACTTGGATCCAGCTGAACTTGAGATGGAGGTTAAGAGGCTTTTCCTTGACGATGACGTTGGCAACAAGTCAGGAATTTATAGATATGTTTTGAGCGGCGAGGAGAAGTATTTGAATATACGGACTTTCTCAGAAGCAATGAGAATTGAAGCGTTTGAGAATCAAGATGGTGTTTGTCAAATTTGTAAGGGCAAGTTTGACATTAATGAAATGGAGGCAGATCACATTAAGCCATGGTCAGAAAACGGAAAGACAACAATTGATAATTGTCAAATGCTTTGCAGGGATTGCAATCGTAAAAAGTCAAACAAATAGACACTATGGATCCATATTGACTAGAATCTATATACCCGATGCCACTCCGAAGTGCATCAGCAGGGAGGAACAGTACAGTCGCCAAACAGAGGAGTACGTGTTTGACTCGAAATTTGCATAATTACCAGTCTCTGCACACAACCAGCGATAAAGCATAAGTTGCTAAGTTGGACGCCTGTGTGTGGGTGAGTACTAACGATTTCCGACATCCCAAAGCTTGGAAAACTACGCAGCACAGTCCGCAGCTTGTGGTGATGACAACATGCCTCAAATCCTCATAAGCAATCCGCCGAACGAGATCCCTTGTGGTGATATAGGCTTTCCGATCCTTCTCTTTTGGAACTTGTGACCAGCGATGGAATACGCCAGTCCACTTGCGCCTGATAGCTGGGATGCATCTCGTAATAAATCACCGGCGACTCGGGTTCCTTCGGACGCTCCTCGGCAAGCCACTCCCGAAGGATGCTGATTCCACCGCTGTAGCCCTGACGGTGGATCTACCGTAGATGCACCGTCGCCGGAGTCCGCTTCGGGGCGGCCTCGGCGACCCGCCTGCGAAATCCCTCCTTGAAGAGATCCAGTTTCGACCCCCGGCGGGGCCTCTGCCCATACTCCGTGGCCGTCTTTGGCCGGCGCAGGCATCTGCGCACCGTCTTCCTGTTGATCTCCAGATCCCTGGCGATCGCTCGAATGCTCTTGCCCTGACGGGCCAGAACGATGACTTCCATGGCTTGGTCTCCTGTGACCATTTGCTCTCATCCTCAAGTTTGGGGGGTCAAGTTCCAATCTTGCTGGATAATTTGGCATGGGGGGCGGCCCGCCGCGAAGCGGCGGGGAAGCCCGTAGACTTTTCGTACTCCTCCGAGAGCTCCACGCGGATCAGCTCAAGCTGACGAGCCTCGAACTCGAGGACCCTGATGGGCTTCCAGCGGGTCGCCGCACGCCACGTCGCCGCGAGCATCAGCTTCAGTACCGCCCGCTCGCCGAAGGCGTTCGGTATCACCTTCAGCCTGCGCCGCTCCTCGGCGAAGAGACGCTCAAGCAGGTTCGTCGTGCGGATCGCGCGGTCGTGGTTGATCGGCATACGCTGGTGCGCGATGCACGCCTCGAAGTCGTCCAGGAAGCAGGACACCGCCGTCGGGAGCTCGCGCTCGAAGCCCGCCACGACGCCCTTGGCGAGATCGCGGGCTATGGCCCTGCCGGGAGCATGGTAGACCGCGTTCACCCGCGCCTTGAACTCCGGCCACACGCTCTCCGGCACCTTCGCCGCCAGATTGCGCATCCGATGGGCCAGGCGGCACTACCGCGCCGAGCGGGGGAAGCAGGAGTCGATCGCCTTGACGATGCCGAGTTCCCCGTCCGAGACCACCAGCAGGGGGTTGCCGAGGCCGCAGGCGCGAAGGTCCTGGAAGAAAGCGGTGACCGTCTCCGTGTCCTCCTTCTAGCCGGCCATCAGCCCCAGCAGAACCTTCTTTCCCTCGCTGGTGAAGCCCCAGGCGGCCAGCGCCGGCTCCCTCATCTGGCCGGGGTGAAGCCGCTCGGCCACGCCGTCGACGAACAGGTAGAAGACGTCGAACTCGCTCAGGTCGCGGGCGGAGAACTCGGTATAGTCCTCCCACAGCCGCTCGGCCAGCTGCTCAACCGCGGTCCGCGACAGAAGCAGCTTCCCGTCCTCGCCGGTGAAGGCGTCATCGACGTCGCGGGTGAAGCAGCCGCGGGACAGCATCTCCACCGCCAAGCGCTCGAGCTCAGCCATGCGGCCCTTGACGTGCTGGCGGATTTCGGAGCGGAACGGCTCGTCCCTGCCGGCGATCTGCGGCGCGCCGTACTCGATGGCGCCCTCGGCGGTCTTGATGCGGGAGACGCGGGTGCCGTTGCGGTATCCGCGGCCTTCCTCGACTCCATGCTCGTAGTAGTCCCGTCCGAGGGCGTCTCTGGCCTCTTCCTCGAGGGCCTCCTGGATGACGAGGCGGGCTGCGGTGCGGACGAGGTCCGAGCGGCCTTCGGGGCCGCCGAGGCGTCCGTTGACGAAGTCTTCAAGCTCCTGCCTTGTGCGGTGGGATGCGGGTTTTCTGTCTGCCATGATGGCTCTCCTGTGCTGTTTGCCGGTGCGGGTGCTGCCCGCGGGATGTGCTTGGACCGCGGCGCCCGCCGTCCCCCTGCCAAATATCCAGCAGACTTGGGACTTGGCCCTCGCCAATCCCGATTGTTACGGTCAGCTGGCTGATGCTGCCCTTTGTGCAGCGCCCAGCGCAGAAACTGCATACGTTTGCCCAGAGTGGATAGGGTTGACAGGTGTACTGGTCTCCGGTAGTCTGGCAAGCACACCGATGCAGACTGGCTGTACCGGGAGGTTGGGAGGAACTGTACCATGAGCAATGAGACACCAGATGGTGGACTGAAGGCAGGATCGGCGTCGCTGGCCGAATCGTCACCGCTGCCGACGCAGGCTAGGAAGCCCCGCGGTCGTACTCGCCGCGTCTCGCCTAGGTTGCCACAGAAGGATAGGTGCGGTGGACGGCGGAGGGGGCAGGTCGATCTCAAACACGCATCGTCCACCAAGGATAGCGGCGCTGACAAGAGGCACAGGCACCCACAGCCAGATAACGATCACAATCGGCCTCTTGACTTTTTGAGCATATTCGAGGATGATACCCTGGCGACTTCTTCATCCAAGTATGCCAATGACCCGCGACTGCTGGCCATGGCTAAAGTAGAGCTCATGAGCGCCGAGCTGCGACTGCATTTTATTGAGACATATCCTGTTGTGGATGAGAAGTCAGTTCATCGTCTAGCAGGGGGCAAAGAAACTGACAAAGATAGCAAGGCGAGAACTTGGCTATCTGCAGGACGAATAATCGGCTTGCCTTTTGTTGGCATCACAATATATCCTGCCTTTCAATTTCTGCCGAATGGGCAGCCTTACCCGCTCATTCGAGAAGTAATCAAGGCGTTTTCAGTGAATTGCACGGACTGGCAGCGTGCCTCCTGGCTTGTTTCGCCCAATGAGTGGCTTAATGGGGAAACCCCCATTTCCGCCATCCATAGAAATGATCCGGAGGTTGTGAGCGCGGCCAAACGCGCGTACGAGGTGCCTGCAGGGTGACCTGTATTGAAATACCCGAGTTAGCGATTGCGCAGAAATTTGACGCAATTGCTGCTGGCGACTGTATATTTCGTTGTCACCAAAAACGCTTTACGGGCACTGACTTCAACCCCAGCAGAAAGTCGGATGGAAGATTCACGCCGCTTTTTTCGCTCGATGGAAAGGTTGTTCCAACACTTTATGCCGCAGAAAGCTTTGATGCGGCCTTGTACGAAACAATATTCCGGCAAGAGCTATCGCCAGCAACCATCCTGCCAATTAGCACGGTAAGTGAGTTCTGCGTGAGTCAGATTACTGTGTGCCGGGAACTATTACTGGTTAAGCTGTTCACTCCTGAACTAAGAAGATGGAACATCGATGAAAGCGAACTGCTTTCTCCTCGAGCTGACAGCTACGACGCATGTCGAGTACTTGCTGCAAGTATTTGGCGTGACAATCCAAGAGCATGTGGCATGGTATGGCGCTCTCGACAGGACAGTGAATCGAACTCGTACCTTCTGTTTGGCGACCGATGCAAAGGAACAGATTTGGCTATTCAAGAAACACGATCCGCAAACACAGATACAGAATACCTAAATCATATTGCTGAAGCAGCACTTAGGGCAGGTATCAAAGTAACAGGTTGACAACGCTGTAAACACTAGCAGAACGGATCTGCACGCCTGCTGACGTTGCTCATGCTGTGAACCCAACCACTAGGAGCCTGTCCCAGTATTCTACGAATCGGGGAATCTGCCTAGCCTTCCAGATATTGTGTTTCGAAAGTTCGCTGCAGGGCATACATTTGCGAATTGGAAGTAGATGCTGGTCGGCATCAAGTCTGTCTCTATCCGAATACTGACCCAGGCTCCTAGGTGGCTGCATGGTACCGTCCTGCCGTTGCACTTCGGGGTGGCAAGTAGACTGCTTGGCATCCGAGAAGATGCCGAAGGAGATGTTGGCGTGAGGGATGGCGAAAATGCCGGGAATCAGGCCCAACACAGGGTGCGGTCCGGCAATCTGGAACCAGTACCAGCTCAGGGCGCCTGTGACGGCGTAGGGTTAGAACGAAATCAGCTCACGTACGAAGGAGGCAATGAGCATTTCGCCGACGACGTGGCCGAGCGGCTTCATCCTGGCCAGAATAGAGCGCCGGTACTGGCGGCCTGAGGCTTCACCGGCGTGGGATAGAAGGTTCTGCTGGGGTGCTTGGCTGGTTCGAGGAGGTACGGAGACGGTCCCCGGCTCCTTCCCGGACATGCGCGCCCGCGGCCTCGGCGCCCCCTGCTGATGGTCTCGGTCGGCACTCTAGGGATCATCGAGGCAACCAAGGTCCGGCTTCGCCCGCTCGGCGCGGCAGAGCTGCCTGGCCCACGGACTCCGCAGTTTGGCGGCGAAGGTGCCGGAGAGCGTCCGGCCGGAGCTCAAGGCACGGGTGAAGGCGGTGCATCATGCTCCCGGCATGGGCATAGCTCGCGGTCTTGCCAGGGGCGTTGTGAAGGACTTCGAGCGGGGAGCATCCGATGGCGGCGGCCTGCTTCCTGGACGATTTCGAGGCGCGTCAGCTTGAGCGGGTCCGGGCGGAGCTTTCGATGAGTACGAGTGTCAACATCAGTTGAAAAGGGACCCACCTCATCAGCTTAAAAGGGACCCACCCTGGGGGTGACGGAAAGGGGGGCGAAGCCCCCCCAGGCGGTGCGCAGCGCCGCCCAGAGAAGTACCTCGCCAGCGCGCAGCGCTGGCTCCGAAGCTCCATCTGCGCCAGCAGATGGCCCCCGCCCCCCGAGGGGGGCGGGGGTCGGTTTTCCCCCATTTCCGCCGCGATCTCCTCATTTCAGGCCCTTGCCGCTCCCCTTCAGAGGCCCGACAAGGCCGGCCTGCCGCTTCTCCTTCAGGCGGTAGCTGTCGCCTGCCAGCTGCACCACGTGGCTGTGGTGCAGAAGCCGGTCCAGCATCGCCGCAGTAAGCACACCGTCTCCGGCAAACGCCCCATCCCAGGCTCCGAAGCCAAGATTCGACGTCAGCGCCGTCGAGCCCCGCTCGTACCGAGCCGCAACCACCTGGAAAAACAGGTGCACCTGGTCGCGCGCAAGAGGAAGGAAGCCGATCTCGTCGATCACCAGAAGGCGGTAATTCGCAAGAGTCCGAAGGTACCGGCCAAGGCGCTCCTGGCGCTGCGCCGTCTCCAGCTTCAGCACAAGGTCCGCCGCCGTCGTGAACAGCGTCCGAAGCCCTGACTGCGCCGCGCGAAGCCCCAGCGCGATCGCAAGGTGCGTCTTGCCAACGCCGGAAGGCCCCAGCAGCAGCACGTTTTCCGCGCGCGAAACAAACGCCAGCGACGCAAGCTCCTCGTTCTGCCGCTTCGGGGCCGACGACGCGAAGGCGAAGTCGTACTCCTCCAGCGTCTCGCCGCCGGAAACCCCGCCTGCTGCACCAGCGCCAGCGAGGAGCGGGCCCGACGGGCTTCCCGCTCCGAGCGCAGCACCCCCTCCAGAAACTCCACGAAACTGTGGCCCTTCTCGCTCGCCTCCGCCGCAAGCGCGGCGTAGCCGTCCAGCACGCCGGGAAGATTCAGCGACTCGCACAGGTGCGCAAGCCGCTCATGGCTCAGCTCGCTCATGCCGCCCTCCCAAACTCGTCGTACACCGAAAGGCTGTGCTGCCGCACCGAAGCGTAGGCGGCCGCCGACGGATGCGACGGCTTCAGCCCGCCCCACGGACGGCACAGCGGCTGCAGATGCCCCCGCTCCTCGGCGAAAGCCTCCGACACCACCCGCTTCGTCTCGCCGTGCGTCCGCTCGTTGGCTACGTCGCGCAGCCACGCGGAGACTTCGGCGTTGGCCCTGGCAACGTCCAGGGCCTCCCCGGAGGCCCTCAGACGGGCTTCCAGCGGGACGTAGAAGCTTTCCCTCAGATACCGGATGAAGCGCTCCACCTTGCCCTTCGTCTGCGCCCGCCGCGGGCGGCACAGCCTCGGCAGGAACCCGTGGTGCTTCGCGAACTCCCGGAAGCCGGCGTTGAGGCGGTGCTCGCCGGGGCCGTAGGCGTTGCGGTGGACCACCACCGTCTTCATATTGTCGTACAGCAGCGTGCACGGAACGCCCCCCGCCGCCTCGAAGAACCGCTCGTGGGCATCCAAAAGCGTCTCAAGCCGCTCGTCGGGCACAAACCGCACGAAGGCGTAGCGGCTGTGGCCCAGAACGCACACGAACGCCGAGAGGCGGTCGGCGCCTCCGCGAAACTGCGCCCAGTCCACCTGCGCCTGATGGCCCGGTGGCGTCTCGAAGCGAACCACCGGCTCTTCGGGCTCCTTCGGACGCTCCCTGGCAAGCCACAGCCGCAGGGTGGTGATCCCCCCGCTGTAGCCTTGACGGCGGATCTCCCGCAGATGAACCGTCGCCGGTATCCAGCGAGGCGACGCCTCGGCGATCCGCCTGCGGAGACCCTCCTTGAAGGGATCCAGTTTCGACCCCCGGCGGGGCCTTGGCCCGTACACCGAGGCCGTCTCCGGCCGGCGCAGGCATCTGCGCACCGTCTTCCTGTTGATCTCCAGCTCCCTGGAGATCGCTCGAATGCTCTTGCCCTGCTGGGCCAGAACCAGAATTGTCATGGTCTGCTCTCCTGTGACCATTTGCTCTCCTCCTCAAGTTGAGTGGGGGAGAGCAGGTTACAGGTGGGTCCCTTTTCACCCGTTGGGGTGGGTCCCTTTTAACATGATGCTAACACGAGAAGTCTACGGGCCTCCCCGCCGCTTCGCGGCGGGCCGCCCCCCATGCCAATTTATCCAGCAAGATTGGGACTTGACCGCTGGACCGGCTTCTGCACCACAGCCACGTTGTGCAGCTTGCGGACCACAGCTACCGTCTGAAGGAGAAGCGGCAAGCCAGACTTGTGGGGCCTTTGCACAGGGGCAGCAAGGACCAAAAATGGCAAAACACAGCGGGAAGAAGCGAAATTTGAACCCGCCCTAGGGACGGGGACCATCTGCTGACGCAGATGGAGTTACGGGGGCCGTCTCTGCGCGCTGGTGTTGACAAATGTGTTGAGGTAAACCAGACTTCAAGTGGTGCTGACAGTTGTGACGGTTCGCTGTCTGGCATTGGCGAACTTGCCGAGAATGCCACTAGCCGCACCCGCCAATGCTGCTGGTGTGAAGCTCGGCATCTGCAGGGTTGAACACCGGCCGCCGCTATGCGGCTTCCTTGCGCTCTGTGAGCTTGCAGCCGAGAACACCGACCACCTTTTCAAGGGTGGCGGGCGAGGGTACTCCGCCCTCGATGAAAGACTCGAACATCTCCTTCTCGCTGATACCTGCGATGCGCGCGATCTCGACCATGCCGCGGGCACGGGCGATGTCTCCGATAATGGCAACGATATATCCGGTATCCTCTTCCGGGCCCGCGAGCGCGGCTTCAAGGTACTCCTGTTGATCTTCGGGCGATTCCAGCCCCTCCACAGGATCCCAGGGTTGTATGTCAAGGTCCATAACTGTGCTCCTTAGCCATGCGTTTTGCCAGTGCGATATCCGCGTCCTGTCGGCGCTTGGTTCCACCGCACAACAGTAGTAAAACCTCTCTTCCTCGCCTTGTAAAGTATACGCGGTAGCCGGGGCCGTAGTGGATGCGCATCTCGCTAACGTGATCGCCGAGAATCTTCACATCCCCCAATACCCATAAACTAGCCGCCGAATGCAGTTCCTGATGGTGGTAAAGGCTTTCCGGTCCTTCTCCTTTAGACCTCGCAACCAGCGACGGAAGATGCCAGTCCTTCGGACTACATGTGGCGTCATGTCCACATCCATCACTCACCTCCCCAACCTAGAGACTGGCCATAGAGTCGCCCTTCGCCAGCGTGCAGCTCGAACGGTCCAGCCCAGGCAGGTCCTAGCCGCCTAGGAGCATGTCCCAGCATTACCCAGCAGGGTGCTGACACCGATTCACAACTGAGACCTACTCGCCACCATGAGCATAGCAAAGAAGTTCCGTCCATGGCACCCCGAACAGGACTGGCTGGTGCCACCTTCTGTTCCTAAGCTGGTGCCCGAAAGGCACCAGATGCACATCATACTCTGCCTGGTGCAGGACTACTTCGACCTGAAGCCGATCTTCCAGTCCTACAGGGCGGGCTCCGGCCAGCCGCCATACCATCCGGCAATGAGGTCAAGTCTACAATCTGCTGGATAATTTGGCATGGGGCGGCGGGCGTCGCGGTCCAAGCACATCCCGCGGGCAGCGCCCGCACCGGCAACCAGCATAGGAGAGCCATCATGGCTGACAGAAAACCCGCATCCCACCGCACAAGGCAGGAGCTTGAATATCTCGTCAACGGACGCCTCGTCGGTCCCGAGGGCCGCACGGATATCGTCCATACCGCAGCCCGCCTCTTCATCGAGGAAGCCCTCGAGGAAGAGGCCAGAGACGCCCTGGGGCGGAACTACCACTACCAGCACGGAATCGAGGAAGGCCGCGGATACCGCAACGGCCCCCGCATTTCCCGCATCAAGACCGCCGAGGGCGCCATCGAGTACGGCGCGCCGTAGATCGCAGGCCGCGACGAGCCGTTCCGCTCCGAAATCCGTCGGCACGTCAAGGGCTGCACGGCCGAGCTCGAACGCCTGGCGGTGGAGATGCTGGCGCGCGGCTGCTCCACCCGCGATGTCGAGGACGCCTTCACCGGCGAGGCCGGGAAACTGCTTCTGTCGTGGACCGCGGTGTCTCAGCTGGCCGAGCCGCTGTGGGAGGACTGCACCGAGTTCTCTGCCCGCGGCTTGGGCGAGTTCGACGTCGCCTAACTTTTCGTCGACGGCGTGTCGGAGCGGCTTCATCCCGGCCAGAAGAGGGAGCCGGTGCTGGCGGCCTGGGGCTTCACCAGCGAGGGAAAGAAGGTTCTGCTGGGTCTCATGGCCGGCTCGAAGGAGAACACCGAAACGGTCACCACCTTCTTCCAGTACCTGCGCGCCCGCGGCCTCGGCGACCCCTGCTGGTGGTCTCGGACGGGGCTCTCGGGATCGTCAAGGCGATCGACGCCTGCTTCCCCCGCTCGGCGCGGCAGCGCTGTCTGGGCCATCGGATGCGCAATCTGGCGGCGAAGGTACCGGAGAGCGCCTGACCGGAGTTCAAGGCGCGGGTGAACGCGGTCTACCATGCTCCCGGCAGGGCCATAGCCCGCGATCTCGTCAATGGCGTCGTGGCGGACTTCGAGCGCGAGCTCCCGACGGCGATGTCCTGCTTCCTGGACGACTACGAGGCGTGCATCGCGCACCAGCGGATGCCGATCAACCACCACCGCGCGATCCGCTCGACGAACCTGCTTGAGCGTCTCTTCGCCGAGGAGCGTCGCAGGCTGAAGGTGCCCCCAAACGCCTTAGGCAAGCAGATGTTTGGAGCAATGTGGAAGGCGGCAGCTCGCTGGAAGCGATGTCAGTCGCCCTGTCGCCCACATAGAGGCGGTAGGTGTACCACTTCTGGGCCTGTCCCCGATAGCGACCCTTCCATACCTTGCCTACCAACTCGACGGGTAGGCCGTAATCGTACCAGACGTCGGATACTGCCAGCTGGGTGATCTCGTCGGAGGTGACGCCCGTCGCCTCCTACAGCTCGCGCAGGGCGGCGGCCTCCGTCACTTCGCCCTTGTCGATACCGCCCCGCGGTATCTGCCAGGCGTCGGCG